>NZ_CP043568.1:5005021-5317835 GCF_014076415.1 Comamonas testosteroni
CAGGCAGTCTCTGCCTTGCGGCTTTCACTTTGTACATCGCAGCATCGGCTTTCTGCAAAGCATCATCCACATCGGTGTCATCGGGTATCAAACAGACCATGCCCACGCTGGCTCCTGCGTACTCGATCTCACGTCCGTCGGCCAATTGCAAGCTGGCGGCAGAGGCTTTGCTCAGTCGCAACTGCATCTCCCTGATCACGGCTTCAGCGTCTTCATCCAGCAAAGGCCCTGCACCGACCATGACGAATTCATCGCCACCGAAACGAGCCAGCATGTCACTGCTGCGCAGTCCTGCTCGCAATTGCTCGGCCATGGCACGCAGCAACGCATCCCCAGCCTCATGACCAAACTGGTCATTGATCTGCTTGAAGCGGTCAAGATCCACAAAGCCTACGAGCACCCATTCACGGGTGCGGCGGCAATGAGCAATGAGCCGGTTTAGCTCCTCGGTCACGCAGCGACGATTGGGCAATCCAGTCAGGGAATCGAGCATGGCCAACGAGGCCAGCTCCTCGTTGGCATGCTGCAGCGATCTCACCAGTTGCTCGCGCTCGGCAAAACCTGCAATGATCTTGGCAAACAGGCGCAGCAAATCCTCGGCCTCTGCTGCCAGCGCGACGGAATGGTCGCTGGCTGCACACAAAGTGCCGAACAGCGCACCATTGGAAAAACGCACGGGCGTGCTCACATAAGTCTGGATACCCAGTTGACGCGCTGCATCCGAGTCGCCCCAGCACTCGCCGACATTGTCAGTAAAGGTACGCCCTTCATCGAGCGACCGCTTGCACAAGGTGTCGTGCCAGGGCACCTCCAACCCTTCAGGAATCTTCATTCCTCCCGTATTGAGGGAGTACAGAACATTCTGAATACCACGTGCCTCATCCACGGTGGTGAGATAGGCCGACTCCAGATCAGTCACTTCCACCATGATTTCCAGCAGAGGTCGCGTGAAGCTGGGCAGATTCTGAGATGCGGAGACGGTCTGGGAAAGGCGTTGAATAATTGATGGCATGGTGCAATTTGGGGGTACGGCCGCACGACAAGTGCAGCAGCTCAAGCAAAGCCGAAAGTCTAGGCATCATCACTTTCATTCGACTGAGACTATCTTTCAATCTTGCAATGAAAACCAGATCCCAACGCCCATATTTTCAAGCAATCGATTGTCAGACTAGGACGTGTTGAGATTTAACGTGAATTGATCACAGCCGATGCCAGCGTGATGACAGCAGCGAAGCTGCTGTCTGTCTTGTCGCTGCGCATTGCAATGCGCTTGAACTCCTTGAGCTTGCAAAAGAAGTTCTCGATCAAGTGCCGCCACTTGTAGACCTCTATATCAATCTGCAAGGGCGCTCGACGATTGGCCTTTTGTGCAATCACCACTTGGCAACCCTGTGCCAGCAAGTGTTGCTTCAGCCAGTCTGCGTCAAACGCTTTGTCGGCCAGCAATGTCCGCAGGTCTATGCCTTCGAGCAGCTGTTCTACACCTTGAAGATCATGCCGTTGGCCTGGCAGCAACACAAATCGGATCAAGTTTCCAAGGGCATCCGTCAGCGCCAATATCTTGGTGGTCAAACCACCTCGACTGCGACCTATGGCCTGGCTCGCAGACCCCCTTTTGCACCCTGTCCATGCCTGTGCACTCGCACAATCGTTGCATCCACCATCACGTATTCCATGTCCGGTTGATCGCTGACCGCGTCAAACAGCTTTTGAAAGACATCAGCTTTGACCCAGTCGCGAAACCGTTTGAAGACGGTGTTCCACTTGCCAAATTCAGGCGGCAGATCTCGCCAAGGGCTACCTGTACGCGCAACCCAAAGCACTGCTTCCAAGAACAGTCGATTGTTGGAGCCACTGCGTCCTCGATCCCCAATCTTCCCTAGACACAATGGGCTCATACGAGCCCATTGTTCATCTGTCAAAACGTATCGCATCACAGCGCGATTGTGACGCCACCCCGGAAGGTAAAAATCAAATCTCAACAGACCCTAGGACTGAGGCCACAGGACCCTGACACGCAAACCGCCCAGTTGCGGCGACTCGTCAAGCCACAGCTGGGCACCGCTGCTTTGTGCAATGCTTTGCGCAATGGCCAGGCCCAGGCCACTGCCACCGGCCATGCCACCAGCCCCCTGACCGCGCACAAAACGATGCAGGACCCGCTGACGCTCGGCCGGTGCAATGCCGGGGCCCGAGTCTTCCACCACCAGTGCACGTCCGTGCTCGTCCTGCAACCAGCCCACATCGACTCGTCCCCCTGCGGGAACGTATTTGATCGCGTTGTCCAGCAGATTGCGCAGTAACACCGCCAGTGCCTCGGCGTCTGCGGCCACGCTGAATGCGGACTGCTGCTGCGGGTCTTCACTCAGGCCCATGTCCAGCCCCTTGGCCTGGGCAGCCGGCGCGGCATCAGCCAGGGCCTGCTCGACCAGCACGCGCAAGTCAGCCAGCGGCGCATCTTCAGTCTGTGGCCTGGCTTCCTGCCTGGCCAATGCAAGCAACTGCTCCACCAGTCGCCTGGCGCGCTCGATCCCTTGCGCCAGACGGGCCTGCGCCGACTCGCGCTCGGCACTGTCCGTCGCTTTGCGCAGCAGCTGCAATTGCAGCTGCAACGCGGCCAGCGGCGAGCGCAGCTCATGCGCAGCATCTGCCACGAAATTCTGCTGGGCCTCAAAAGCCTGCCGTACGCGATGCAGCAGGCTGTTAAGCTCCTCTACCAACGGGCGCATCTCATCCGGCAGATCATGCTCCGCCACGGGTGCCAGATCCTGGGGCTGACGCAGGGCCAACTCCCTGCGCACACGCTGCACGGGAGTCAGTGAACGGCGAATCACCCACCACACGGCCAGCGCCAGCAGCGGCAACAGCAACACCACAGGCAGCAAGCTGCGCCAGGCGGCTTCACGCGCGAGCATCTGACGCACGCGCATGTCCTGTGCGATCTGAATCACCTGAGAGCGTGTCTGCAGTGAGAACACACGGTAGGTCGTGCCACGCGCAGGCACATCGGCAAAGCCCAGCACGGCCATCTGGGGCAAGGCATCGCCCAGAGCCGACTCGAAGATTCTCAGTCCCTCATTGGTCCAGACCTGGACGATGAACTCGTTGTTTTCATCTTCGGGCGGCGTTCCCTGCGGCCTGCCTTTGGCATCGACCGGCAGACCCGCCCGCAGCGCAAACGCCGTCTGCTGCATCTGGTAGTCGAACAGCGTATCGGTCTGCGCCAGTGCATTGCGATAGGCAAACACCCCTTGCAGCACGGCCACCATCAAAATCGCCATGCCGATGAAAAGCAACAGACGCCCGCCCAGCGAGCCAGGTAGCTTCAACCGCCGAAATGCTTGGTTTTCGCTCATGGCCTGGGCACCATATAACCAAGACCGCGCACATTGAGCACCGCTGCAGCGCCGAGCTTCTTCCGCAACCCGTGGATATAGACCTCCACCGCATTGCTGCTGACCTCATCGCCCCAGCCATAGAGTTTGTCTTCGATTTGCTGACGTGACAGCGTGGCCCCCGGCCTTGCCAGCAATGCCTGCAACACTGCCCATTCACGACCGGACAAAGTAACCGGCTGGCCATTCACGCTGGCCTCGCGAGTATTGGGGTTCAGCATGACGCCGCCATGTTCGTACACCGCCTCCAGATGTCCGGCCGCACGGCGCGCAAGCGCACGCATGCGCGCCAGCAACTCATCCATGTCATAGGGCTTGACGACATAGTCATCGGCCCCGGCATCCAGTCCGGCAATGCGATCACGCACAGCATCACGTGCAGTGGCAACCAGCACAGGCGTGGCATCCTTTCGGGCCCGCAATTGACGCAGCACCTGCAAGCCATCAAGCTTGGGCAATCCCAAATCGAGCAGCACCAGATCGTACTGGTGGCCATGCAAGGCCGTATCGGCCTGGGCTCCATCCTGAACCCAGTCCACCACATAGCCCTCACCGCGCAGCAGCGCCAGCACGGCCTGGCCGATCATGGTGTCATCTTCAACGAGCAGTAAACGCATGGCGCAAGGATAGCGCCGCTACAGCAGGAATGCCCAGCACCAGAAACAAAGGGTGCATCGCACGCAGCCTGCATGCCCGCAAGGCGGCAAGCGAGGCAGCCCCACCCCAAGCGGGCAAGCCGCCACCTCACATGAGGAGCTGCCGGTTACACCGCAGCTTCGATGCCGGGCATCGCCATGCGAGCCTTGGTCAATGCCATGCCCAGGTTGGCGGTACGGCGACAGACAAAGACTGCCACATAGTCGGGCACTGCCTTGCTACGCAGAAAGACGTGAATCAGGTTATCGCTGTTGACGATGATTTCCTGAAAATAGTGGTGACCATCATCACTGAGGCCGCGCGAACGCTTGAACAAGGTCTCGATCATGGAGATATTGGGGCCGTTGAACAGGTCGGCCGTAGCCGCCGCCACCAGATCAATCACCTCACGCGGATGGGAGTCCACGGTGCGAATCGACAGCAACATGCCCGAAGCAGCATCCACATAACCAGCGGCCAAGCACTCAGGGACCGAAGCCACGGCCTTCGTCAATACGGTATCCAAACTCATTACGCTCTCACTTTCCTGTTGCTAATCTTTCGTGTCATGGCCGTTTGCAGTCCGCAGCGGCCATGCTTTGGTGGTCTTGAAAACATCACGCCATCTTTTGCAGCAGTGCGTTTTCGAATTCATAAAGAAGCGCTTCCTGCGCCTCGGATTGCACATACTGAGCATCAATCAATCGCACACGGCGCAGCGCCTCTTCGGCAGTCAGGCCCTCGCGCACCAGCCAGGCGGCAAGCACGGTTCCGGTGCGGCCCAATCCAGCAAGGCAGTGCACGGCAAGCACTTCTCCACGGCGCAGGGCGACCGACATGCGTGCCAGCAGCATCTGCATCTGAGCCACTGTCGGTGGCTCTTGGTCATAGACCGGCAGGTGAAAGTTCTTGAGCCCATTGCGGGTCAAGGCATCCTGCGGGAAGTCCTTTTCCGTCAGCGTGATCAGCATGGTGATACCGCAACGGCTCAGAGCTCTGAGGTCGGCGTCCATGTCGTGCACCACGCCCGGCCAGGGCGTACCTGCCAGCCTCCCTGGCACCAGCCAGGAAAATCCGTTCGGGCCGCGGCTGGCTGGCATGGCATTTTCAGCAGCCAGCAATGGCTGCATTTCCATCAGCACAGCCGCATTCGGGGTGCGAGGCTGATAGCGGGCTGCGGGGGACAGGCCAGATGACGCGACCGCTGCCGGTTGCGGCAGAGCAGGTTCAGGCGCAGAGACCGACGTTGACGCAGGCAGCACGGGCTCCAGTTTGAGGGGAGCCACGACCTCACTCACGACCGCCGCAGATGCAGGCAGGTCGGAAAATTCGGCAATGGCCGCCAAGGCAGCGGCAGGCAAGGGAGGTGGCGGCAGCACATCGTCGGCCAGCTCATTCAAGGGGGTACCCGGCATGGGGACAGCGCAGCTGCCGGTACGCAGGAATTGCTGACCGGCGGCACTGAGCGGCCGCTGAGTGAACGCAGCCATTGCTGCGGCTTCCTGGATACGCCCGCCTGCGAGCAACAGCATCTGCTGCGCAGCAGCCTGGGCATGCTGCTGCTGATGCGTGATCAGCAGCACACTGCGCTGCTGACCGATCTGCCTGATCACGTCCAGCAGCAAAAATGCCTCATAGCCCTCCAGCTCGGCCGTGGGCTCATCGATCATCAACACCGCCGGCTTGGCCCAGGCCTCACGCAAAATGGCCACGGCGCGTTGCTGCACCGCACTCAACAGCATGGTGGGCTTGTCCAGCATCTGGGCCAGCTCGGCCAGTCCATAGTGCTGCAGCTGCTCGCTCACCCAATGGCGCCACTCCAGTGGCGCACGCGGATCCCTCTGGCGCGCCTTCTCGATCAGTGCATCCAAGGTGTTGGCGCGCATGAGCCGGGCATGCTGCTGTACCAGGCCCGGCAAGGCCTGCACGCCGTTGGCGCTCCAAGGCATGTCCAATGGCCGATCGGCATAGACCACCTGTCCCCAGCTGCGAAAGCGCGGATTGCTCGCATTCAGCCCGGCCAGCGTGCGCAGCAGCGTGGACTTGCCCGTGCCCGCAGGACCCAGCAATGCGGTTACGCCTGATTGCGGCAGCGTGAAATCCACTTCAGCCAGAACCACACGTTGACCAAATGAAGCGCCCAGGCCTTGCACCTGCAGACTGTGTTGCTGATTCAAAAACTCCTCCCGTCGCAACGCCTGCTCCGAGGAGCCGTCACGATGTATTTGCGGTCAAGCTGAATCGCCACCACATGACGTCAAAAAGACAAATGAATACGTCAACTCGACAGTCTATGGCATTACCTCTCCTGAAACTCGTTACTTCTTGAAATATGACAACATTATGTAAAAAATCATCGGATATTCATTTATTCATATATTTTTTGTTTTAAATCAATAAAAGCAGATAAAGAAAAACCGCAACCCGGGAGGTTGCGGTTTCTGCTTATTAAGTGCGTCTATCAGCCCAGTCGCACCGGCACAAAGATTTTGTTGCCATCACGCCAGATCAGCACAGCCACGGTCTTGTCCGCTTTGGCGACTGCGGCCCGCACCTCATCGATATTTCCGGCAGGTGCTCCATTAATGGACAGCAGCACATCTCCCTGGCTGATGCCTGCTGCTGCAGCCGGGCCGCTGGCCTGAGCCACCAGCAGGCCGGTGTCCACACCAATCTGCTTTTTCTCCTCTGGCTGCAGGGGGCGCAGCGCCAGTCCCAGCTTGCCCTTGTCTCCATCGGGTGAAGACTTGGCCACCTTCACCGCCTTATCGCTGGCATCGCCCAGGGTCGCACTCAGAGTCTTGGATTCACCCTTGCGCCAGACTTCCAGCGTTACTTTCTGCCCCGGCAAGGCCTGGCCGATAAAGGCTGGCAGATCGCCCGAACCAACAACGGGCTTGCCATCCACCTTGCGCACCACATCGCCTGGTTCCAGTCCGGCCTTGGCGGCAGGGCCATTCTTTTCGACACTGGCCACCAATGCACCTTCGGGCTTATCCAGCTTGAAGGAATCGGCAAAGGCCTGATTGACCTCCTGCACACTCACGCCCAGCTTGGCATGCTGTGCCTTACCCGTTGCCTGAATCTGCTGTTGCACTCGGGTTGCCAGTTCGATGGGAATCGCAAACGACACCCCTTGATACCCGCCCGAGCGGGTGTAGATCTGGCTGTTGATACCCACGACCTCGCCCTGTGCGTTGAACAGCGGGCCCCCAGAGTTTCCGGGGTTGATCGCCACATCCGTCTGCAGAAAAGGCACAAAGGAGTCGTCAGGCAGAGAGCGCCCCTTGGCACTCACCACGCCAGCCGTCACGCTGTTCTCAAAGCCGAAGGGCGAGCCGATCGCCAGCACCCAGTCGCCCACACGCAGCTGGCTGGTCTGACCCAGCTTGACCGTGGGCAGGCCGCTTGCGTCAATCTTGAGTACCGCCACATCGGTCTTGGGGTCGGCTCCCAGCACCTTGGCCCTGAACTCGCGACGGTCGTTGAGCTTGACCGTCACCTCCTTGGCGCCATGCACCACATGGGCGTTGGTCAGAATCACGCCATCGCTGGACACGATAAAGCCCGAGCCCTGTCCGCGCATGGGTGTATCGGGCTGCTGCGCACGTGGCCCCATGCCCTGACCACCGGGCATGCCTGGAATGCCGAACTGGCGGAAGAATTCAAAGAAGGGATCGTCGGGGCTGATGCCCGGGCCCTGTTGCTGGCGTTCGCTGGTCTGGTCGCCTTCATCGTCGCTCATGGCACGAGAGGACCCCACCACGCTGATATTGACCACGGCCGCGCCGTTGCGCGCCGTGATATCCGCAAAATTGGGAGCATTCACCGTAGGCAGGTTAAGCGCTGCGGGCTGCGCAGCCGCTGCAGATTGCGTCACCTGCGCCTGGGCAGCGCTGCGGGTTCCCACCAGGCCGGCGCCGGTGGCGCCCAGTGCGCCAATCGCACCTGCAGCCACCAGAGCCATCACCAGTCGGCGAGGTGTGGACAGAATTGTGTTCATGGTCATCCTTTCAAAAAAGCACCGGATCGGTGTCGTTGAAGGGAAGTTTGAACGTCCACACTTAGGCGAGACTTAGGCGCTTGAGGTATTCACCAATGCACCTGGGCCAGAAGCAGCCTGCATCTGCAGTTCAATGAGTTCAGGCCATTTTCAATCTGCCACCTGCCTCGCTCAGATCAGCTCCAGCACCAACTCTGGCGGGCGACAAAGCTTGGCCCCCTTGGGGGTGACCACAATGGGTCGATTGAGCAGCACCGGATGCGCAGCCACGGCCTGAATCAGCTGGACATCGCTGACCGCTGCGTTATCCAGGCCCAGTTCCTTGAACTGAGCTTCCTTGGTACGCAACAAGTCACGCACCGCAACGCCCAGGTGTGCCACCAGCTCTGCCAACTCTGGCGCCGTCAGCGGCGTGGCGATGTAATCCACGATATTGGGCTCGATGCCATGCTCGCGCAGCAGCGCCAGCGCGCCGCGCGAATTGCTGCAGCGGTTGTTGTGGAAAATGGTGATGTCAGGGCGATTCACGGGGGTGTCTGTACTTGTGCTCATGGCTGCAGTGTAGCCATGCCAGCCACCAATGGCCCCATGCAGGTCCATGCCTGCGTGGTCTGCGGCCAGGCCCGCCGACACACTGAGAAGGTACTTTCAGACCACGCTGAGCCCTGAGCTTGGGCACACAGCGCGGCCTAGTGGCTGCACTCTTCACGTCGCGCGCACCAGATGCCCTTCAACAGCGCAGCAGACCTGATCTGCCTCAGGCACCGGTCAATACATCTCCCACGCACAGGTACTTGATTTCCACATAGTCATCAATCCCGTGATGCGATCCTTCACGGCCCAGGCCCGACTGCTTGACGCCACCGAAAGGCACATGTTCGGTTGCCAAAATACCGACATTCACGCCCACCATGCCGAACTCCAGCTCTTCACCCACACGGAAGATGCGGCCCACATCACGGGTGTAGACATAGCTTGCCAGGCCAAACTCGGTCACATTGGCAGCGGCAATGACTTCCCGCTCGGTATGAAAGCGCAACACCGGAGCCAGCGGCCCAAAGGTTTCCTCACGCGCACAGACCATGCCGGCCGTGACATCGGCAAGAACCGTTGGCTCAAAGAACTGACCGCTGCCCAGATTGCTCAGGCGGTTACCGCCCGCCACCACGCGCGCACCGCCTGCCAATGCATCGTCAATGTGGCGCTGCACCTTCACCAGAGCAGCTTCTTCAATCAGCGGCCCCTGCACCACGCCATCCTCAAAACCATTACCCACACGGGCCTGACGGACGCGCTGCGCAAATTTTTCGACAAACGCCTCATACACACCGTCCTGCACATAAAAACGGTTGGTGCAGACACAGGTCTGTCCAGAGTTGCGAAACTTGCTGGCAAACGCACCTTCCACAGCGGAATCCAGATCTGCATCGTCAAAAACGATGAAGGGTGCATTGCCACCCAGCTCCAACGACAGCTTCTTGACCGTGGGTGCGCACTGGGCCATGAGAATACGACCCACTTCCGTGGAGCCAGTAAAGCTCAGATGACGCACGATGTCGCTCGCACAAAGCAGGCGGCCAATGGCAATGGAGTTGTTGCTGTCGGCACACAGCACGTTGATCACACCTGCCGGAATACCAGCGCGCACGGCCAGCTCGGCCGCTGCCAGTGCAGTCAATGGTGTCAGCTCTGCCGGCTTGACCACCACGGTGCAGCCCGCAGCGAGCGCCGGAGCGACCTTGCGGGTAATCATGGCCAGAGGAAAGTTCCAGGGCGTGATCGCGGCGCACACGCCAATAGCCTGGCGCAACACCAGCAAACGGCGGTTGTTGTCAAAGGTGGGCAGCGTCTCGCCGTTGATGCGCTTGGCTTCTTCCGCAAACCACTCCACAAAACTGGCGGCATAGGTCACTTCACCGCGAGCCTCAGCCAAGGGCTTGCCTTGCTCCGCCGTCATGATGCGGGCCAGATCATCCGCGTTTTGCTGGAGCAGATCGAACCAGCGGCGTAGCAGCTGGCTGCGCTCCTTGGCGGTCTTGCGACGCCATTCCAAGCCTGCTGCTTCGGCTGCATCAATAGCCTGCCGGGCCTGCTCTACTGTCAGGTTCGCTACATCAAGCAGATGCTCGCCCGTAGCGGGGTCATACACAGCAAAGCGTGAAGGGGCGGACAGCCACTGCCCGTTCACCAGTGCATCGGCACGCAGCAAAGAGGGATCTTTAAGCGCCAGCAGAGGGCGTGAAACATTGTTTTGAGTCATTTTTATATGATCAGTTCTGCGGAAAGAATGCCGCTGACGCGACAAAGAGTACAGGCGCAAAGTGATGCTGCAAGCAACAGCGGCCATCACGGTAGCCAGGCACCGCCCGACATTGCCAGCGCGCACGTTTGCCCGCTCGCGCTGCCAACTGCCGGACATCAGGCCTGCCCACTGGTGTAGTCGCGCAGGAAATGCAGATTGCGCTGCGAGGTGAACGACGGGATGGTGCAGCCAGGAGCCAGAATGAAGTTCTGACTGCCCACCTGCTGCAGGCAGTCATCGATTTCTGCAGCGATTTCGGGCAGTGTGCGCTCCTGAATGCGCGTTTCGTCGATACCGCCCATCAGACACTTGTCGGTCATGGCACGCAACTGGGACAGGCTGGGGTTGGTGGGCAGACGATCCGAAACACTGAGCACTTCAAAGGGGTAGCCGCCAATGCGCTCCATCTCCAGCGCACTTCCATGCACGTGCAGCACGCGTGCCATGCCTTCGGCGGCCTTCAGCACGGCAACCGTAAAAGGCTTCTGGAATTGTTCATGCTGCTCCTCGGTGGCCCCGCGTGCCATATGAGCAGGCATGGCTCCGTTGATAGACAGGAACATGCCCTCAATACCCAGTGCCTTGACGGCAGCCATGTACTCGCACATCACCTCGGTCACGACTTCCAGCGCAGCCAGCGCCTCGCCGCGATGGGCATACATGCGAGGGCCTTGAGAAAAGCCGATATTGCGCACGATCTGCTGGAAAGGCTCGAAACCGGTCTCGAGCAGCGGTGTCTCCGGGCAGGCATCCTGAATGCGCTGCAGACATTCGAGCTGGGCCACAAAGCCCGGGTCCTTGAGCGAGATGCGCGTGTAGGCACGCAGGCTCTCGGCGCTGTCCAGAGTCTGCACACCCGCCGGCACGGGGTAGCGATAGTCATTCATGACCTTGAGCACATCCCATTGGTACTCGCGCAGAAACTCAATATGCAGGTCGGCGGACTTGCTGCCGCTGAGGTGGTCGGAGAGAAAGTGCACCCATGCCGTGACAGGTGCTCGATCGACAGGCTGGCCTTTAACTGCAGCAAGAAAGCGTTGACGTTTATTCATGTTCCGGGGAAATCTCAAAAAGGGAAAGCAGGCAGCGTGGAGCTGAAAAAAGCGTTCTGAACCATGCGCCCGCGTTTACTGGGGTTGCACATTCGCACCGCGCAGCAGCTCACCCACCGTGGCCATGCTGTCTTGCAGACGCTTTTGGTAGGCCGCTGGCGATGCGCTGGGTGCCGGGAACATGGCCTGGCCTTCCACCGCAGTACGAAACTCAGGGTCAGCCACAACCTTGCTGATCTCGGCATACAGCTTGTCCAGGATGGGCTGGGGTGTACCACCGGGCGCTGCCACACCAATGCGGGTCACAAAACGGTAAGAAGGAAAGCCTGCTTCGGTCGTCGTGGGCACTGCGGGCAGCATGGGAAGGCGCTGGGCCGATGTCACCGCCAGTGCCTTGAGCTTGCCGGCCTGAATATGAGGCAGCGGTGTCTGGGGCAGATCGAACATGACCTGTATGCGCCCCGCCAGCAAATCCAGGATCGCCTGCGATGCACCCTTGTACTGCACGTGATTGAGTTGCACCCCGGTCTGGCCCGAGAAGTTCTCACCTGCCAGATGCAGGGTATTGCCCAGCCCGGCCGAGCCGAAGTTCACCTCTGCTGGATGAGCCTTGGCATAGTCCACGAACTCTTTCAGGGTGGACGCCGGGAACGACTTGGGCACGGAGATCACCAACGGCGACTCCACCAGGTTGGTAATGCCGGAAAAGTCCTTGACCGGGTCAAAAGGCAGCTTCTTGTTGAGAGCCTGCAGCGAGGCATGGGTCAGCTCACCAATCAGGTAGATGGTGTAGCCATCTGGCTTGGCCTTGGACACATGCTCGGCAGCAATGATGGTGTTGCCACCGGGACGGTTATCCACAATGAAGCTGTGCTTCATGTTGTCACCCATCTTGCGTACCAGCAGTCGTGCGACAAAGTCGGACGAGCCACCGGCAGCGTAAGGAACCACGATGCGAATCGGCGTATTGCCGGCGGGGTAGCTCCCTGCCTGGGCCTGCGACAAAGCCGGGGCTCCAGCCAGCAAAGCGGCTGCACCCCATGCAAAGCTGCGACGTGTAATCGAGGACATGCTTGTCTCCTTGGAGTTCGTTAAAAATTATTCAAGGGTCATTCGAGCAGTCGGCGTTTATCCAACTGCAACTAAAGCCCGCTCTGTATCTGGAATCAGCCGTTCGGCTGCCTCCAGCGCCTGACACAGATCAGCGGCCAGATCACCGGCATCCTCCAGCCCTGCATGGATGCGCACCAGCGGCCCCTTCAGATCCCAAGTCTGGGTATTGCGCCTTGGTGCGTCCATGGGTAGCACCAGGCTTTCATAACCGCCCCAGGACAAACCAATACCAAACAGCTGCAAGCTGTCGATGAAGGTCGCCAGGGCCTGGCGTTCCATAGGGCGCAATGCAATCGAAAAGAGTCCGCTGGCACCGGTGAAGTCACGCTTCCACAAGGCATGGCCTGGGTCCTGCGGTAGCGCAGGGTGCATGACACGCTGCACCATCGGATGCTGCTGCAGCATCTGCGCCAGGTGCAGCCCTGTGGCCCAGTGATGCTGCATGCGCAATGGCAGCGTACGCATGCCACGCAGAGCCAGGAAAATGTCGTCCGGCCCAATGGTCTGACCAAAGTCCTGCACGCCCTTTTGCAGCAGCGGCCAGGCCCGCTCGTTGGCAGTAGCCACACCAAGAATGGCATCCGAATGGCCCACGATGTACTTGGTTCCTGCCTGCACCGAGACATCCACACCATGCTCGAAAGGCTTGAAGAACAACGGTGTGGCCCAGGTGTTGTCCATCACCACATAGGCACCCACGGCATGAGCCTGCGCGGCAATGGCCGGAATGTCCTGCATCTCGAAAGTGCCCGAGCCTGGAGCCTCCACAAACACAACACGTGTGCTCTTGCGCATCTGTGTGGCAATGCCCGCACCGATGCAGGGATCGTAGAACTCGGCTTCGATTCCAAAACGTGCCAGCACGCGCTCGCTGAAGGCGCGGGTCGGGCCGTACACGCTGTCGGGCAGCAATACATGATCCCCTGTACTGACCAGCGCCAGAATGGCGTGCGTGCAGGCGGCCAGACCGGAGGGCAGGACGATGGAGCGAAAGCCCCCCTCAGCTTCGGCCATCGCTTCTTCCAGTGCACCCGTGGTCGGCGTCCCAAACCGCCCATAGGAGGCATAGGGGTTGTCAGGCCGCTTGCGACTCTCCCACTGCGCAAGGCTTGTCGAGATGATGGTGGAGCCTCGGTAAATCGGCGTATTCACCATCCCATGGTGAAGCTCTGGCCGGCGTGCGGCATGCGCCAAGAGAGTGGAGGCCTGGTGTGCAGTGGACATGTAGGAGGGCATCAATTAAGTCTTGTAATGCCTCCAGTCTAGGAACTACCCGCTAGAAAAGGGATTTAATTCTCAGACTGCTATTTTAAATTCATGCAAAATATTTCTAATAATATTTATTCTTTGAGAAAAATTTTTCATGGACCGCATAGACATAAAAATCCTATCCTTGCTTCAAGAGGACTCCAGCCTCTCCTTGCAGCAACTGAGCGAAGCTGTTCACCTCTCCTCCACACCGTGCTGGCGGCGGCTGCAGCGACTTGAGCAAGAGGGCTATATCCAAAAGCGCGTGGCCCTGCTATCGCCACAAAAGCTCAATCTAGGGGTCACGGTCTTTGTCTCCATTCGCACCACCCAGCACAACGATCAATGGATGCACAAGCTCACGCGAGTGATTGACGACATTCCCGAAATCGTGGAGTTCTATCGCATGAGCGGCGACATCGACTACCTGCTGCGAGTGGTCGTGCCCGATGTCCAGAGTTATGACGCCGTGTACAAACGCCTGGTCAAAGGCATAGAACTCTCAGGTGTGTCATCGAGCTTTGCCATGGAGCAAATCAAGTGGACTACCGCCCTGCCGCTGGACTACATTCCGATGTCCAAATCCTGAAGACAGCATGGCCTGCAAAGAGCTTCTGCTCCAGGCAGACTTGCAGCCTTCATGCGCTGCGCAGGCGGTCCACCTCGGTGTGCAAGTCCTTGGCCCAGGCGCGGCGGTCGCGCCCTTGTGCGCTCTGCGCCTCGCCATAGTGCACCACGGCAATCAGCTGGTCCGAGCAAAGCACGCGCCAGATGGAGCCCAGCAGGGTCTCATCGCCCACATAGGTGGCGGCATAGCTGGTGCCGCCTGTCTTGCCGTCGACAAAGCGCAGCCCCACGGGCTGCACCGGCGCATCGCATTGCACGGCGGCTTCGAGCAGATTGGAGTGAAACGAGAGCAGGCTGCGTCCATCGCCCGTCGTCCCTTCTGGAAAGACGGCAAGGATTTCGCCGCGCTTGAAGGCCTCTGCCATGGCTCCCACCATGCGCACCGCATCGCGGCGCGAGCTGCGCTGGATGTAGAGCGTGCCCGCAGCCGTCGCCAGCGTGCCGATGATGGGCCAGCCCTTGACGTCGGACTTGGAGATAAAGCGGCAATGGCGCGCCGCGTGCAGCAGCGGAATATCGAGCCAGGAGATATGGTTGCTGACCATGAGTACCGGCCCTTTGGCCGGTGGCTGCCCCTTGATCTCCAGCTGAACACCAGCGCGCAGCAGCAAGGTTGCAGCCCATGCCTGCACATGCTCGTGCTGCTGCAGATAGTGCAGCTGTGGAAAGCGAAACGCCACGATCCAGGCGCCCTTGGCCACATGGGCCAGCAGACGCAGTCCGCGCCATACCGCACGCGAGCCGGTTTTGATTTTTTGCAAGCCGTTTGCCATGATTTTCAAACAGTGTAGCGGCTCGTTGTGACTCAGTTGCTGCAACTTGAAACCGGCAAGCGCCTAAGACCGGCACAATGCAAAGTCAGAGGCACCGAGGAAGCGCCGCCGCGCACCGAAGGTGTCGTCCCCCTCCCGATGAAACGCATCGAGAGAGGGGGAAGCGGCAAAGCCGCTCAGGGGGAGCCTATCGTTGATAAGCGACAGCGCCGTCAACGATAGTCGTTACCACACGCACCGGCAGTTCGAAACCGTTGAATGGCGTGCTCTTGCCCTGGCTTTGCAGCGCCTTGGGATCGACCGTCCACTCAGCCTCGGGGTCGACGATGCACAGATCTGCCACGCCGCCCGCATTGAGCTGCCCCAGCTGGGACTGCTGCTCGCCCAGGGCGCTACCCAGCACGGCCACGGGTGCCGAAGTCACGACAGCCAGTGCGCGGTTCAGCGGCACCTTGTAGTCGCGGCTCCACTTCACGGCAATGGACAGCAGCAGCTCCACGCCGGTCGCACCGGGTTCGGCTTCGGCAAAAGGCAGCACCTTGGCGTCTTCGTCCACCGGGCAGTGATCGGAGACCAGCGCATCGATGGTGCCGTCAGCCAGCGCGGCAGACAGCGCATCGCGGTCGCGCTGCTGGCGCAGCACGGGCACCACACGGGCGCTGCTGTCGAAGTAGCCGATATCGTTCTCGGTCAGCAGCAGCGAATTGATGGACACGTCGGCGGTCACGTTCAGACCTTCGGCCTTGGCTCGGCGCACCAGCTCCACGCCGGCGGCGCTGGAGATGCGGCACAGGTGAACCCGGGTCTGCGAGCCACGGATCAGCTCGAAGATGGTGTGCAGCGCAATCGTCTCTGCCGCCACGGACACCCCGGCCAGACCCATGCGGGTGGCCAGCGCGCCGCTGGCGGCCACGCCCCTGCCCAGATCCTTGTCCTGCGGGCGCAGCCACACGGCATAGCCAAAGGTGTTGGCATAGCTCAGCGCACGGCTCAGCGTGGTGATGCTGGACAGCGGCACATCCGCCTGGCCGAAGGCCACGCAGCCGGACTCGGTCAGCTCGGCCATCTCGGTCAGCGTTTCGCCCTTGAGCCCCACGGTCAGCGCACCCATGGGGAACAGGCGCGACTTGTGCTGCTTCTCGGCACGGAACTTGAGCATTTCCACCAGGCCCTGCTCGTCGAGCACGGGCTCGGTATCGGGCGGGCAGACCAGGCTGGTCACGCCGCCGGCCACGGCAGCCGCCATCTCGGACTGCAGCATGCCCTCATGCTCGTGGCCGGGCTCGCGCAGGCGCACAGCCAAGTCCACCAGACCGGGCAGCACCCACTGGCCGGAGGCGTCGATTTCACGCTCGGCCACAAAACCTTCGGGCACCGTGCCGATGGCGGCGATCACGCTGCCATCGATGGCGATATCGGCCTGCTGGTCGAAACCTCGTGCCGGGTCCATCACCCGGCCATTGCGAATCAGAATCTTCATGGTTTGGCACCAAATTGGCTTCCAGCGCTTGCCACACAAGCGCTAGCAGCTACAAAAATACTACTTATCTGAAAACCGGCGCGCTCCAAGCCAGGGACGCCAGGCAAGAGCCGCCTCGCAGCGAAGGCGTCGTCCCCCTCCCGCGTAGCGAGAGAGGGGGAAGCCGCGCAGCGGCTCAGGGGGTGTTCAAGCCTCATTCCCCGCAACGATCGACATGACAGCCATGCGCACGGCGATACCGAAGGTCACCTGCGACAGGATCACGGCCTGCGGGCCGTCCACCACGGCGGAGTCGATCTCCACGCCGCGGTTGATGGGGCCGGGGTGCATGACGATGGCATCGGGCTTGGCCAGCTCCAGGCGCTTTTCGGTCAGGCCGAAGCTCTTGAAGTATTCCTGGCTCGAGGGCAGCAGCGCCCCGCTCATGCGCTCGTTCTGCAGGCGCAGCATGATGATGACGTCGCAGTCCTTGATGCCCTCCTCCAGATTGTGGAAGACGCGCACGCCCATGCTGGCCATGTCCGAGGGCACCAGGGTGCGCGGGCCTACCACGCGCACCTCGGCAGCGCCGAGCGTGGTCAGGGCGTGGATGTCCGAGCGTGCCACGCGCGAGTGCAGCACGTCACCCACGATGGCCACGCGCAGATTGGAGAAGTCCTGCTTGTAGTGGCGGATGGTGTACATGTCCAGCAGGCCCTGGGTGGGGTGGGCATGGCGGCCGTCGCCGGCATTGACCACATGCACATGGGGCGCCACATGCTTGGCGATCAGATAGGGAGCACCGGACTCGCTGTGGCGCACGACAAAGATGTCGGCCGCCATGGCCGAGAGATTGTCGATGGTGTCCAGCAGGGTCTCGCCCTTGCTGGCCGAGCTGCGCGCGATGTCCAGGTTGAACACGTCGGCCGACAGGCGCTTGGCCGCAATCTCGAAGGTGGTGCGGGTACGCGTGCTGTTCTCGAAGAACAGATTGAACACGCTCTTGCCGCGCAGCAGAGGCACCTTCTTGACTTCACGGTCGTTGACGCTGACGAAGTTGCTGGCCGTGTCGAGAATCTGGGTCAGGATGTCCTTGGACAGGCCTTCGGTGGAGAGCAGGTGGATCAGCTCGCCGTTCTTGTTGAGTTGGGGGTTGCGCTTGTACAGCACGATCAGGCCTCTTGAATGCGGAAGTGGAAAACACCGCCCTCGTCGCGCGCCAGCGCCAGGGAACGGTCGGCCGGCAGCGCCACGCGCGCTGCGGCAAAGTCGGCCTGGATGGGCAGCTCGCGCCCGCCACGGTCCACCAGGACGGCCAGTCGCACGCTGGCGGGACGGCCGTAGTCATAGAGTTCGTTGAGCACGGCGCGCACGGTGCGGCCGGTGTAGAGCACATCGTCGAGGACCAGCACATCGGCGCCGTTCACATCGAAGGCGATCTGGGTCTGGGCGCTGGAAGCCATGCCGCGCTGGGCAAAATCGTCGCGGTGCAGCGAGGAAGACAGCACGCTGGGCTTGCCCTTGAGGTTCAGATCCTTGTGCAGGCGCTCGACCAGCCAGGCACCGCCCGAGGTGATGCCCGCCAGACGGGTATTGGGGCCCATGATGCGCTGCACGCCGCGCAGCAGCTCGCTATACAGGGCTTCGGCGTCCAGGATCAGGCTGCCCTGACCCGCAATGGTTTCACTCATGGGAGACTCCTCAAAAACTGTTCAAGAATGATGCAGGCCGAAGCCGCGTCGGCGTCGCGTGCGCCACCCGCCAGGGCTTCGGTCGTGCTGTAGCGTTCGTCCACCTCGTACACCGGCAGCTTGAAGCGGCTTCTGAGCTGGCGGCCGAATTTCAGGGCCCGGGCCGTGTTCTCGTGGGCCGCGCCATCGGGGTGGTAGGGCACGCCTATCACCAGGGCATTGGGTTGCCACTCGCGGATCAGCTTTTCCACTGCGGCCAGGCGTGCATCCGCCCCTTCGGCCTTGATGGTGGGCAGCGGGTTGGCGCCGCCCAGCACGCGGTTGCCCGAGGCGCAGCCCGTGCGCTTGATGCCGAAGTCAAAGCCCAGGAACTGCTGGAAATGGGCCGGCAGCTCGGGCTTTTGCGGTGCGGGCGCCGCCGCAGACCTGGCAGCCGCATTTTCGGCCGAGGAAAAAGTCGAGGAAAAGGCCGCATCGGCGGCCTTGTTGGAAGAGGAAATATCGTTCATGCGCGACCCGACTCCGGGGACAACATCCAGCGCTGCAGGCCCAGCAGGCCCAGAGCGCGGTCATAGCGCTCGTCCACCGGGGTGCTGAAGATCACCTCGGGGTCGGCTTCCACGGTCAGCCAGGCGTTTTCGCCGATTTCGGATTCAAGCTGGCCCTCATCCCAGGAGGAATAGCCCAGCGTGACCAGCACGCGCTTGGGGCCGGCGCCGTCCGACAGGGCTTCGAGCACATCCTTGGACGTGGTCATCTCCAGGCCGCCTGGAATGGTCATGGTCGAGGCATAGGCCGATTCGTTCTCTGGTGCGCCTTCGATGACCATGGGCTCATGCAGCACAAAGCCGCGATCGGTCTGCACCGGGCCACCGGTAAAGACCTGCTGATCACGCAAATCATCGCGCTTGAGACCCAAATCCACTTTTTGCAGCAGGCCTTGCAGGCTGAGCTTGGAGGGCTTGTTGATAATCAGACCGAGCGCGCCACGCTCGCTATGCTCGCACAGGTAGACAACGCTGCGCGAAAACGACTCATCTTCCAGGCCGGGCATGGCAATCAGGAAGTGGTGCGTCAAGTTGATAGGCGCAGATTCTGCAGACATACGGCGATTTTACTGGCGATCCATGACTCCTTCTTACCCTGTGGGCTTGATCTGGCTGCGGCGCGACCTGCGTCTGGCCGATAACGCAGCCATTTATCATGCATTGCAGCAATGTGAAAAGCTGTATTGCGTCTTTGTCTTCGACGACAGCATTCTTGCCGCCCTGCCCCGCGCCGACCGTCGCGTGGAGTTCATCTGCCAGAGTCTGACCGAGCTGGATGCCGCCCTGCGCGAGACTGCGGGACGTCCGCAGACAGGGCTGATCACGCGGCGCGGCCTGCCCCAGGACATCATCCCGGCCCTGGCTCGGCAGTTGGGCGCGGGCGCCGTCTTCTGCAACGACGACGACGAGCCGGCGGCCCTTGCCCGCGACGCCCAGGTGGCGCGCAGCCTCAAGAGCCAGGGGCAGTTGCTGCTGCGCTTCAAGGACCACCGCATCTTTGCGCGCGACGAGGTGCTGACTCAAAGCCTGTCGCCGTTCTCGGTCTTCACGCCCTACAAGAACGCCTGGCTGCGAAAGATCACACCGTTCTATCTCTCAGCCTACCCCAGCGAGCGCAATCTCGCTGCCAGGCTGGCCGATCTGCCGGACACCGAGCGCCGCCCGATCCCCTCGGCTGCGGATCTGGGCTTTGCCCCGGACACGCTGGCCGGCCTGCGCCTGCCCACCGGCGTCAGCGGCGCGCGCCAGTTGCTGGCCGATTTTCTGCCGCGCCTGCCACAGTACAAGGCAGCGCGCGACTTCCCGGCCCTCAAGGGGCCCAGCTATCTCAGCGTGCATCTGCGCTTTGGCACCGTCTCGATACGCGAGCTGGCCCGCCTCGCCCACGAGGCGGCTCACAACGAGGACTGGTCTGCCGCGGCACGCGAAGGTGCGGCCACCTGGCTCAGCGAGCTGATCTGGCGCGACTTCTACTTCCAGATCCTGGCCCATCAGCCCTATGTGGTGGAACGCAGCTTCAAGCCGGCGTATGACGCTATCGAATGGGAGACGGGAGCCGAGGCCGACGCCCTCTTCGCCGCCTGGTGCGAAGGCCGCACCGGCTACCCGCTGGTCGATGCCGCCATGCGCCAGCTCAATACCAGCGGCTATATGCACAACCGGCTGCGCATGGTCACGGCCAGCTTTCTGGTCAAGGACCTGGGCCTGGACTGGCGCCGGGGCGAGGCCTATTTCGCCGAAAAGCTCAATGACTTCGACCTTGCGGCCAACAACGGCGGCTGGCAATGGGCGGCCTCCACGGGCTGCGATGCCCAGCCCTGGTTCCGCATCTTCAACCCGGTGACCCAGAGCGAGAAGTTCGACCCGGACGGCAAGTTCATAGCGCGCTACGTCCCCGAACTGACGCCCTTGCCGGCCAAACTGCGGCATGCTCCCTGGCTGGCCAAGCCGCTGGAACTGGCCGAAGCTGGTGTCGTGCTTGGAAGCAGCTACCCGTTGCCAGTGGTGGATCATGCTGTCG
Source organism: Comamonas testosteroni (assembly GCF_014076415.1). NCBI lineage: Bacteria > Pseudomonadati > Pseudomonadota > Betaproteobacteria > Burkholderiales > Comamonadaceae > Comamonas > Comamonas testosteroni. The sequence goes on from NZ_CP043568.1 coordinate 5,025,889, forward strand.
CCAGAGAGAAAACGCTGGCGCGGTATGGGGTTTTGAAGAAGGACTCCTGAGGTTTTTTTCTGCTTGGCTGGCGACAGAGGCCGGGAATTCGCCCCGGCCTCTGCATCAAAAACAAACCACAACGCGACAAGAAGCGCACAGCAAAAACAGAAGCGGCCTGCACCAGCTCCTTAAAGGTTTCAGATAATTTCCAATCCAAAACCCATCAAGAACAAGCGCAAGCCGCTCCCTTATCAGTAGCAAACCTTATTCGACTACAGCTCCCACCCCATCCACCACGGGCCCGCCAAGCGGGCTGCGCTCAGGTGCGGGGCCGCTGCGCTGCAAAGCGTAATGCTGGATCAGGCCCAGCAGCTCCTCATCGGAATAGGGCTTGCCCAGATAGTGATTGGCTCCCAGGTCACGGGCCATTTCACGGTGCTTTTGGGCAATGCGTGAAGTGATCATGACCACGGGCATGCCTTCGAGCTTCTGATCGGCGCGGATATTGCGCAACAGATCGAAGCCGTCCATGCGCGGCATTTCGATGTCGGACAGCACCAGGGTCGGGCGCTCGTCCTGCAAACGCTCCATGGCTTGCAGGCCGTCGGCAGCCAGCGTGACGCGGTAGCCTTCGCGCTGCAGCAGACGCTGGGTGACGCGGCGCACGGTGATGGAGTCATCCACCACCAGCACCAGTGGCACCGTGGTCTGTGCCGCTTCGGCGCCCAGCAGATCGGCACCGCCTGAACGAGCCTGCAGTTCGCCAGCGGCTGCGGCCTGCTCGGCCCTGGCCAGCATGGCTCGCACCTGCTCGCCATGGACGTTGGCCAGCGCCACCGGGTTGTAGATCTGCACCACGGCCCCCGAGGGCAGCACCGACATGCCGGTAAGCCCTGGCAGACGCGAAAGCTGCGGACCCAGGTTCTTGATCACCACTTCCTGGTTGCCCAGCACTTCGTCCACATGCAGCGCCACACGCTGCGAGGCACTGCGCGCTATCACCACGGGGCGCGTGCGCCCGAGGTTTTCCTCACTGTGCAGAGAGGTTTGCCACAGCGCGCCGGCCCAATAGAAAGGCATGACTTCGCTGCCGTCCTGGAACTCCTGCTTGCGGTAGCTGTCCTCCAGCACATCGACGGGCACGCGGCGCACGATTTCCACCAGGTTGGCGGGCACGCCCATCGACACGGCGCCCATGCGCAGCATCACCACCTGGGTCACGGCCGTGGTCAACGGCACAACCAGACGGAAGGCGCTGCCACGGCCTGGCTCGGTATGGGTTTCGATACGACCGCCCAGAGCATTCACTTCGGAACGCACCACATCCATGCCGATGCCGCGGCCGGCAACACCTGTCACCTCGGTGGCAGTGGTAAAGCCCGGCTCGAAGATCAGGCGCCCCGCGTCTTCAAGCGTCATATGACGCTCGTCGGTCCACAGCTTGAGACTGATGGCCTTGGCGCGAATCCGTTCCAGGTCCAGACCAGCCCCGTCGTCTTCCACGGACAGTGCCACGTCGTTGCGCTCCTGACTCAGCACAATCTCGATGGTGCCCACGGCCGGCTTGCCCAGCTCCTGGCGCCGCTCGGGCGACTCGATGCCGTGAGCCACGCAGTTGCGCAGCAGATGCTCGAAGGCCGGCATCATGCGTTCCAGCATGCCGCGGTCCATTTCGATGGTGCCGCCCAGGATGTTCAGGCGCACCTGCTTGCCCATTTCCTTGGACGTCTGGCGCACCACGGCATACAGACGCTCGGCAAAGGAGTCGAACTCCACCATGCGCGTGCGCAGCAGATCCCGCTGCAGATCACGTGCCTGCCGGCCCTGAGCAACCAGATCGTCTTCGGCAGCGGCCAGATCCCGCTGCAGATTGCGCTGCACGGTCGCCACGTCGTTGACCGATTCAGCCATCATGCGCGTGAGTTCCTGCACGCGCGTGAAGCGGTCGAACTCCAGCGGATCGAAACCGGCCGCCGTGTCCTTGGACAGGGCCAGACGCGACTGCATCTGACTTTCGGCCTGGACCTCGATGTCACGCAGCTGCGCGCGCAGTCGCTCCAGGTTGCCCGTCAAGTCATTGAGCGCCGAACGCGCCTGCGACAGCCGCGCATCGACACGCGAGCGGGCAATCAGCACTTCACCGGTCTGGGAAATCAAGCGGTCCAGCAACTGCGCCCGCACACGTACGGTCTGCTGCGACGCAGGACGCGGCACCACCGGAGCCGGCAGCTCAATGGCCTGCTCAAAATCTGCGGCAGTCTTTTCTCCGGCCTGAGCTTCCACTGCTGCTTGCGCTACACCAGACCCCGCCACACTCAGATGCAGAGGCGCCTGAGCAAGAAGATCGTCCAGTTGCGCCAGTGGCTGCTCGGGCTCCTGCTCACCGGCCATGCGCAGCACATCGAAGCTGGCTTGCAAAGCGTCAAAGCTGCTCAGCAGCGGCTCGATCGCGTCGGCTGCGGGACGCTCCTGGTCAATACGCTCCACCGCCGACTCCAGGCGGTGGGCCATCTCCCCCATGCGCATGGCACCCGCCAGGCGGGCACTGCCCTTGATGGTGTGCAAAGCGCGCAGGGCTTCGTTGCGAGCCTCATCCAGCGTCGGGCGCCCATGCCAGCGGCGCAGTGCAGCACCGAGCTTGGGCAGCAGGTCGATGGCCTCTTCCTCGAAAATGGGAAACAGGTCGGCATCGACCTGATCGAGCACATCGATATCGTCTTCGTCATCACCGGCATGCACCGCCAGAGCAATGGCTTCATCGATGCGGCGCTGCAGCTCTGCCTCATGCTCCACGCTGCCTGCGGCAGGCACCATGGAATACGGTGCCTGATCCGCGGCTTTTACCACGGCATCCAGCAACGAGTCGGCTGCCGATGCTCCCGCTTCCTCCTCGGCCACATCCTTGAGTCCATCACCCGCAAGCTCGGGCAAGGCCCCATCCTGCGAAAGCTCGGCAGCAAAGTCCAGCGGCAAGTCCTTGGGATCTGCAGGCAGCTGCAGCGCCTGCACCTCGGGCCACTCTGCCTCATCCTGCTCGGACAGCTCAAGATCGGCAGTTTCAGCTGCTGCACCGACATCGATCGGCGTATTCAGGATTTCACGCAGCGCGTCTTGGACAGCGGGCAAGGCGTCCTTGAGGAAACCTGCCGCAAACTGATGCAGCAAACGACGCACTTCATCGGCTGCGGTCACGCATTGCTGAATCTGCAGCGCACCGGCATAGCCCTGGGGCTGGAGATGCAGCAGCGCATGTTCGAGCAAACGCGCCAGCTCCGACAAGGCCTTGAAGCCCACGGTACCGGAGCTGCCTGCCAGGGAATGCGCCAGCGCGATCGCATCATCGGGAATGGTGGCAGCTGGCTCTTGCGACCACTGCTGCAACACCTCACCCAGACGCTCCGACCACTCGTCTGCTTCGTTGAGATAGACGTTGTACAGGGCTGCGCTGATGCGCAGCCCGTCAATATTGCGATAGCCGTCGTCCTGCTCACCTGTCTGCTCGAGCACCGCCTCAGTCGCCGAGACTTCGGGCTCTGGCACCTGGGCGGGTTCTTCGGCCACAACTGGACCGGGCACGCCATCCAGCAAGGCTTCAATGGCCTCCAGCTCGATCACGGCCTCTGCCGACGGCAGCTCGAGCGCCATCTCCACAGCGGTCGGCACCCCGGTAGCCACGTCCATGGCAGGGGGCTCCACGGCAGTCTGCATGTCTATGGCAGCCTGCTCGCTTTCACGCATGGCCGCTTCGAAGGCGGCGAAGTCCAGCTCCTGCAACTCTTCTGCCGCAGTGCTTTCCTGCAGCGAAGGCTGAACCTCCCCTGTGCCCTGCATCCGCTCCGGCTCGGGCCCTGCCGCCGACTCCAGAGCAGGCAGTGCGGACGCTTCGAGCGCATCGGGTGCCTGAAGCTGATGCAGCAGATCGTCAGGAATATCCAGCTCCGGCAAGGCAAAGTCGGCTACAGCCGCCTCCCGCTCGGCCACCGGCTCCTGATCTGGCAGTGCAGACAGTTCTTCTTGCGGGAACTCCAGCTCCGGCATCGCAAATACAGGCTCGATCCCGGCAGGCAGTGCATCGGGCCCGGGCTCTGCATCTGCATCTGCAACCACGGCCTGCGGCTCCTGTGGCCACTCCAGCTCGTCGATCAGCTCGGGCACTGCTGGCAACTCGGGCTGCTCCAGCACAAGTTCATCCGCAGCAGTTGCCCCCTCGGCCATGCCTGGAGCCGACTCCAATCGCTGGGCACGCTCGCCACGACGCGGAACCAGAGCCACCTCGGCGCGCTCGCCTTGCAGGCGCATGGCGTCTGCAGCGGCACGGAAGGCCGTGGCCGACCAGTTCTGCGCCTGCTGGTTCTCGATATCCTGTGCCCAGACGGCAAAGGCCTTCAGGGCATCCTGAGCCAGCTGCTGCATGGCCTGCGGCATGGGCCGCTGCTCTGCCAGCCATGCATTGAGCATCTGCTCCATGGCCCAGCCGGCTTCACCAAACTCATCCAACCCCACCATGCGCGAGCTGCCTTTTAGCGTGTGGAACGCACGGCGCAGCGTGGTCTGCTCGCTCAGATTGCCGGGCTCCTCCGCCAAAACCTTGAGGGCCTGCAAGCCGTTATCCACGACTTCGCGGGCTTCCTCCAGGAAGATGGACAGAAGCTCATCGTCGCCATCCAGATCTACAGTATTCAGTTCGGCTGCCGGCAGCATAGCAGCCGCAGGCACGCCCGCAGGAGCTGCGACTGCCGCTGCCAGATCCCGAGCGACATCCGCCTCGTCAGTTGCCTGCTTGCCCGACTGCATGCCCGCAAACACCTGAGCCATGGCGTCGGCCAGCGCATCGGAGCCCACGCCGGCCGACTCTGCCACGGCTGGTGCGGGTGTCGCCTCAAACTCGGGCAAGGCACCTGGCTCGGTCACTGCCCACGGCGGGGTGTCCTCGTCCTCGATGGGCCTGACTTGCAGCTGCTCTGGCTTCACCACAGCAGCGGGAACCGGTCTCACTTCGACAGGCGGTGGCGGTGCGGCGACCGAGGGCTCCACTGCCGGAGCAGCAATCACGGCAGCCGACGCGACCGGAGTCTGTCCAGAAGACGGTACGCCATCCATGGGAATATCCACGGTGGGACGGAAGGCTTCGGGGCCGCGACTGCGGCTATGGCCCATGACGATGCGCAGTTCGTCCTTTTCCTCGTCATAGACGAACAGCTTGCGCGCCATATTGCGCTGGTAGCTGAGCATGTCGATGAGAAAGCCCATGGCACCGAGACTGCTGCCCAGCTTCTCGAAGATGCGAGGCTGGTTCTCGACCGTCACCTCGCCAAGCATCAGGTGCTCGACAGTGTCACGCATGCGCTGCATGGCGGTCGCGGCCTGCTCGAATCCCAGCACCGACAGCACACCACGCATTTGCGCCATCTGGCCCGGTACCGAGGCCAGCACCGAGGTGTCCGCGGGATTGCGAAAGAACAGATCCAGCTGCTTCTCTGCCTCGCCAAGGGTGATGCGCAGCTCGCCAACCACCGAGCCCATGGTCTGCTGGTCGCTGGCCTGGCGGTAGAGCTCCTCCATCCAGATTTCCAGCGGCTCGGACTGCGCGCCATGCAGCGCCGCATCCAGACGCTGGACCAGCACGCTGGACTGGGCGGCCTGTATTTCGTCGTCATGCCCGGCCGTCATGAAGCTGGCCTGCAGATACAGTACCGCGGTCGCCACCTCCATGGCCAGCTCGGCCGGTGGCGGCTCGCCGATGCGCTCCACCGTCTCCGCCACACGAATCAGCGCACGCGCCAGCCCATGGCTGGCAGGCTGCAGCTTGACCAGCGACTCCGATACCAGCCCGAACTGCTCGGCCATGGATCTGATCTTGCTGCGGTCGCCGCCGGCGACCGCTGACCATGTCTCGGCGGCAGCAGCAATGCGCTTGCGCGCCTGCACCAGCACCGAGGGATCGAAGCGGCCATAGCGTGCCACGTGGTAATCCACCACCGGCATGTGCTCCATGGCATAAGCCTCGTGCACGGCCTTGAGGCTGTCGCCGGCCTGCTCGCGGGGTCTGGCCTGCGCACAGAAGAACATCAGGTCCTGCATCAGGCGTGCGGGTGGCAGGCTGTCGCCCTTGGCCATGCTGGCGTACTGCATGAGCACGCGCGAAGCCATGCGCTTGACGTAGATATCGGCAGTGATGAGTCCACGAGCCTGGCCATCGAAGAAGGCCGCAGCGATTTTCCAGAAACTGCGCGCCGCCACATCCTCGGCCTGGCCGGCCGCAAAGCGCCGGCAAAGCTCGCACATCTGGGCTGCCGCCTCGCGGTCGTCGCTCTTGACCATGCGCAGCACCACTCCGTCCAGCATGGCACGTGCATGTGGGCCATAGGCCAGCGGCTCGGGCATGGTCCCGGTCCAGCGGGGCTCGCGCGCACGGCGCTCGGCAGGCCATAGGTCAGCCGGGTGGGCCTTGTCGTTGCCGGCCAGCACCTGGGTCTCACGGTACTGAGGAAACAGGGCTACAGCCGAGACCTGCTGACCGGCCAGAACGGCCTCCAGAAATTCCATCAGCGCAAAATGTGTGCGCTCCAGCGTGCTCGCCGCTTCCTGCGTGCAGTATTCGGGACGCTGTACAAAGCGGTTGACCGCAGCCTCCATGCTGCGCAGCACCTGAGCCGGGGCGGTGACACCCACCATCTCCAGAGCGCCACAGGCCTGATGCAGCTGCTGGCGTGCAATGCGCAGTGCCGATGTATCCAACTCCTCTAGATCAGACAAACGGGCCGCATCCGCATCGCGCATGAAACGGCTCACAGCCTTGGTCGCGGCCTCCAGCGACTTGCGCACTTCATCGAGCACCCAGGCCAGCGGGCCCAGATCCTGCTCTGCAGTTGCAGACATGGCTGTACGTATTGGCGAGTCGTCAACCACTGACATGCTCTAGTTCCTTAACCCTCAAGGGTCGTGCATTTTTATGAGAGAAAGAGCCAGTCAAATCAGGCAATCTTGAATCGGGAAACAGACTGACGCAGCTCTTCAGCCATGTGGGAGAGCTCTCGCACCTGCTGCGCAGTGGTGCGGGTTCCCTCACCGGTTTGCTCGGTCACTGCAAAAATGTGCTGAATGTTTTCCGCCACGCCGTTGGCCATATTGGCTTCACGTGATGTGGAATTGGAAATCTGCTCGATCAGCTCGGCCAGTCGGCGCGACACGCTGTCGATTTCAGACAGTGCAGTACCAGCAGAGTCGGACAGACGAGCCCCCTCCACCACACCCTGGGTAGAGCGCTCCATAGCGGCCACGGCATCCTGGGTGTCGGTCTGAATGGCCTTCACCAGCGCAGCAATCTGTCGCGTGGCGTCTGCGGAACGTTCCGCCAGGCGCTGCACTTCTTCCGCCACCACCGAGAAGCCACGACCGGCCTCACCGGCGGACGCGGCCTGAATGGCGGCGTTCAGCGCCAATACGTTGGTCTGCTCGGTAATGTCCGAAATCAGTTCGGTAATTTCACCGATCTCCTGGGACGACTCACCGAGACGCTTGATTCGCTTGGAGGTATCCTGGATCTGATCGCGGATGGAGTTCATACCGCCGATGGCGTTCTGCACAGCCTTGAGACCCGAGTCCGCAGCCTGCAGCGATTGACGTGCCACCTGGGCCGATTCCTGGGCCTGCGCCGAGACATTGTTGATACGGCCGGCCATGTCCAGAATCGACTTGCCGGTTTCGCGAATCTCATGCAGCTGCTCGTTCGATGCTGCCAGCAGCTCGGTCGACGTGACGTCCACCTGCTCGGTGGTCTGGGCCACGCGGGTCACCGTGTTCTGCACCGATCCCACCAGAGCGCGCAACTCTTCCACCGTGTAGTTCACCGAGTCGGCAATCGCGCCCGTGATGTCTTCGGTCACGGTAGCTTCCTGCGTCAGATCGCCCTCGGCCACCGATTGCAGCTCGTTCATCAAACGCAAAATAGCCGCCTGGTTGGCGTCGTTGATGCGCTTGGCTTCCTGCTCCTGCAAACGGGCATCGACCTGGTGGCGCTCGGCTTCCTGCTGGCGCGCCCGGCTGTCCAGCAGCTGCACGCGCGAGATGCCGATAGCGCTCAGAACCGCGGCCAAAATGGCGACTGCCAGCAGCGCCAGCTGCAGCATGCTGGCCCCGCCCAGCCCCTGCAGCGCCGTCTGCAGCTGCTCGAGCTGCTGGCGCAGCGGTTCGCTGTCATTGTTGATGCTGGTCTGTGCTTCGCGGGCCGACACCAGCCCTTGCAGATTGCCCAGAATGGCGCTGGCCTGGGTACGTGTATCGTCGTACTGCTTGATCAGCGTCTCCAGCTGTTCACGCACCTGGGGATCGCGTGCCGCCGACAGCCGCATTTCAGCGCTGCCGTTGAGCAGACCTTCGGAGATTTCCTTGAAGGAGTTCAAGTCCTTGCCCAGCAGGAAAACGGCCTCGGGGCTCACGCCCTCCAGGGTCTGGAATTCGTTGGCAGACTTGGCAATACGCTGAGTCAACATCACCAGCTGACCGGCAGCAGAGATCTCGGCCGCGCCGGCGCCCTGCTGCAGCTTCAGCGAAGAGATGGTTTCCGCGGTTTCCAGCAGATCGGAGGACTGACGGTTGATGGTGCGCAGCGCGTCGCCCACTTGAGTCAGAGTCTTTTGCTGCCCGAGAATCAGACCGGCGCTCTTTTCCGCCCGCTCCGTCAGGGTGCTGATGGAGCTGAGCTCGTCCTGCAAGCCACCGCCCAGCGCGTTCACGCCCAGATCGGAATCGCCGGCAGCCAACGCTCGCACGTTGCGCGCCAAAACACCGACGCTGTCCTTGACGTCGGCAAACGCAGGAGCGGCCCCCGTCATGGCGATGGAAACCGACTTGGCCAGACGCTGCGACTGCATCAATGCCTGACCGGTTGCCGCCAGTTGCTGGTTGGAGTTGCCCGCTTCGCGCAGCATCCATGCCGACAGCACCACCAGCACCAGCACCGAGCCGCCCAGCAAGGTAAACAAGGTGCGCTGATGCTTGGCAGTCGTGGCCGTGCCAAGAATAGGCAGGCTCACCAGTTCGTCTGCCCGACCTGCCTCCTCGACACCGAAGACGGAAGGTGCCCCCTGCACGCTGTTGAGCGATCCGTCGTACATATCCTGTACGACCGTGTCTCCCATCATGCCGCTATCACCACTGACGGCAGCCGCGATGGGCTTGCGTCGGAACAACTGATTTATTTTCTGTGCAAAGGACATAGCGCTGTATCCAGGAACCTCAAGCACGAATGCTCAAAAATTTGGCGGTTTGAGACAGGGACTGCAATTTCAGCTCCTGCCAGCGGCGGCCGCTCGCATCGATATGGACGGCTCCGAAGAAACTCGGGGAATGCTCAGGCGCAGGCTCGGCCTTGGAAAACGCGTCCGCGGCACGCAGGCCCAGCAGACGATCGACCAGCAGAGCCGCGTTGACCTCCAGGGCAGGGTTGAAGGCCAGCAGACTGCAGTCCATCAGTTCCTGCTCATTGCGGACATTTCCATGACCCAGCAATTGAGCCAGGTCCACCACCCCCATCAAAGCACCGCGCAGATTGGCGATGCCCAGAAACCAGGCCTGTGTGTATGGGACGGGCTGAACGCCGGTCCAGGGAAAGATTTCTCCTGCCTGATTCAGCGGTAGCAAATAATCCCGTCCGCCAGCTTGCACTGCCAGCCAGGCAGCAACGCTGACGCCTTCGCTGCGTGCTGCCTGCAGGCGCCCGGCCAGACGGGATTGAAGATCTCGGAGGGCTTCACGGTTCGCCATAAGCAGCGCAGCTCGTTATAGCGCTGCGATCTTGGCTTGGAGCTCGGCGGCATCCACGGGCTTGGTGATATAGCCACGTGCGCCCTGACGCATGCCCCAGACCCGATCGGTTTCCTGATTCTTGCTGGTGCACATGATGATGGGCACATCGGCATACAGGGGATCGCGAGAAATGGCACGCGTCAGCTGGAAGCCGTTCTGTCCAGGCATGACTACATCCATCAGGATCAGGTCGGGCTTGTCTTCGGCCAGGCGCTTCATGGCTTCCTCGCCATTTTCCGCAGTACGCACCTGCATGCCCTGCCTTTGCAAAATATCACTCAGAGCCATCAGCTCCGTCTTGGAATCGTCAACGACCAGAACTTTTTGGATTGTCATCATGCAGCTCCCACATCTGCAGCTTGCAGCGCGAACTGTTGTACGGCTTGCAGCAATTGATCTTTGGTAAATGGTTTGGTCAGATAGTCTTGGCAGCCCACCATGCGACCTCGAGCCTTGTCGAATACACCGTCCTTGGATGACAGCATCACGACGGGCGTATTGGCAAAGCGAGCATTGCGCTTGATGATGGCGCAGGTCTGATAGCCATCGAGCTTGGGCATCAGAATGTCGCAGAAGATGAGCTGGGGCTGGTAGTCATTGACCTTGGACAGGGCATCGAAGCCATCATCGGCCAGAAGAACTTCGTGACCACCTTGCTTGAGGAAAATTTCAGCGCTGCGGCGGATGGTGTTGCTGTCATCCACGACCAGAACGCGCAAAGGCGCACCAGATGCTGTCACGGTGAAATTCCTCCCAATACGGTCGTTGATGGAGTGAGCGGCTCTTGCACTCAGATTTCCACCATTTCAAAATCTTCTTTGCGTGCACCGCATTCCGGGCATGTCCAGTTCATGGGCACATCTTCCCAGCGGGTGTTTGGAGCAATTCCATGTTCGGGGCAACCTTGGGCTTCGTCATAAAGCCAGCCACAGGTCAAACACATCCAGGTTTTAGGGTCAGTCACAGCTTAAAGGGGCTTCACATAGAATGCAACGATTGTATCTAGTCACAACCCCGGCTCCCACCCTTGCATTCCCGGGTGCAAACTGGGGTGCGCCATGGCATTGAACCCCATCTCCTCCACTCCCCCTCGCCGCACCCGCCAGGAAGAAGCGACAGAATCAGCACCCGTCTGCGTGCTGTCTTTCAACAGCAGTGACCCCAGCGGAGCCAGCGGGCTCTCGGCCGACATCGCCACCATCTCCTCCATCGGCGGTCATGCACTGCCGGTGGCCTGCGGCGCCTACGCCAGAGACACGGCCCGCATCTACGAGCACTTTGCACTCGACGATGACGCGGTGACCGAGCAGGCACGCATGGTGCTGGAGGACATTGCCGTCACCGCCATCAAGGTCGGCTTTGCAGGCAGCCCTGCCAACCTGGCCGCCATTGCCACGATCTCATCGGACTACCCCGACATTCCCATCATCAGCTACATGCCGGACCTGTCCTGGTGGGAGGATGACAAGCAGGATCAGTACCTCGACGCGTTCAAGGAGCTTGTCCTGCCTCAAACCTCGGTGTTGGTTGGAAACCACAACACGCTGTGGCGCTGGCTGCTGCCGGACTGGGAAAACAGCCGTGCGCCTACGGCGCGCGACATCGCCATGGCCGCTGAGGCGCTGGAAGTGCCTTATGTACTGGTGACAGGCATCCCCCTGCCCGACCAGTTCGTGGACAACGTGCTGACCACGGCCCAGTCCGTATTGGGCAACAGCAAGTACGAGATGTTTGACGCCACGTTCACAGGTGCCGGTGATACCCTGTCCGCAGCGATTACGGCCCTGCTGGCCACCGGCAACGACCTGGGCGCAGCAACCCTGGAGGCGCTGGAATATCTGGACCACAGCCTGGATGCCGGTTTTCGCCCCGGCATGGGCCACTATCTGCCGGATCGTCTTTTCTGGGCCCAGCCCACCGAGGACGAGGAGTCCGAAGACGAGCAGGCCGAAGACTCCACCGATGACGAACCCGACTCCAAGCCGATTGAAGGCTTTGTGATTCCCTCTCATGACACAAAACACTGATCTGAATATCGCATTGTTCGAACGCGCCAAGGGCGTGATCCCCGGCGGCGTGAACTCGCCCGTGCGCGCTTTTGCCGCCGTGGGCGGCACGCCTCGCTTTGTGAAGCGCGCCCAGGGCGCCTATTTCTGGGACCAGAACGATCAGCAGTTCACCGACTACATCGGAAGCTGGGGCCCCATGATTCTGGGCCACGGCCACCCCGAAGTGGTCGAGGCCGTGCAGGCCGCCGTGCTCGAAGGCTTCAGCTTCGGCGCCCCCACCGAACGTGAAGTCGTGCTGGCCGAGAAGATTCGCTCCCTCGTGCCCAGCATGGACATGGTGCGCCTGGTCAGCTCCGGCACCGAAGCCGGCATGAGCGCGCTGCGCCTGGCGCGCGGCTACACCGGCCGCAACAAGATCATCAAGTTCAACGGCTGCTACCACGGCCATGCGGATGCCCTGCTGGTCAAGGCCGGCTCGGGTCTGGCCACCTTCGGCGCCTCTTCCTCGGCAGGTGTGCCTGCCGATGTGGCCAAGGACACCATCGTGCTGGAGTACAACGACGTTGCCCAGCTCGAAGAGGCCTTTGCCAAGATGGGCAGCGACATTGCCTGCGTCATCATGGAGCCGATTGCCGGCAATATGAACTTTGTGCGCGCCTCGGTAGACTTCACCCGTCGCATCAGCGAGCTGACCCGCGAGCATGGCGCGCTGCTGGTGTATGACGAAGTCATGACGGGCTTTCGCGTGGCCCTGGGCAGCGCACAAAGCCTGTATGCCAGGGAAATCGAAGGCTTTGCGCCCGACATCACCGTGATGGGCAAGGTCATAGGCGGCGGCATGCCCATGGCGGCCTTCGGTGCCCGCCGCGAGATCATGGAAAAGCTCTCGCCGCTGGGCCCCGTCTACCAGGCCGGTACGCTGTCAGGCAACCCCATTGCCACGGCCTGCGGCCTGAAGACGCTGGAGCTGATCAGCCGTCCCGGCTTCCACGCCGAGCTTCACCTCAAGACCGGCCACCTGATGCAGGGCCTGAAGGCCGAAGCCAATGCCGCCGGCATTCCCTTCAGCGTGGACTGGCAAGGCGGACTGTTCGGCTTCTATTTCCTGCCCGAGCTGCCCACGCACTACGCCCAGGTCATGAAGACCGACGGCAAGGTCTTCAACAAGTTCTACCACGGCATGCTGGAGCGCGGTCATTACTTTGCTCCGGCGCTGTATGAGGCAGGCTTTGTCAGCGCGGCGCACAGCGACGAAGACATCGAACGCACCATCGAAGCGGCACGCGAAGTCTTCAAGACACTGTAAGTCCCCGCCCGCCCACCAGGCCCTGCAGCCCATGTCTGCAGGGCTTTTTCATTGGTGGCGGCAGACTGTGCCAGCACCGGCGGTCCGGCGTTTCACAGCCACGTCATGGACGCTTGCCACGCTCGCGTTTTTGTCAGCAATGAAAGCACCATGACCGACGAATCCAGCAAGCCGACGCTGCACAATCTGCTCAAAGACACCACCGCCGAAGCCAGCGACCTGAACCGCCGCCGCTTTGTGCGCCAGATGGCCTGGGGAGCCGGCGCCATGACCGTGCTGCCGCTCGCGGCCTGCGGCGGCGGCGATGACGGCAAGCCGACGACGGAGCCAGCCATCCCCAAGGTCAGCTTCGCCCATGGCCTGGCCAGCGGCGACCCGCTGTCCGACCGCGTGATGCTCTGGACCCGCATCACCCCGCCCGCCGGCCACCAGGCGGACATTCCCGTGCAATGGGAGCTGGCCAGCGACGCGGCGTTCGCCTCCATCGTGGCGCGCGGCGAGAGCAGCGCCACCGCAGCCAGGGACTTCACGGTCAAGGTCGATGCCGGCGGCCTCAAGCCTGCCACGGCCTATCACTTCCGCTTCCGTGCCCATGGCGTGACTTCGGCTGCGGCGCGCACGCGCACCCTGCCAACCGGCTCCGTGGCCCAGGTCAGGCTGGCGGTCTTCTCCTGCGCCAACTATCCGGCCGGCTACTTCAATGTATACGCCGATGCGGCCAGGCGCAGCGACCTGGACGCCACGGTACACCTGGGCGACTACATCTATGAATACGCGCGCGGCGGCTACGCCTCGGCCCAGGCCGAGGCCATGGGCCGCCTGGTCAATCCTGCCGGAGAAATTCTCTCGCTGGCCGACTACCGCGAGCGCCATGCCCAGTACAAGAGCGATGCAGACCTGCAGGCTCTGCATGCTGCCGCGCCCATGATTGCCATCTGGGACGACCACGAATTTGCCAACGACACCTGGAGTGCGGGAGCCGAGAATCACCAGCCCGGTGAGGGCGACTTTGCCATGCGCAAGGCCGCCGCCATGCAGGCCTACCACGAGTGGATGCCCACGCGTACCGCGAGCGCCGAGCTGATCTATCGCAGCTTCGACTTTGGCGATCTGGTCTCGCTGCACATGCTGGACACCCGCGTGATAGGCCGCGACAAGCAGCTGGACTATGCCGATTTCATGACCTCTGCCGGCATCGACTCGGCGGACTTCGCCACGGCCATGGCGAGCCCCACGCGCCAGTTGCTGGGTCAGACCCAGACACAGTGGCTGCAGCAGCAGATGGCGGCCTCCCGTGCCACCTGGCAGGTGCTGGGCCAGCAGGTGCTGATGGGACGCATGGACATTCCCGCGCCCATACTCATGGAGACCATTCAAGCCGGTGCGGGCGTATCGGTCTCGCAGTATGCAGCGCTGGTGGCCAAGGCACAGACCGCACCCGCGACGCTCACGCCTCAGGAGCAGGCCATCCTGGCCCAGCCCTCGATTCCCTACAACCTGGACGCCTGGGATGGCTATCAGGCCGCGCGCGAGACCGTTCTGGGCTCCGCGCGTGAGCTCGGCAAGAAGCTGGTAGTGCTGGCCGGCGACACGCACAACGCCTGGGCCAGCGAGCTGCAGGACATGAACGGCAAGGCCGTGGGCGTGGAGTTTACGACCTCCTCGGTCAGCTCGCCGGGCTTTGAGGAATATCTGCCGGGCGAAGACCCCGCCACGCTGGCCGCTGCGCTGCAGCAACTCATCAAGCCGCTCAAATACTGCGACACCTCGCGCCGCGGCTATATGCTGGTGACGGCCACGGCGGATGCCTGCCGCGCCGACTGGGTGTATGTGAACACCATCAGCAGCCGCCAGTTCACGGCCAGCACCGAAGCCTCCATGAAAGTCATGGCCAGCGCTCCGGGGCTGCTGGTCAAGGCCTGATCCCCGGGCCCGCAAGGCGGGACAAGCCCGCCCTCAGGGTCGCTGAAAAGCGGCTCTGGCGCGCTCCACTTCAGCTCTGGTGATGCAGCCCGGCGCATGGTCGTTGACCATGCCCATGGCCTACATCAGCGCATACATGGTGGTCGGCCCGACAAACTTCCAGCCGCGCTTCTTGAGCTCCTTGGACAGGGTTTGCGACTCCGGCGTCTGGGCCTGAATGGTCGTGCCTGTCGATGGCACAGCCGGCTGATAGCGCCAGAAGAACGCGGCCAGCGAGCCTTCGGCCTGGACCATTTCGATGGCCCGCCGGGCGTTGTTGATCACGGCTTCGATCTTGCCGCGGTGGCGCACGATGCCCGCGTCCTGCAGCAGGCACTGTACATCGGCCTCGCCAAACTGCGCCACGCGATGGAAATCGAAACCCGCAAAGGCCGCGCGAAAGTTCTCGCGCTTGTTGAGAATGGTCAGCCAGCTCAGGCCGGACTGAAAGCCTTCCAGACAGAGTTTCTCGAACAGGCGCTGGTCGCTGTCCACCGGAAATCCCCATTCGCGGTCGTGATAGTGCACATAGCCCGGCGTGGCCAGACACCAGCGGCAGCGCTGCTGGCCATCTTCGGCGGACTGGGTGGGGGAGCGGGTCGGCGTGGTCTCGGTGGGTTCGGTACTCATGCCCAGCACTCTAACCAATGCAAAAGCCCTGCAGAGCGCTCTCTGCAGGGCTTTTGTTTTGATAGCTTCTGACGCTTGATATAAAACAATTTCAGAGATAAAACATATTGAAATCGATGAATACAAAGCGCTAACAGCTCACTTTTTATCTGCCTGGGCTAGGCGCGAATGACGCATGCCATAGGCCATATAGATCACCGCACCCAGCGCCATCCAGCCAAGAAAGCGCAACCAGGTCAGCGTGGTCAGATTCAGCATCAGATAAAAGCACAGCAGGGCCGAGAGCACTGGCAGCACAGGCACAAAAGGTACGCGGTAGCCGGCTCCGGCGTCGGGACGCTTCTTGCGCAGCACCAGCACGCCGATGCTGACCAGCACAAAGGCCGACAGCGTGCCGATGTTGATCATCTCCTCCAGCAGCTCCACCTTGGTAAATCCTGCCAGCAGCGCCACGATCACGCCCACAGCCAGTTGCAGGCGAACCGGCGTCTTGCGCCTGGCCGATGTCACGCCCCAGCTGCGCGGCAGCAGGCCGTCGCGGCACAAGGCCAGCAACACGCGCGAGCTGCCCATCAGCAGCACCATGACCACGGTGGTCATGCCGATCAGCACCCCCACCGAGATGACCTGCGCCGCCCAGCCGGCGCCCACGGCAATGAATGCAGTGGCCAGCGACGGGTTCTCGGCCCTGGCCAGTGCCGTATAGGGCACCATGCCGGTCAGCGCCAGCGTGACCAGGATGTAGAGCACAGTCACCATCACCAGCCCGCCGAGAATGCCGCGTGGCAGCGTGCGCTGCGGGTCCTTGACCTCTTCGGCCGAGGTTGCCACCACATCAAAGCCCAGGAAGGCGAAGAACACCAGCGATGCGCCCGAGATCACGCCCAGCCAGCCGTACTGGCTGGGCTCGGCACCGAACAACCAGGCCAGCATGGGCTGCCCCCACTGGTCACCGCTTACGCCATGGGCCACCACGGGCAGCTGTGCGCTGGGCACAAAAGGCCTGAAGTTGTCGGTGTTCATATAGGTGAAGCCGACGACGATCACAAACACGGTGATCGCCAGCTTGATGACGGTGAACAGGTTGTTGACCTTGGCCGAGACCTGGGTGCCCGCAATCAGCAAGGCCGTGAACACGGCCACGATGAAGAACGGTCCCCAGTTCAGCGGGAAGCCGCCGATCTCGACGCTCTGCGCAATCTCCAGTCCTGCCGTGGAGAACACGGCCGACAGATAGATACCCCAGTACTTGGCCAGCACGGCAGCGGCCGAGATCATCTCCAGCAGAAGATTCCAGCCAATGATCCAGGCCAGGCCCTCGCCCAGCGTCAGATAGGTATAGGTATAGGCGCTGCCCGTGACGGGCACGGTGGAGGCGAACTCGGCATAGCACATGATGGCAAGCGCACAGGTCGCGGCCGCCAGAATGAAGGAGAAAATCACGGCCGGCCCGGCAAAGCTGCCGGCTGCGCGTGCCCCCACCGAGAAAATCCCTGCGCCCACGGCCACGGCCAGGCCCAGAATCATCAGATCGAAAACGCCCAGCGTGCGCTGGAGCTGTCGGCCCGGCTCGTCGGAATCGGCCAGCGCCTGTTCAATGGTTTTTGTTTTCAGCCACTGCATGCATATCCCCGGGCTCTTAGCCACGCTTTTGGCGCGGCGTCTTCGGCCCGGTCCTTTTGGTCAAAAAGGCATCCTAGGGATTTCACCAATGACGCGCAGATTCCCTGTAGCATCACCAGTCTATCTGCATGTTTTGTGCAGGCCTGGCTGCACACCCATCTCAAAACAGACTAGTCAGGCCCGCGCTTCACGAAGCCTGCACCGCGCTCAAAAATCGCGCTGCAGTCCTGCATGCAAGCGAGCACTGACGCAGGATTCAAAAAAGGCCCGAGGCAGAGCGATCCTGCCCGACTCAGATACGCGGAGGCTGTGGCGGCACATCGGCCGGGCGAATCAGCAGGCAGAGCACCGGCACCAGCATCAGCGCCGTGAACACATCCAGCACATGGTGCTGATGCACCAGCATGGTTGAGGCGCAGATGGCCGCGCTCCATAGCGCAATCAGCAGACACAGCCCCCGGCGACCACGCTGCCATTGCGCCTGGCAGATGGCCAGACAGGTCAGCGCCGTGTAGACGATGTGCAGCGAGGGCAGCAGATTGTGCGGCTTGTCCACAAAGAACATGGTCGCAAAAATGCTGCGATAGGGCTCGAACTCGGGAATCGCGCGCTCGAAGGCCAGATTTGCCGGAAACAGCACAAAGATCAGACCGCAGATCAGCGTACCCAACACCTGGCGCTTGCCCAGCGCCGCCGTGCCGGGCTGTCCCACCAGCCAGAACGGCAGGGCCAGAAACGGGAAGAACGAGAAATAGACAAAGATGAATTCCGGCACCAGCGGAATCATGGCATCCCAGCGCGTGATGAAGTCATAGCGCTGATCGCGCAGGCTGGCCAGCCAGTTGGCCGTGGGATAGATCGCGTAGGTGGCGATGTTCACCCAGATGGCCCAGAAGACAAAGCCACGCTGACGGGCCAGGTCATGCACAGGCCTGTGCAAGGCTTGATCGGTTTGACTCAGCGCAGGTGCGGGCGCGGGTTTTCTCATGTGACGATTATGAAAGCAAGGCCGGCCACCGTGCGCAGGCTGCAAAGCAAAAAAGGCCACCAGCGCAAAGCGCTAGCAGCCCTTGAATTCACGCCGGATCTCAGCGACCCGGCTTATCGAGCCACAGCCGATGGCGCCTGAGCCGACAGCACCCAAAGGGCCATCTGCAGAGAATCGGCCTCACTGATTTGCGGGTGGCGCGGCATGATCACATTGCCCCAGACACCCACACTACCGCTGCGAATCTTGGCCGCCAGATAGCTCTGGGCATCGAGTTGCGAGCCGTACTTCTGTGCGATCTCCGTAAATCCCGGGCCCACAAATTTGCGGTCCAGACCATGGCAGCGCATGCAATCTGCGCCCTCCACCAGCTTTCGGGCCGCCGCCAGCTCGGGCTTGGCAGCCACCAGCGCATCCGCCGCCTTCTCGGCCGTGCTGACCCGCATGATGCGCCAGCCAATATTGGCCACGCCCAGGGCCGACGCCAGCATGACCAGCCCGATCAGCCAGCCAATCCAGCGCGGCCTGGGCGGATAGTTTTCTTCGTCGTCGATAGGATCAGTCATACCAAAGCAGATTCGCAAAAAAGTATGGCCGGCAGACGCCAGCCATTGAGCACATTACCCCAACAGACATGTCCTATCAAAGGGACAGCGAGCAAGAGCCGCCTCGCAGCGAGGCTGTCGTCCCCCTCCCGATGCCAAGCATCGAGAGAGGGGGAAGGCGCGATAGCGCCTCAGGGAGAGCAATCAGTGCCTGAAATGGCGCACGCCGGTGAAGACCATGGCCACGCCACGCTCATTGGCCGCATCGATCACTTCCTGGTCGCGCATGGAACCGCCAGGCTGGGCCACGCAGGTAGCGCCCGCATCGACCACCACATCCAGACCGTCACGGAAGGGGAAGAAGGCATCCGACGCCACGACGGTGTTCTGCAGCGACAGCTTGGCAGCTTCGGCCTTGATGGAGGCGATGCGGGCCGAATCCAGGCGCGACATCTGACCTGCGCCCACGCCCATGGTCATGCCGTTCTTGCAGAAGACGATGGCATTGGACTTGACGAACTTGGCCACGTTCCAGGCGAACAGCAGGTCCTGAAGCTCTTCTGGGGTAGGCTGCTTGACGGTCACGACCTTGAGGTCGGCCAGCTTGAGCTCATGGTTGTCCGAGGTCTGCAGCAGCAGGCCCGAGCCGATGCGCTTGGACTCGATGGCGTTGCGGCCGTTGTCCCAGTCGGTTGCGCCGCCGGCGGGCAGAGCGATCTTCATCAGGCGCACATTGACCTTGGCCTTGAAGATTTCCAGGGCTTCGGCGCTGAACTCGGGAGCCATCAGCACTTCGACGAACTGCTTGGACACGGCTTCGGCAGCGGCCTTGTCCACAGCGCGGTTGAAGGCGATGATGCCGCCGAAGGCGCTGGTGGGGTCAGTCTGGAAGGCCTTGGAGTAGGCTTCGAAGGCGTTGGCACCCACGGCCACGCCGCAAGGGTTGGCGTGCTTGACGATCACGCAGGCAGGGGTGTCAAAGCTCTTGACGCATTCCCAGGCCGCATCGGCATCGGCGATATTGTTGTAGCTCAGCTCCTTGCCCTGCAGCTGCACGCCCGTGGCCAGCGAGCCGGGAGCGGGGTACAGATCGCGGTACCAGGCGGCTTGCTGGTGGCTGTTTTCACCGTAGCGCAGATCCTGCACCTTGATGAAATGGCCGTTGGACTGGCCGCCGAACAGGGCGCGCTCGGGCACGTATTCCTCGCTGAGCTTTTCGTCTTCGAACTTGACCGAGGACAGGTAGTCGCTGATGGCACCGTCGTACTGGGCAATGCGGTTGAAGGCTGCCACGGACAACGCAAAACGCAGCTTGTCGGACAGCTTGCCGTTCGCCTTGAGTTCGGCCAGAACGGCTTCGTACTGGTCGGCGGCGGTCAGAACGCCCACGTCTTTCCAGTTCTTGGCAGCGGAACGCACCATGGCGGGGCCGCCGATATCGATGTTCTCGATGGCGTCGGCCAGCGTGCAGCCAGCCTTGGCCACGGTAGCTTCGAAGGGGTAGAGATTGACCACCAGCAGGTCGATGGTCTCGATGCCATGTTCCTTCAAGGCAGCCATGTGCTCGGGCAGTTCGCGGCGAGCCAGCAGACCACCGTGCACCATGGGGTGCAAGGTCTTGACGCGGCCGTCCAGCATCTCGGGGAACTTGGTGACTTCGGCCACTTCGGTCACGGGCAGGCCCACGCCTGCCAGCAGCTTGGCGGTGCCACCGGTGGACAGCAGTTGCACGCCCAGGGCGTGCAGGGCTTGCGCAAATTCGACGATACCGGTCTTGTCAGAGACGGAGATCAGAGCTTTCATGGGCGTCAATTCAAAGTTTGGATAAAAACAAGCTGCAAGTGCATATATATCAAGCGCTTGCAGCTATGGATTCAGTAGCATCGTCGTTCAGAGCAACTCGTGATCGACCAGCTTTTTGCGCAGGGTGTTGCGATTCAGGCCCAGCCATTCGGCGGCGCGCGACTGGTTGTTGTCGGCCTGGCCCATCACCACTTCCAGCAGCGGTTTTTCGACAAGACGAATCACCATGTCGTAGACATTGGCCGGTGTTTCGCCCTCGAGATCGCGGAAATAGCCCTCCAGGCTATCGCGAACGACTTGTTCTAAATTCTGATTGCTCATGCAGCCATTTCTGCCGGTTCGTCCAGCTCGCTGCTTGCTTCAGCAGCGGCCGTGGCCGCCGGGATCCGCTCCATCTGCTGCCCCAGGGCATCCAGATAGTCGGCCACGGCCTGCCATTGCACCGCACAGTCCTCAATAGTGTTGATGTGTTTTCTGAACTCTTCCCCGCCCGGCAGAGCTCGCAGATACCACGCAATATGCTTGCGGGCGCTGCGCACGCCGACTCCCTCGCCATACAGGCTGTAGTGATCTTGCAAATGTTCGAGCAGCAGACGACGCAGCTCGGCCACCAGGGGGGGAGCCAGATGCTCTCCGGTGGCCAGAAAGTGCGCGATCTCGCGAAAGATCCACGGTCTGCCCTGAGCTGCACGGCCGACCATGATGGCGTCTGCCCCCGTATAGGCCAGCACATCGCGGGCCTTTTCGGGGCTGTTGACATCGCCATTGGCCACCACAGGCACTTTGACGGCCTGCTTGACGGCCGCAATCGTGTCGTACTCGGCAAAGCCCTTGTAGCCTTGCTCGCGCGTGCGGCCGTGCACGGTCAGCATCTGGATGCCGACATCTTCAAACTGGCGCGCCAGCAGAACTGCGTTCTTGTGCGTATCGCACCAGCCGGTGCGCATCTTCAGGGTGACTGGCACGTTGTAGGGACGTGCGGCCTCCACCACGGCCTGGGCAATCTCCACGGCCAGCGGCTCGTTCTGCATCAGGGCGGAGCCCGCCCATTTGTTGCAGACCTTCTTGGCCGGGCAGCCCATGTTGATGTCGATGATCTGCGCGCCGCGCTCGATGTTGTAGATGGCAGCCTCGGCCATCATGAGCGCTTCGGTGCCGGCAATCTGGACCGAAATCGGCCCAGGCTCGCCTTCATGGTTGGCACGGCGACTGGTCTTGAGACTGTTCCACAAGTCCTTGCGGCTGGTCACCATCTCGCTGACCGCATAACCGGCTCCCAGTGCCTTGCACAGCTGGCGAAACGGCCGGTCCGTCACACCCGCCATGGGAGCGACAAACAGACGATTTGCCAATGGAATATGACCAATGTGCAGGGCGGGCATGGAGAGAATTTGGTTTCTGCGGCAGGTAATGTCTGACACAGACCGGGCGCTGGAAAAGAGGGAACAATTATACCTGCTCAAATTTTCAGCAAAACCAAACTCCATGCATCACCCTGTGAGGCGAGTCACTATCGAGCAATGCACCACCGGCGTCTCAGTTTTCACGCACCGGCATATCAAAGTACTGCTCAGGATAGGGCTCGCTGACCAGCGTGTAATGCCACCACTCCTCTGGCAGGTTCTTCCATCCGTTGCGCTGCATCAGGCTGCGCAGCCAGCGGCGGTTGTGCTGCACATCCGGCGATTGCTGGGCATTGTCGGTATGCGACTGCTCGTCAAACAGATCGAAGGGCGTGCCCATGTCCACTTCGATTCCGTCGGCCAACGGCCCGCGCACCAGCTTTCTGGCGCGCTTGGCATCCACCACCAGCAGCGTCATGTCCACGGTGCTGGCACGGCTGTGACCCGATTTCTCGGCGATGTAGCCACGCTTGAAGAGCTCGCTCTTGGGCACGCGCGGGTAATACATATCCTTGTTTTTCTGATCGGCCATATCGCGCCCCCAGCGCACAAAGTCGTCGACGGCCGCCTGGGGTCGGTAACAGTCATAGACCTTCAGAGCCAGACCCTGTCCTGCCAGTTCCTTTTGAACAGTTGCCAGAGATTCGGCGGCCACGCGGCTGAGCCAGCAAACCCCGGCCTCATAGCCAGCCACGGGGCGGCCCATGAAGTTGTGCTTGGAGACATAGCGCATGTCCTGCTTGATGCCGGGCGCCAGCGTCGCCAGCGGCACCAGATCGGCAGCCGCCGTGACCGCTGGTTTGGCATCAGACGGCACGATGGTCTTCATGTTCGGTGCGCAACCAGCTATCAAAAGCAAAACGACCGCCAGGCCTGCTGCCTGACTCGATCGCATCATTTTTTTTAGAGGGCTGAAAGCCATTCCTACTCCCATTGATCTGGCGTTACCGGATAACACCCGTGTACGCATTTGAATAAGAAACCATATATCAACAGCCTGCAATCAGGCTGATGACCGAGAAATGACAGGATGCAAAGTTCAGGGAATTGAGCGACCCGCCTAAACTAGCCGCCCTATGGAAGCGTGGATACATCAGTTGCTGCAATGGCTGGCCCTGCCGGAGCTGGGCCTTAGCACCGTGTTTGTCGTGGCCCTGGTCTCTGCCACCCTGCTGCCGCTGGGCTCTGAGCCGGTGGTGGCCGCACTGGTCTCAGCCAACCCCGATCTGTTCTGGCCCGCCATTGTGGTCGCGACGGCTGGCAACACGCTGGGTGGGGCCATCAGCTGGTGGATGGGACTGGCCGCCAAACAGGCCTGGAACAAGGCCAAAAAGCTGCGCCGACATGGAGAGCCGCCGCCCCAGAACATGCACCACAAGTCACGCTGGAACCGCGTCGCCCGTTACTGGCTGCGCAAATACGGCGCCAAGGCCTGCCTGCTGAGCTGGCTGCCCGTCGTCGGCGACCCGCTATGCGCGGTCGCCGGCTGGGTGCGCCTGCCTTTCTGGCCCTGCGTCGCCTATATGGCAGTTGGAAAATTCCTGCGCTATACCTTGATGACGGCAGGCCTGCACCAGATCATCCTGCGGTTTTTCTAGATCAGAACTCGGTGTGCAAACGCACAGCCAGTGCGTTGACGGGCCCACGGTCCGCGTTGTATGCAGGGTTACGGATATGCTGCCAGTCAAAGCTGATGCTGGATTGTTTGCCGATCCCCACGCTGTAGAACATCTCGAAAATATTCTCGGGCTTGTAGTTCAGACGCCCATCCCCAATGAACGGCCCCACCCCGCCCTCTGCCAGATACTGGCGGTGTGTGGACGAGAGGAAATTGCGCGCCACGCCTATGCCCAGCGTATCGTTCGCCCGTCCCCATCTGCGCCCCTGGATCAGCAGACCCGCAGAAAGAGAGCGGTCGATTTCCGTGAAGGCATAGATTTCCGTCTTGCCATCGGCCCAGCTGCCACGGGCAAAAAGACCCACGTCCTCACTCAGCGCCTGCTCCAGGTTGATGCCGAAGCCGTGCTTGCTTCTGGCACCGTAGCGCGCAACATTCAGATCCGGCACCGCCCCGGTCTGCGCCGCCAGGCTGAGTGCATCGTCATAGCGCGTCATCACGGCATGGTTGCGGAAGACCAAAGCACGCAACTTGCCCGGCTGGCCCGCCAGCGTGTGTGCGTGGGCTACTTCCAGCTGATCGCCGTAGTGTTTGAAAATTCGATAGTCCAGCGGCTGGCCGTTGGGCTCCTTGGGCTGGATGAAGCGACCGAAGCGCACCTCCCAGTCGTCGTGAAACCACTCCAGCACCGCTCCCCAGCTGTAACCTCTGGCATCGGCGGCATAGTCAAACGCGCCTTGAGTCATCAGCGACCAGTTCATGAACTGCGTGCGCGGATCATGGCTGTAGCGGTTGTCGTCAAAGATATCGATGACCGCCAGATTGCCCACCGTGAGCACAGTACGACGCTTGTCCACCGTGCCCGCCAACTGCCTTGCCTCTGACTCCACCGCCTCTTGCTCACCGCCATGACTCCAGGTCTGGCGCAAGAATGCACGGGCGCGATAGAGCTTCAACCTTGCTCCCGAAGTCTTGGCCAGTTCCCCATTGGTAAAGCCACCCAGGCCTGCCAGTCCCGACAGAGGAATGCCCTGCGCGCCTTCCAGATCAAGATAGACCTCCCCTCCGGCCCATGGACGGTATCCGAGAGATGCAGTGGTCGTGAAGGAGTAGCTGCGCTCGCGCCCTGGCAACAAGCTTTTCTCGCCGGTATAGGGTGCAGAAAAGGACGGCTTGCGCTGCCAGACATAGGTGGCCTGGAACTTGGCATTCCACTTCTCAGGCTCTGTGTTTCCCCCACCCGCATCAGCTGCTGATGCTGTTGCAGAGGCTGCTTCACTGCCTGCATGGACTGGCTCTGCACTCTGCTGCGCATGAGCAGTCGGCCCCCATATCATGCACAAGGACATCAAACTGCCCGTGCAAAGCTTGCCGAAACCCATTTTGTTATTGAATGTTCTTTGCTGACGCATTGACCGCTCCTGGCGAGCCCGCCATTGTGAACTGGCAAACCCGCACACGCTCCAGAAAATTCATGCGCAATCTGCACATGGAAACCGACACGAACAATTTTTACGTTCGCCGTACAGGCACCCGCGACGCCTGCTGCGCCTGCGAAGTGCCAGCCCGGCAGGCCAACCATGCGGCTACCATCAGCGGATGCCCAGCTTCTCCAGCATGCGCACCAGCTCGGCAACCGAGCCAGCTTCCATCTTGCGCATGGCTTGAGATCGCCTGACTTTGATGGTGATTTCGCTGACATCCAGCTCTCCCGCGATCTGCTTGTTGAGCAGGCCTCGCACCACGCCAATCAACACCGACTGCTCCCCACTGGACAGCGAGTTCCAACGCGAACGCAACTCCAGCAACTGCCCATCCTGTGCACGACGCTGGCGATCAAGGGCAATACCTTGCTGTATGGCATCCAGCAGATCCTGATCACGAAACGGCTTGGTCAGAAACTCTATGGCCCCGGTCTTCATGGCCTCCACGCTCATGGGAATATCGCCATGGCCGGTGATGAAGATGGTAGGAAAACGCAGTCCCTGCTCCAGCATCTGGCGCCTGAACTCCATGCCGCTCTGGCCCGGCATGCGAATGTCCAGCACAAGGCAGGCCGGCCCCTCGGGCAGGCTCAGCTCCAGATGGGCGAGAAAGTCGCGCGTCGCACCGAAGGCAGACACGGCCAGACCCACGGAGAGAAGCAAATCCTCGATGGCCGCGCGCACCGAGGCGTCGTCATCGATCACATACACGGTTTCGAGCTCAGCCAAGCTTGTGTCCTCCTGATACGGGATCACCCGATGCGACGAAAGCCGCGATGGTCACATGAAACACGGCGCCGCTGTGCCCGTCCTCGCGGTCCGTGGCCCAGATGCGGCCACCATTGGCCTCGGCCATGTGGCGACTGATGTTCAGCCCCAGACCCATGCCCTCACGCTTGGTGCTCCAGAAGGCATCGAACAAATGGCTTTTGGCCAGCGGCGATAGCCCCACTCCCGCATCGGTGACTGTCAGCACCAGTTGCTGGCCCAAGGCCTGGGTAGCCACGGCAATGCGCCGCTGCACGGCCGGCGTGTCCTGCATGGCGTCCATGGCGTTGAGCAGCAGATTGCCCAGCACCTGCAAAAACTGCACTCGGTCGCACCAGGCCGGGGCCAGACCCGGCGCCAGTTGCAGGTCCATGGCAATGGCGCGCTGGTTCAGGTCCGCGCCCGACAGATTCACCATCTCGCGCACTGCCTCGTTGAGATCGAACTTCTGCTTGCTCGGTGCCTCGCCGCGCGCCATGGAGCGGATACGCGCAATGACCTCGCTGGCGCGCCGCGCATCACCCAGGATGCGCTCCAGCGCCTGGCCGGCTTTTTCGAGATTCGGTGGCTGCTGAGCCAGCCAACGCTGGCAGGCATTGCCGCTGGTGACGATGGCAGCCAGCGGCTGGTTGACCTCATGGGCGATCGAGGCCGTCACCTGTCCCAGGCTGGTGGCCTGAGTGATGCGCAGCAGCTGGGTCTGTGCTGCGTGGGCCGCATTCTGGGCGGCCACCATCTTCAGGCCCAGATAGGCCGTGATGACGATGGCCAGGATGCTGATGCCCGTGTTGATGAGTCCGGTGCGGTAGGCGCCAGCCGGCGTCAGCGCAAAGCTGGCCAGGGTGAGCGCTATGCACAGCACCGTGGTGCCTATCACCAGGCGCGGGCTGAACCAGCGCACCGCCACGAGGATGACGGCCGTGTGGAACACGGCGGCGGCCACCGCGTACTCGGTCAGCGTATCCAGCGCGAAGATGGCTGCCATGGTCGCTGCCATGCCGGTCAGGATCAGGGCCCGGCGCAGATGCAGGAAGCGTTGCGGTTTGGCTGTCATGGCATGCAGGGCGGAGCTCAGGGCGTGAAAGACCCGTTGATTGTGGCTCAAGATGCGCGCACGCCAGCCCCGCCCGCCTACTCCACTTATCACAGCGCGGGCCGCTGGCCTATGCTCAGTTGCAGATCGACCGTGGCCTTGGCCAGATCAGCATCGGCCTGCAGATAGCCGAGGTAGGCATCATCGGCCGAGCGCTGGGCCGACAGCAGCTCCAGCAATGAAGCCTGGCCGTGACGGTAGGACAGTCGGATGCTCTCGAGCACGCGCTGCGCATCCGCCAGCGCATTGCTGCGATAGCGCTCCACATTCTCCTGCGCCGCCGCGAAACGGAAGTAGGCGGAGCGCACATCAGCCTCGGCCTTGTGTTGCG
The DNA here is from genome assembly GCF_014076415.1 of Comamonas testosteroni. Taxonomy (NCBI): domain Bacteria; kingdom Pseudomonadati; phylum Pseudomonadota; class Betaproteobacteria; order Burkholderiales; family Comamonadaceae; genus Comamonas; species Comamonas testosteroni. The sequence continues at coordinate 5,053,241 of NZ_CP043568.1, forward strand.
ACTGCTGCAGCCCCAGCATGGCCTGGGTCACGATGGCCTCGGCCTGCAGCACCTCACCGCGGTTCAGGCGCGAGAACGGGATGGGCATGCTCACCGAGACCGACAACATGCGCGAGCGGTTGTTCGCATCGAAGACATTGCCTTTGGCATCCACACCCGCAGACGTGGCTGGTATGGCGGTCAATCCCACGGCCAGCGTGGGATTGACCCAGCGGTTGGCCTGGGCCAGGCCTGCATTGTCGCGCGCATTGTCCAGCATGGCCTGGGCCACGCGCACATCACTGCGCACCTGCAGGGCCTGGACCACCAGGGCGTCAATGTTCTTGTCGTTCGCAAAGGGCTGGAAATCGCATTGCAGATCCTCGGAGCCGAAGACCTCCGAGAGCTTGCGCCCCAGCGGCACGCTCAGGGCCAGACGTGAGGTCTGGGCATCGGCCCGTGCCTGCGTCACGTCGGCCTGGAACTGGTCGCGCTCCACGCGAGACTGCCGCCACTCAACGGTGCCGACGTCGCCGGCCTTGCGTCGCACCTCGTTGGCCTTGACTACATCGGACAGAGCATTGAGCGTCTGCTCCTTGCGCTCAAGCGCCTGGCGATCGCGGCAGGCCTGTGTGAAGTCCTGGGCCGCATCGGAGAACAGCTGGGTGCGGAATCCCTCGACCTCCGCCTCGGCCAGCCGCACCTGGCTGCGTGCAGCGCGAATGCGAGCCGAGCGCTTGCCGCCGGTCTCCAGCTCCATGCTGAGTTCATAGGTCCGGTTCTGCGGGCGCGGCAGGCCGCTATTGACCTGCTCGCGCGCAGCTCCCAGCGAGAGCTGGGGATCGGGTCGTATGCCCGCGATGCCGACGCCAGCCCGGGCTGACACCACGTTCTGTTGCTGGGATTGCAGGTCCAGGCTGTGCTGCTCGACAGCGCTCAGGTAGTCGCTGAAGCGCAGCCCGGCGGCGGCAGGCTGCGCCGCGGCCTGGGCCAATGCCGTGCCACCCAGGCCCAGCGCCACCAGCAGCAGAGCCAGGCGCTTGAGGGAAAGAAAGGGAAATTGCATGGTGCATCCAAGTTTGTAGATATTGCGTGAACCCGAACTCAGGGGGCCATGCGCTCCGCAGTGGCGGTGGCAACGGGGGCTGCATCCTCGTCGTCGAGTTCCCCGCGCTCGGCCGCCCGCCGGCGCTTGCGCTCAAGCGCACGCTGGGCACGCAGCTCGATCACGTAATAGAGATTGGGCAGCAGCAGCAGGGTAAGCAGGGTGGCGCTGGCCAGCCCGCAGACCACCACGGTGGCCAGCGGCCGCTGCACATCACTGCCCAGGCCCGTAGCAAGCATGGCCGGCATGAGACCGAAGGCCGCCACCGTGGCCGTCATAAGCACCGGGCGCATACGGCTAGATGCCCCCTCGAGCACGGCCTCGCGCAACTCCAGACCGTCCTCGCGACGCAGCCGGTTGATCTGCGAAACCATGAGCACGCCCGACAGCACGGCCACACCGAACAGCGCAATGAAGCCCACGGCACTCGAGACATTGAGCGTCATGCCGCGCAGATGCAGCCCGGCAAAGCCGCCGATCATGGCCAGCGGCACCACGCCCAGCACCAGCAGCGGCTGGCGCAGATTGCCGAACTCGCCGAACAGCAGCACCAGCATGATGCCCAGCGTCAGTGGCAGGATGACCAGCAGCCGTGCCTCGGCACGCTGCAGGTTCTCGAACTGGCCGCCCCACTCGATATGGATCTTCTGGTGGTCGTACTGGAGCCGGGCATCGAGAGCCTCATGCGCATCCTTGAGGAAGCCTGCTAGATCACGGCCGCGCACATTGAGCTTGACCAGGATGTGGCGCTCGCCGCCCTCGCGCACGATCACGCTCTGACCCACCGTGGTGCTGATGCGCGCCACATCGGCCAACGGCACATGGGCACCGTTGGCAGCGGCCAGACGCAGCGCACCTATGGCTTCGGGGCTGCTGCGAGTACCGGGCGCGAAGCGCACCGTCATGTCGTAGCTGCGTTCACCCACATAGAGCTGGCCTATGGAGGCCCCGCCCACGCCCGTGGAGATCAGCTGGGCCACATCGGCCGCGTTGATTCCGTAGCGCGCGGCAGCCGCACGGTCCAGGTCTATGCGCAGATTGGGCAGCGGCGGCTCGATGTCCACGGCCACGTCGGCCGCACCGGGCACCTTGGACAGAATGCCCACCATCTCGTCTGCCACGCGCCGGTCCTCGTTCAGGTCCTGGCCGTAGACCTTCACGGTCAGATCGCTGTGCGCACCCGAGAGCTTGTCCTGCACGCCGTCGATCATGGGCTGCATGAAGCCCACGGTATAGCCGGGCATCTGCTCGAAGCGTTCGGCCATCTTGGCGATCAGTTGCTGCTTGTTCAGGCCCGACTTCCATTGGTCGTAGGGATGCAGGCCCACGCTGGCCTCGATGTGCGAAGGCGTCCAGTAGTCGGTGCCGTCATCGTTGCGGCCGGTCTGGGTCACGATATAGGACACCTCGGGAAACTGCAGCGTGGCCCGGCGCAGCTCGTCGGCCATGTCGCGGGCTTTGTCCAGCGTGATGCCGGGAGGCATCTGCACTTGCAGCCAGATCGAGCCTTCGTCCAGATAGGGCAGGAAGTCGCGGCCTATGGTGCCGGCCAGCAGCACCAGCGCTACCAACGCCGCCGCTACGGCCCCCACCAGCCAGCGCATCCGCCCCACGGCGACGCCGAGAAAGCGGTCATAGCGCTCGCCCAGAAAGCTGAGCACGGGGTTGTGGAAGATCTTGCGCGGACGGCGAAAGGCCAGCCAGGCCAGGCCCGGCGTGAGCAGCAGTGCCACGGCCAGCGCCCCCACCAGTGCCGCCCCAACGGCACTGGCCATGGGCGAGAACAGCTTGTACTCGATGCGCTCGAAACCGAACAGCGGCAGATAGGCGGCTGCGATCACGCACATGCCGAAGAAGATGGGGCGCGCCACCTGCAGCGTGGCCGAGACGGCGTCGCGCGGCGTCAAGGGCTTGTCCTCCTGGGCCTCGCGGCGGCGCAGAATGTTCTCGACCACGACCACAGCACCATCGACCAAAATACCGAAATCTATGGCTCCCAGCGACAGCAGATTTGCCGGAATCTTGGCGTGATGCATGAACACAAAGGCCAGCAGCAGCGCCATGGGAATCGTCAACGCCACGATCAGCGCCGCGCGCGGGCTGCCGAGGAACAGCAGCAGCACCAGAGTCACGACGATCATGCCTTCGGCCAGAGTCTTGCCCACGGTATGCGTGGTGCGCTCGATCAGCGTGGTGCGGTCCAGATAGGGCACGACCTTGACGTCGGGTGGAAGCAGCTTCTCGTTGAGCTCCTTCACCGCAGCATGGATGCCTTCCAGCGCCTTGGAAGGGTTCGCGTCCTTGAGCAGCAGCACGATGCCTTCCAGCGTGTCGGAGTTGTCGTCCTTGCCCAGAATGCCGCGACGCTCCACGTTGCCATAGGTCAGGCGCCCCAGGTCCTTGACCAGAATCGGCGTGCCGTTGTCCGAGGTCTTGACCACCACATTGCCCATGTCGTCGAGCGATCTCAGCAGGCCCACGCCGCGCACCACATAGGAGACTTCACCACGGTCTATGACGCTGCCGCCGCCGCTGGCGTTGTTGGCATTGAGGGCCTCAATCACCTGGGACAGGGTCAGCCCGTACTGCAGCAGGTGCGCGGGGTCGAGTTCGAGCATGAACTGCGTGGTCAGGCCGCCGAAATTCGTCACATCCACCACGGACTGTGCTTTCTTGAGGCGCGGAATCACCACCCACTGCTGCAGCTCGGACAACTCGCGCAGGCTGTGAGTGGGGCTTTCCAGCGTATAGCGGTAAACCTCGCCCGTGGGTGAGCTGTAGGGGTCGAGCGCAGCGCGCGCGCCATAGGGAAGATCGACCTCGTCCATGCGCTCCTTGAGGCGCTGGCGCGCCCAGTAGCCGTCGACCCCGTCCTCGAACACCACGGTGATCAGCGACAGGCCGAACAGGCTGCGCGAACGCAGTACATGCATGGCCGGTGTGGCCAGCAGCGCACGCTCCAGCGGAATCGTGATCTGCTGCTCGATTTCCTCGGCCGCCAGACCCGGCACCTGGGTGACGATCTGCGAGGTCACATCGGCGATATCGGGATAGGCCTCGAGCGGCAGCTGCTTCCAGCTGAACCCGCCATACAGGGCCGCAAAGATGAAGATCAGCCACACCACGCCGCGACGTGCAAAACTGAGATTGACGATGCGCTCGATCATTGCAGCAGCACTCCACCGTTGACGACGATGCGCTCGCCGGACGCCAGGCCCGAGCGGATCTCCACCTTGCCATCCTGCTGCGCGCCGACCTGCACGTCGCGTGGCTCAAAGAGGGCGCCCTTGTCCGTGCGCCCCTTGTCTACGAAAATCCGTGAGCTCACATTGCCCTGGAGCAGCGCCGTGGTCGGCACCATGAGGGCGTCACGACCCGGTCCGTCAAAGCTCACGCGCGCAAACATTCCCGGGCGCAACCGCCCTTCGCGGTTGTCCACGGCCACACGCACCTTGACGCTGCGCGTGGCGGCATCAACGATCTCACCCACGTATTGCACACGGCCTTCGAGCCTGAGGTCGGGATAGGCGGTCAGCGCGATATGCGCCTCCTGGCCCACGTCCACATGGGCCAGGTCGCGCTCGGGCACGCTGGCGCTGAGCCAGACCTTGCTGAGATCGGCCACGGTCATCACCGAGGCATTCACGTCATTCCAATAGCCGCCCTGCGAGCCCGCCATTTCCACCACGCGTCCGCTGATCGGCGACTTGATCACATAGCTGCCCCGCGAGCTGGCCTGCACATCGGCGCCAAGCTGGGCCAGGCGGTCGGTCGCAGCGCGCGCATCGGCGCTGGCTGCGGCCAGCGCCTGCTGCGCGGCCTCGTAATCCTTGCGCGCCGCGATCTCGGCATCAAACAGCAGCTTCTGGCGATCGAACTCCTGACGCGCCAGCAGCAGCGCGGACTGGGCCTTGGCATTGTCCGCCCGAGCGACCGAGATGTCGGAGGAGTCCATGGTGATCAAGGCCTCGCCGACCTTGACCGGGTCGCCAAGCTGTCGATGCAGACGCACCAGCCGGCCCGCGACCGGAGGCGTGATCTTGACCATCTTTTCAGGCTCGGCCTCGATATTCGCCGGCGCCGAGATCAGGGTTTGGACCTGCTCCTGGGTGGCTTGTGCCAGCTTCAGCTGCGCCAGCACGGGAGATTGCGACGGCACCACGACCAGATTGCCTTCGCGGTACAGCGCAGCCTGGCTATCGGCAGCAGCGGCCGGCGTCTGCTTGTCGCCATTGCAGGCAGCGAGCGCCAGACACAACAGCAGGCAGGCAGCCCCCACGGGACTGCAGGAGTTCAGGACTTGTTTCATAAGCAGCAAACAGTGGCATCGATATGGCCAGGGCAGGTCCCGGCCCAGGATTGATCCTGTCTCGCCCTTGCAACTTCTTGAATGCAGAAGCAGCTTTGCAGCAGGACAGAGAAGCGGGAGAGCATGGGGAAGCCGCGCGCCATAGCGCCGTCAAGGAATGGGCATCCAAGGGGGAACTTCTCCATGCGATGGGCGGCAAAGCATGCCGCCGTGGCGCCAGGGTCTGGAGCCCTGATCCCCGCCTTTGATTATCAAACCCGCCAGTCGACAAAGCGAGCCTGCCTTGGGAAGAGAGGCTTGGCTTTTGGTTGGTCCCAGCTATACCTTCGTATAGCGAACCCGTCATATGCCTGAAACAGAACAGGCCACCTTTGCAGGTGGCCCGTCACGAACATGGGCGTCTGGCGTCGGCCTGCACTCAATCAACCGTGAGCCCGAGCTGCGCGGTCACGGCCGCATAGCGCTCGATATCGGCGGCGATGAGCTTGCCGAACTGGGCAGCGGACTCCCCGGCCGGCGTATAGCCCTGCTCGCGCAGCGCCTGCAGCATCTCGGGCTCGGCCAGTATCTGCGTCAGCACCTGGTGCAGACGGGCGATCACAGGCTCCGGCGTGGCAGCCGGCGCCAGCAAGCCATGCCACTGCTCTACGGCAAAACCAGCCAGGCCCTGCTCGGCCATCGTGGGGACATCGGGCAGGGAAGCGACGCGGGCCGGTGCCGTGACAGCGATGGCCCGCACGCGGCCTGCAGCTATCAGGGGCGCGGCACTGCTGGCCGTGACCACGGCCACAGGTAGCTGTGTTGCGGCTACTGCAGTGATGGCCGGGCCGCAACCCTTGTAGGGCACATGCTGGAGGTTTGCATGGGCGGCCTGGGCCAGCATCTCGCCCGCCATGTGCTGGGGCGTGCCGTTGCCGCAGGAGGCAAAGGACAAAGGCTGGCCAATGGTCGCTCCAGCCAGCGCATCGTATAGATTGCGCACGCTGCTTTGGCTGGGCACCACCAGCACCGAAGCGATGCTGCCGACGTTGAATACAGCCTTGAAGTCCCGGCGCGGGTCGAAGTCCAGATGCCGGTAGACACCGGGGTTGATGGCAAACGAGCTGTTGACCATCAGCAGCGTGGCGCCGTCGGGTGCTGCCTCGGCCACAGCGCTCGCACCGATATTGCCGCTGGCGCCTGGCCGGTTCTCCACCACTACGGATTGGCCCAAGCGCTGCTGCATGGCAGCGCCCAGGCGGCGCGCCAGCAGGTCCGTGCCGCCCCCAGGCGGAAAGGTCACAACGATGGTGATGGGCTTTTCAAAACGGACTACCGCCGAGCCAGTGCAGGCATGCCAGATTCCCGCAGCCGTCACCGCCAGCGATGCAGCAACCGGTACCGCCCAGCTGTGGTACTTCTTCAGCATGGCCTTCATCAGTACACGCCCCAAGCAAGGGGCCGCAAGCAAGTGCCGCCGTCCCACGAGGCTGTCGTCCTCCCATGGAGGGAAGCGGCAAAGCCGCTCAGGGGGCAGGCCATCAGGCGTCAAGCCCTATATCGAGTACGCGCGCGCTGTGCGTGAGCCAGCCCACGGCAATCTGGTCCACGCCCGTGGCAGCCACTGCGGGTGCGGTTTCGGGGGTAATACGCCCCGAGGCTTCGGTAATGGCCCGGCCCTTGCACATGCCGACCGCAGTGCGCAAATCATCCAGGTTCATATTGTCCAGCAGCACCACATCCACGCCCAGTTGCAGCGCCACATCCAACTGGGCCAGCGTATCCACTTCCAGCTCGATCTTGACCATATGACCCACGCCGGCACGAGCACGCCCCACAGCCGTGGCAACATCGCCGGCCAGTGCAATGTGGTTGTCCTTGATGAGTACGGCATCGTCCAGGCCAAAACGGTGGTTGCTGCCGCCACCGACACGCACGGCGTACTTCTGCAAGGCTCGCAGGCCCGGCATGGTCTTGCGCGTGCAGGTCACCCGGGTGCCAAAGGGCTTGATGGCCTGGGCAATCGAATGCGTGGCGCTGGCCACGCCGCTGAGATGGCAAAGGTAGTTGAGCGCCGTACGCTCGGCCGTGAGAATGGCTCGGCTTTTACCGCGAATGCGGGCAATCTCCATGCCTGGCTGCAGCAGCGTGCCGTCTGCGCAGCGAACGTCAAACTCCATGTGTGCATCCATCAGCACAAAGGCCAGACGAGCCAGATCAAGTCCGGCCAAGATGCCATCCTGCCTAGCCACCAGACGCAGCTCGCCCGCTGCATCTGCGGGAACAATGGTGTCGGTGGTCAAGTCTGCGGCGCGTCCCAGATCTTCCAGCAAGGCCATGCGTACCAGCGGCTCCAGCATTACATCGGGCAGGGGAGGAACGGGCAAGGCTGCAATTTTATTAATGCTCATTTTGAGTATTTTTAGTTCAACAAAAAGCGCAAAGACTTCCAGATCGCTTTCAGGCCTTACGCAAACCGACTTATGCTAAATCTGAGCATTATTTAAGTCAAGCCGCCCCCACAGTGAAAAAAGTCCTGCATCCAAAGAGTGCGTCAGGGGCTAATGACTTCTTGCCAGCGGCAGCTTGTTGCCAGCTATGGCGCGCTCCAGCATTACATTGCGCCGGAAGCGGAACAGCTTGGCCGGGCGGCCCGCACCTACGGCCGTCATCTGGCCGGTTTCCTCAACCAGCGCCTGCTGCTCGATCAGGCGCCGGAAGTTCTGCTTGTGCAAGCCGCGCCCCGCCAACGCCTCCACCGTCTGTTGCAACTGCAGCAGCGAGAATTCCTCGGGCATCAGTTCAAACACCACGGGCCGATATTTGATCTTGGCGCGCAAACGGGCCATACCGGTAGCCAGAATGCGACGGTGATCATTACTCATCGCGGCACCGGGCAGCAATTCGGCTGCGCGTGCTTCATCACCCTCGCCCCAGGCTTCGGGCACCACAGCTGCCTCAAACAGCAGCTCGTAGCGCTGCAGAACCAGTTCCTCGTTCCATTCGTGCTCATCCAGACCAAAAGTCATTGAAGCTCTTTGCCATCGTGCGCTTCTAGCTACACTATCTGAAGCAGCTTCACTCCATGCATGCAGCGCTGGCGCAATGCGCTCGGCAATCACGCCGGGCATACCGTCGCGCCAGTCCTCCCATGGGAAGTAGCGATACCAGTCCTGCCAGCCCGGCTGTGCGGCGCCGACCTCATCCAGTTCCTGAGTCAGCGCCAGATAGCTGATGGAGATGACATGCATGCCCAGCTGCTGCGAGCGCTCCCGGTCTGCGAAGGTGTAGAGCTGCTCCACAAAGCCCAGAGGATGGTGGGTCTGTTTCTCCACCCAGGCACGCAAGCTGGCCTGCAGCGAGCGGTGGTTGCTGGTAAAAGGCCCGGCAGGCAAGGCTCGCCCGGACCCGGTGGTCAGGATACGGGGCTGGCCACCCGTGACGGCAACCAGCACTGCCACCAGATCGGCCTGCACGGAATGCAGTTCGGAATTGTTCAAACCACTCAAAAGCTATGAAGACGAGGACAGGGAGGAAGAGCAAATTCTACGGTGAGGCGGCCCCTGTCCAAGGCTTATCCGGACTCTTCCCCGAAAAGGTCAAGGAATCGCCCTGCGCCAGCAATTCGGGCGCTTGCACCAAAGGCATGTTCATCGACCCCGTGGCGATGGCCACCTGATTGCGCCCCCTATGCTTTGCCCTGTAGAGCGCCGCATCTGCGCGCTTGAGCAGATCATCCTCGGTTTCGCCTGGCTCCCAGAGCCCAACCCCTAAAGAAATGGTGAAACGCCCCACCTCGGGATCGGCGCATTCCGCCACGGCACAGCGAATGCGCTCTGCCAATCCTGCGGCCACACCGAGGCTGGCATCCGAGAGGATGATCAGGAACTCCTCCCCGCCCCAGCGCACGGCATGGTCATAGCGCCGAACCTTGCCGGAAAGCACCTGCGCCACCATCTTGAGCACGCGATCTCCGGCAACATGGCCAAAACGGTCGTTGACCCGCTTGAAAAGATCGATATCGCCCAATATCACGCCATAAGGCCGCAACTGATTCTGAGCCTGGAGCTGGTTGCGCTTGAGCTCGGTCTCGCCTGCATGGCGGTTGAGCAGGCCCGTCAGCTTGTCGCGGTTTGCGCGCTCGCGCAGCTCCATCTCTCGCTGCACCATGCGGCTGATGTCCTTGGATGCCCCCACATAGTGGCTGATCTCCCCTGACTCGTCGCGCAGAGCTGCAATGCTTTGCTCGGCGTAGTACACGCCGCCGCTTTTGTGACGGTTGATGAAGGTGGCGCGAAAATTGTGGCCAAGACTCAATGCTTCCTGCAACTGGGCATAGAACTCCGGCTCATGCAGGCCCGAGCGCAGCATCTCGGTGGGCTGACCCAGCAGTTCCGCCGCGCTATAGCCCGTGAGAACTTCAAAAGCCTGGTTGACAAAGACGATGGTGGAGTCGCGATCCGTGATCAAGATGCCGTCATTGGTCGCATTCAATGCCCTGGCGAGCAGCGCGCGCTCTTGCTCGGCTTGCACACGCTCCGAAATATCGCGCTGCACCGCCACAAAATGCCGAATGACGCCCTTCTCATCACGCACGGGGGAAATATTCCACTCCACGTGGTAGGTGCAGCCGTCCTTGCGGTAATTCACCACACTGCCCTGAAATGGCAGGCCTTGCTCCAAAGACTCATGCAAGCGCTGCAACACCAGTTGATCCGTCAGCGGCCCCTGGAACATGCGCGGCGAGCGACCCAGAAGCTCTGCTTCGGTGTATCCGGTCATATCGCACATCGCTGCATTGCAGTACTCGATGACAGGTCCCTCTCCACCCAGCCTGGCATCGGTAATCATCACTGCGCAAAAGGACTGAGCCATGGCGATCTCCAGCAACTGGCCGGTGATCGTTCGCTTTGCAATGGCATTGGCACGAATCATGTTTGAACCTCGAGCGCGCTTGCAGTCGTGAAGTCTCATTATTCGTTACTTTGCGTCACTTGCGTATACCAAAAACATCAGCATCTCAGCTTGTCCACGCCGAGCTACCCTCGGCTGTGCAGGCACCAAGCCATAAACCGGAATCAAAGCCCAAGCATCTCGTGCTCCAAGCTGAAAAAAGGCGCAACGTCCCGGCCTCTGACTGGGAAGGTGCGCCACTGGACTCTCTGTCAGACCGCTTTCCAGAAAATATAGTCGGCCTGATACTGCACGATCTGCTTGCTGCCCAGATTCGCAGCTCCGCAGGCCATGCTCGGCGCGACGCCCCCCTTGGTTGCCACACGCTGGATATAGGTCACCCCCTGCATGGCTCCCATTCCGGTGGCAGGATTGGCCTTGACCAGCTGCAGCGGGATATTACCCGCTCCGGCAGGAGCCACGGCAAGCTGCGTGGCAGTGACCTTGGAGCCGTCGTTGTTCTCCCAAGTCGCTGGCGGACCCCAGTATTTGCCGATGACCGTACCGCTTCGCGTTTGCAGCTTGGCATCAGGGCCTACAAACACCCATTCGTGCTCGGCTGCCATGTCCTTCTTGGCCCGACACTCATAGGTGATCTGGCCAACACCCACGGTCTCCATGGCCACTTTGTGTCCTGCGGGCACTTGCACGGTAGCCGGAAGTTCGGCTTGTGAATACATGGAGTGAGAGCCCATGGATGAGCAAGCGCTCAGGCCAAGCGCGGATAGGCACAGAGCGGTCAGCGAAAGTGTGTGTCGATGCATCATGAGTATTCCCTCAAACAAGATGAAAAAATGCACCGGGCGAGACTGCCCGGTACTCGGGGCTTCGCCAGGTCAGCCGCCAAATGACAAGGCATTGCTTGGCAAGGGGCGGCCGAGAGCCGAGATCAGGGCCGTGTAGTGCATGGTTTCATCGGCGGCCAGGCGTCCTGCGACCTTGGCCAGGTCACGGTTTTCGAAAGCTGGAATGACGCCCAGGTAGGCATTGGTCGCGCCAAGCTCCAGTCTTGCGGCCAGATTGAGCACATCGGCCTGACTCTTGAGGGTTGCGGCCTTGAGAGAGTCGGCATAGGTCTGCATCGAGGCCTCGGCCACCGGCTTTCCGCCCATCTTCTGGATGGTGGCAATCAGAGCGTCACGGTGGGCCTTGTGATGGCTTTGGAACAGCAGGGCCACATCCAGCACGGGCTTTTGCAGCAGGCCGCTACCAGCACCCAACTGGTAGGCGTTGATGGCCTCATGCTCCAGCCCCAGGGCCACATTGAGGATGGATACATCCTTGGCTGGATCATTGCCCATGCCTTGGGCCAGAGCCTCGTTGCCTGCCAACATGGCGACCGCCACGGCCGACAAAGTGCCGGTGGTGCCAAGAAATCCGCGACGCGAGGCCATGGGCGAGGCATGGCCTTCAAACAGATGGATGCTCATGATGACTCCTAATTGGATGTGGGGATCTGTCGGCCTTTGCGATGTCCGACACTTGGAATACGCATCCTTTGGCGCGGTGGATTCAAGTTTCTGAAAACTTTTTCAGCCATTTCGCGCGTTGTCCAAATCCAGTGGCTGGGTTGCTGCGTATAGGTGATTACCAGGAACTGCAACATGCCTTGGCAGTTATCCAACAGCACAACATGAAGCAGGTCCTACTGATCAAAATGGCTGCATGAGCGCCCAAACACCGGACAACCAACTGATGGACTTGATCGACCGCGTAGCAACCCGGGACGAGGTTGCTCTGAAGCTGCTGTACGACCAGACCGCCTCGCGGCTGTATGGCCTGGCTCTGCGCATACTTGGTAACAAGGAGTGGGCAGAGGATGTGCTGCAGGAGAGCTTTCTGGGAATCTGGCGCAGTGCGCAGACCTACCGGGAGTCGCTCAGCCCGCCCCTGGCCTGGATGGGCATGCTGGTGCGCAGCCGGGCCCTGGACTTTTTGCGCCGGCGCAGAGCCGAGCGCCTGCATCTCAATGTATCGATTGAGGACTTTGAGGAGTTGCCCCAGGACAAGGACACGCAAGGGCCAATGCAACTGGTGGAAGCAAGTGAACAAGCCGTGGTCTTGCACCAGTGTCTAGAAAAGCTGGAGCAGCCACAGCGCCAGGTGGTGAGCCTGGCCTATCTGAATGATTTAAGTCATAGCGAACTGGCCAGCAGCCTGAAGCTGCCGCTGGGTACCGTCAAGACATGGATGCGCCGCAGCTTGGAGCAGCTGCGCAAATGCATGGCACGCCATGTTTGAGCGCCAGGAGTCGACATCATGAATCTGACCCAGAACCCTGAATTACTGGACCGACTGGCTGCCTCCTATTCACTGGGAACTTTGCACGGAGGGGCACGCCGACGCTTTGAGCAGCTGGCACGCGAATATCCGCAGGTGCGCGCGGCTGCCTTGCTGTGGCAAGGCCGCTGGTCGGCCTTCTCCGAGGTTCAGACTCCGGTACAGCCCGATGCGGTGGTCTGGACACGCATTGCCAACCTGCTGCAGGCCGAAACAGCTAGAGCCAAGTTGGCCCGACAGCGTGAAGCCGCATCGAAGTCGGCATGGCCGACACTCGCGTGGTGGCGTGGACTGGCACTGGCAGGCGGTTTGGCCACGGTGGCGGCTATCTCGGTGGGGCTTTGGTCGCATCAAGGGCTCAGGGATGCATTGCACCAGAAATTGTCTGCGTTACAGACTCGGCTCCAGCTGGCGCAGGCTGAATTGCAGGCGGCGCCCCAAATTCAATATGTGGCGGTGCTCGCCGATGGCAAGGCTGATGCGTCCATGCTGGTGACCTTCGATCCCCGGCACCAGCAACTGGTATTGCAACGCGTGAGCGGCTTCAAGGAGGCTGATAACAAGTCTCTTCAATTGTGGGCCTTGCCTCAGCAGGGCGCGCCACGTTCCCTGGGGGTCATGGGTGATGGAAAGCTTGAGCAACTCACTGCGCAGGAGACAGACGTGAAAGCAATCCCGGCCCTGGCCATCAGCCTGGAGCCCAAAGGCGGCGTCCCCAGCTCAACGGGGCCGACTGGTCCGGTGCTGTTCAAGGGCGCGCTCATTCGCCGAGATCTCTGATTCCCGTCTCCATTGACACTGCAGCGAACTGTGTCCGAGCTGTCCAGAACCATTGAGGCTCCACGGCTGCCATAAGTAACGAGGCCTGTGACTGCTTTCCGCTGCAAACACGGTGTATCAGTCTGCTCCCCGAATGAGCGCTTCTAAATGCTTGGCAAATGCGCGGCCATCCTTCAGGCCTCTCGGAGGCGCAACATACGCTGCAACATCGCTCTGTATGACCACAGTCAGGACATGCTGACGCGGCCGCCCTGTATGGATGTAGCGACTACAGCCCTGATCTTCAGGCCAGCATCAACTCATCTTCCGGCAGCCTCGTGACAACTCAGCACGGCCAGGGTGGCCCGAGCGTTGAGATTGCAGGCACCAAATGCGCTTGATACTGCGTCAGCTTCGGACGCAGTACCTGCAGAACAATCTACAAAAATCGAGCATGGCTGAGCGTCGGGAGCGACAAGGCGTCGAGACGGCTATTGCCGCTCCCCTGCTTGCTATTTGCTCATGGTGCCCCTTGACATTCCTTCCTTACCCATGGCGTCCTTGCTCATCTTGTCCTTGCCCATGTGGTCAATAGAGGATTTTCCGTCCTTGGTCATTGCACCCTTGCTCATGCTCATGGAATCCTTGTGCTTGGAGTCCTTGTCCATGGAAGGCTTGTCCATGCCCATTTGATCTCTTCCCATTGACTCCTTGGTCATCGCATCGGCTGCAAAGGCCGAAGTGACGCTCAATGCCAGACACATGGAAAGCGCGGTGGTGATGAATGCGTGTTTCATGATGGTACTTTCTTGGCTCAGGTGGAAAAAGACGGCATGTGCCGCAGTGGGAACAGGAGAAATCGGATTGAAGAGGTGTTTCCTCAGCTACCGCCGAACCAGTTGTAGCCCTGGTCTTCCCAGTAGCCGCGGTTGAAGGAGTTGCTCACGAAGATGGCCCGTATGTGCTTGGGATTCTTGTAGCCCAGCTTGGTAGGCATGCGAAGCTTCATCGGGAAGCCGTATCTGGATGGCAGAGGCTGTCCATCCCAGTCGAGTGCAAGCAGCGTCTGAGGATGCAGGGCGGCCGCCATGTCGATGCTGGTGTAGTAGTCATCGACACATTGAAAGCCTACATAGCGGGCACTGAGGTCAGCTCCCACTGCTCGTAGAAAGTCACCAAAGCGTGGACCACCCCATTTGCCGATGGCGCTCCAGCCTTCCACACAGATGTGGCGCGTGACCTGCGTGTACTGCGGCAGCGCGCGCAACTCGTGGAGCGTCCAACTGCGCCTGTCGGCCACAAGACCTGTGACCTCCAAAAGAAAACTGGCTCCATCCACTTCCGGGACCCTGCTTTCAGCATAAAAAGCATTGAAGGGAAATGGCCTGGTGATCATGGATTCGGGGTAAGTGGGTGCAAGACGCGACGAGTCGAACAGCCAGCCCTGTATACGATCATTGAAGCGCGATATCCGGGAGAGCGCCTCTTCTGCTGTGGCGTTGTCGTCGATGCTGCATCCACTGAGCAGCCCGATACCGCCCAGCGTGAGACCTCGTGCCAGAAACTGCCGACGCGTTGATTGCGACAACTGCCTGCCGATCAGACGACTAGCCTCGGCAACCACTACTTCACCGTTGTCCCGATGCCAGAGGGATGTGCTCATGTCGTGCTCTCCTTGATCGCAGGGCGGAACGTCGGGCGGCCCAGCACCATGAGGAGCAAAGAGCGCGGAACCAGTAAAACCATGAGAAGATGAACGGCAACAAAGCAGACAATGGCCGCCATGCAGTAAAAATGAATGCGTCGTGCCATGTCGTAGCCACCCAGAAGCTCGCGCAGCAGCGGAAACTGCACCGACTTCCAGACCACCAAGCCACTGAGCACCAGCAATATCAAATCTGCAACGGCAAACAGGTAGGCAACGCGCTGCAGCTGGTTGTAGTGACTCAAGTCCGAATGCGACAAACGTGCCGTCAGTGCGAGCCAGGTGTCACGCAATATGCCGCGCACAGTGACGGCAAGCATGCGGCGCGCAAACCTGCCCGTGAACAGATTGAGCAGCAGATAGGCAAGTCCATTGAGCACAAACAGCCACATACCCGCGAAATGCCATTGCAGTGCGCCGCCCAGCCAGCCGCCCAGAGTGAGGCCGACAGGAAAGAAGAAGTCAAAAATGGGCGAGGCGTTGTAGATTCGCCAGCCGCTCATCACCATGACCAGCACAGCTAGTGCATTGATCCAGTGGGTCATGCGCAGCCACAGCGGCTGAACTGTGGCGCTGCGCTTCGACGGTTGATGTGCAGGAGAAGGCATGAGCGCATTGTTTTGCGCACCTGATCTCGAAGTCCTCACCGAAAGTTCAAAAAATCGTGATAGTTCGGCAAGCGCCGTTGATGAACCGAATCGAGCTGCTTCCACTAAGTGCCCAGCAATTGCCTTTGTTGTCAGTAGAACTCTGCAAACTTGCCGAATGCATGCCTCCATGCTTCAGGGCAATTGCAGTACCGCCAGGACCAAAGGCTTCCAGCCTATTTCTCGAGGGCTCACACTCCCCCTTCCTCTTGAACGACAGGGCTGTCGAGGATTCGCAGTTGAGCAAGGTTGCAGAACCCATGCCTGCGACGACTGACTGGCCGGTCACTCTGCTTTTCAGCAACTGGGCTCGGCTAGATGTCGGCATCAGACACCCCTGGTTGCGAGAGCGCTTCAAGCTTGACCAGGTTAAGGCGGATTGCTCGGGTTGCCCGATCAATGGTGATCGACTGCATCAGGCCAGAAGCAACCGGTTCACGGCTCTCACTCAAAGCTGGGCGCAGTCAAGGCGACCGCAGCTCCGCTCTCGACAAGCGCGAATGCTCATCTCCCGGCCTCCCTGGCTTTTCAGCAGGAGTTTTCGACATGCGACGACCGAGAACATGCGGGTCTTTATAGAATCGGGCATGGATATCGACAAGATCAAGGGCCGTCTGACCTTTCTGCAAGAAGCGGAAAAGCTCAAGAGCGTGCTCCGAAGCGCACACACGTCGACAGGCAGGACGGAGAGTACCGCCGAACATACTTGGCGCCTGTGCCTGATGGCGATGACATTCGAGGACGAACTGGCCGGCATGGACATGCTCAAGCTGCTGAAAATGTGCCTTGTGCATGATTTGGGCGAAGCGATTCACGGAGACATTCCTGCCATCGAGAAAGACCAGCATCCTGACAAAAGCGAGCAGGAAAAGGCCGACCTGCTGCATCTCACACGCTCTCTCGATAAGTCGCACCAAACCGAGATCCTCTCTCTTTGGCAGGAGTATGAGGATGCCGCATCGCCCGAAGCCAAAGCCGTAAAGGCACTGGACAAGCTGGAGACCATTCTTCAACACAATCAAGGGGTCAATCCGGCCGACTTCGACTACGGGTTCAATCTGACCTACGGTCAGAAACACACCAGTGCCGAACCTTTGTTTTCATTGGTACGCGGGATCCTCGACGAAGGCACACGCCAGAGAATGGCCGAAGCCTCCCGCAATCCTGAGCAATCGCTCTAGGCCGCCGTCACGCAACTTGCCGGCAAGGCATTTTCTTGTCTGAGAGGGCGTTGTTGCACAAACACAGAGCCTGCTCTCTGTAGGCTCGGTGCATGAGCCAGCACACACCCAAGAAACGTTATCGCACTACCGACTGGAAGCAGTACAACTCCTCCCTGAAGGCTCGTGGCTCCCTGACGATTTGGTTGATCAGAAGATGTCCTGTTTTGCCGCAGCAAGCGGCAAACGCGGGCGTAGCCCGAAGTTCTCCGATGCAGCGATCCAGTTCTGTTTGACACTCAAAAACCTATTTGGCTTGGCCCTTCGACAAGCCACTGGACTTGTCCAGTCAGTACTCGATCTATCCGGCCTCGTTTGGCCGGTGCCAGACTTCAGTACGCTGTGCAGGCGGCAGTTGAGTCTGGATGTTCAAGTCCCGTACAGGCGCAGTCAAGCAGGGCTGCAATTGCTCGTGGACTCCACAGGCATCAAGTTTTTGGGCGAAGGCGAATAGAAATGCAAAAACACGGCCCTGAGCGCCGTCGTCAATGGTGCAAACTGCACATCGGCATTGATGCACAGTCACTGCAAATACGGGCGATTTGCGTCACCAGCAACGAGGTAGTCGATGCGGCCGTTGTAGCGGATCTTCTGGTCTTAGCTCCTCACCGCGAGAGCATCCGGAGTCTTGCTGGCGATGGTGCGTATGACACTCAGACTGCCCATGAAGTAGCCATTCAAAGAGGTGCCATTCCCGTCATCCCTCCGAGAAAAAATGCGCGTGTACGCAAAGACGATGCCTTTGTGTACCGCATGCCGGCGTTTGGGCCGAAAGATATGGAAAGTGTGGAGCGATTACCACCGGAAAAGCTTGGTGGAGACCAAAATGAACTGCATCAGACGACTGGGCGAGCGGGTCATGTCCAGAGCCCTTGAACGACAAGCCAATGAACTGCACATCCGCGCAGCCATCCTCAATCGGTTCACTGAACTAGGGCGTCCGCAGACAGTGGCCGTGGCATAGCTGCGTCAGGGGTCAGGGGGTAACTCAACCTCGGGCGGATTTGAATACGAAGGACTTCCCGCCATCTTGGCCTGCTGGATACGCAGTGCCACGATGGATCGGCAAGCCAATTTCTTCGTCATTCATCAGGAGTCGTGGCATGCAAACCATTGTCCGTGTCGGGGTAGATCTCGCAAAGAATGTGCTGCAGGTCCATGCAGTCGATGCTCAAGGGCGGATGGTCACTAACCGGGCCATCCAGCGCAGCGAGTTCTTGGCATGGTGTGCGCCATTACCTGCAGCGTGTCTGGTGGCCATGGAAGCTTGTGGTGGTGCGTACCACTGGTGTCGGCAGTTGCTGTGCATGGGCTTGGATGCACGCATGATGGCAGCGGCACGGGTTGCACCCTATCGCATGCAGGGCAAGAGCGGCAAAAACGATGCCAATGATGCCGCTGCCATTTGCGAGGCAGCCAGCCGTCCTCAGATGCGCTTTGTACCCGTGAAGACTCCAGAGCAGCCGGGCATCCTGTGTGTGCATCGGCTGCGCGAAGGGTTCAAAGAGGAGCGCACAGCATGCATTAACCGCATTCGAGGCTTGCTCGCCAAGTTTGGCGTTGTGCTGCCGCAAAGCCCCCAGAGCCTTGCGCCCCCATTTGCACGATATCTTGGAAGATGCGAGCAATGACATCGCAAAGCAGTCTCCTGGCACACGACTGCATTGTGTCGATGCGTAACAGTCGCAAAACGTGCCGTTGTTGTCAATCGATTCTGCGATCTGCTGATTCCAGGGCCTCACTCCATATCAGACCCTGTGACGCCGCATACCGGAGCAAATTGCAGGTTCTGCAACCTCGCGCTTGGCAGCCGTGCCCCACCTCTGGCATCCCTTGGCCCCAGGTTGTCAAGAACCGGCAGCTACCGTGAGCTGCACACACAGACATTAGCTTTAGCATTGGCTTGGCTTGTAAACCCAATCTGCCTGCAATAGGCTTTGATACCTCCTGTCAACATCTGTGAAGTGCGCATGGCGGATCATCACAGCCCAATTCAGGAGGCTCGTCCCTGATGGCGCGTGCGATGTCAGCGGCGGTGTGTATGGGTCGCGCGCAAGGAGACTCTGATGTCTCATTTCTCGTTCGCTCGCTCGGCCAGCCTCGTCGCGCTGGCAGTGATTCCTATGGCATCCTGGGCCATCCACGGCACCGAAGGTGTCGAGTGGGGAGCACCGCCTCCGGTTCTCGCCAAAGGAGCCAAATTCGCGGTACTCCTAGGTGACCCCAATCAACCCGGCCCTTATGTGGTGCGTCTGTCCGTGCCCGCCGGCTATCGCGTCTTGCCGCATTGGCACAGCCAAGCCGAGAACGTGACCGTCATCTCGGGCACGGTCATGATCGGAATGGGCGACAAGTGGGACTCGAAGGCACTCAAAGTCCAAAAAGCCGGCAGCTTCGGCTCGATTCCGGCCAAGACCAATCACTTCGCCATGTTCAAGGTTCCAACAGTGATCCAGATCCACGGAGAAGGCCCATTCGACCTGAACTACGTCGATCCGGCAGATGATCCGCAGAAGGCGCACAAGTAAACCCAGGTTGCACTCCCAGCGTGCTCTCGGTGGGGCCGCTGGCGTGCCCCTCGTGCAGACCAAGCGCATCAAGAACAGCTTGGCAGATGGAGATGGCATCGTTCCCGGTCAGCACCTTTGACACAAGGCATTTGACATTCTCATGATGTCAGGGTTGAGACTTGACTCACAACCTTGAAAGGAGCATGCAATGACTGCTTTTCGTGTGACCGATATGACATGCGGTGGCTGCGCTGGGCGCATCAAACGATCAATTGTGGCCATGGATGACAAGGCCTGTATCGAGTTTGAGCTTAAGGAGCGAACCGTGCTGATATCGGGAACTGCATCTGACGCCGAGTTTGCAGAAGCCATCCAGGATGCGGGGTATACGCCTGAGCTGATTGATCCGGCCACCGCCCAGACAGGCAATGCAGGCCCAAATACTGCTTGATGCAAATGCCGGGCAGCTCATCCCGGTGTTCATGCTGCGGTGGCGATGAGGCACCCTCATGAGCTTCGACGACGACTCGGATAATGAGGAGACCGATTGGATCAAAGGGTCTCGCCAAAGCGATCGCTTCATCCCCTGAAGTGCAGGTGCATCCATCGTGCTCGTCATGACTCCCGGCGCTTCATATTGCGATTGCAACCCCGGTGATCCTCCTGGGATGAATTGAAAGCGGCCTAAAAGGCCGGCTTTCATTCTGGGAAGCACGCGACAGCACGAGCAGGACATGGATCCGGAATGCTACGAGCAGCATTTCGATCCATTGCCCAGTTTTTTCCTCAAGGTGCCAGAACCAGATCCTTGGTGGTCACACTGTTGGCGGTTGTCAGCGTCACGGCTGGCGCTGTGGTCTGAGTGGTGTAGCCGGCAGCGCTGCCCAAGATGTTGTACTTGCCTGCGGCAGCGGTGTCTGCAGTGAACGCCAAAGGCCCGCTTGCGACGTAAGGTGCCTTGTTGGGTGCCAGCAATGGCAGGTTCAGGCTGTAGTTTGCATTGGCAGGATCAACCAAAGTCCATGCAACATCAAGCCTCTGACCTGTGCCGAGTACCTGCTGGGCATTCACATCAGCATCGGTCAAAGGCGTATTGGATGTGTTTGTCACCTTGCCCGCAACAGTCGCCGAAGCAGATGCCGGCAGTGCAATGGGGGCCGTCGATGCGTTGAGCGTGGTAGTGCCAGCAGCGATCGAGACAGGAATGCCAGTCACGGCGGCGGTGGTCAGGTTCTGGCCTGCAACGACGACGGTGTAGTTGGTGTTCTCCGGCAGGTAGGCCAGCACGAACTTGCCTGTAGTGGCGTTGGGCACGGTGGCGCGCAGATTGTTGTCCGGGTCACGCGTGGACACCACGACGCTGGAGGCCAGAGCAGGATCCACATAGCCCACAATTGCTGTAGTCAACCGCTTGATGACGGCCACCACGGGCTTGAGGTTGTAGTTGCCGGAGTTACCTGCCTTGACAATGGACTTGCAGGCATCGAAGTCCAGAACCATATCGGCGACCTGGCCGCCGGTGACATTGAAGTTGGCCTTGAGCTTGAAGCCGCTTTGTTGACCGCTGGGAGTGGTCAGTGCGATCTCGTTGGTCGAACCCGACAGCACCAGTGCATTGGCCAACGGATTGGCAGATGTCGGGTTGGAAGGATTGTCAGCCAGCACCAAGCGGACCTGCTGGTAGTTGCCAGCCGGTAGCGGCAACGACCCCAATTCCTGCAGCACCCCATTGGTCAAGCCGAGCAGGTCGATGCGCTGGGCAGGAATCGTCAACTCGCTCCAGCCAGAATCAGTGGTACCTGCCGTAGCGCTCTGATGCACGCGGATTTTGGTGACTGTGACATAGACATGGTCGTAGCCACATGCCGGAGCGTCGGTCATGGCCAGCTTGAGCGTGCCTTGCTGTGGAGAGCTATCGCCACCACCACCGCCGCCACATGCTGCCAGGCCGGCAGCAATCAAACCCAGACCCGTCCAGCACAAGGCCTTGACAGGCCGAAATCCATGCAAGTTACTCATACGGTACCTTTTTGAAAACAAAGACAGCGCAATGCTAGGAGTGCCCTTGGATACAGTGTTACGACTCGTAGAACCCTGCATTCGAGCCGGTCTCTGAGCAGCTCCAATCATGCTCTACCTTCGGTAACAAAGCTATTGAAACCTGCCTCCATATGCCACGGTCATCGCCGAAAATAGGACATGGTCAAGGTGATTCAGGTATGGGGGTCCATGAAGGCTCGGATGCCAAGCCTGCATTGCCGCCATCGAACAACATTGATAGAGAAGTACAGACAAAAGCCATGCTGCGCAGCAAATTGGGAACACTGCTGGTGGTCAGTGCGGCACTTTCTTGTGCAGCAGGATTTGCCCTGGATGCCCAGGGCAGCATCGCGAACCTTGAGCTCTGGATAGCTTTGGCAGTCCTGCTACTCCTCAGCGGTGCAGTCCTGATCGTCTTGGGTCAGAACGACTAGCCCCTTGAGGCCGAACGGCGCTGTTGCCTGCATCAATCACGACGACTAGTTCCAGGCCCTGAGCAAAAGAAATAGTGACGCCACCGAGATCCCGCCGATCGTTCTCAAGGTCCCCTGCATCTCTCTGTGACATACGGAAGATCCAAAGGATTCATATGAAAAAAGCGCTAACGCTGGTCGCTACAGCTTTGCTGCTCAGCGGCTGTGTCGTGTATCCGAACGGCTACTACGACGACGGATACAGAAAGCCTCATCCTCATGGGTGCCCACCTGGGCAAGCCAAGAAAGGCAACTGCTAGCACTGAGCCTCCCAGTGTTCAGCCCGTATATTGCATGGAACGCTCGAATCTGCCAGCACCTGGGCGTTGTACAAGGCCAAGACGACAGGTCGCAACAAAGTTGTTGTATTCACCAAAAGTCCGACACAGCGAGCAGCAGACTTTCAGGACACAGCGAAAAGCCATAGCCAGTCCCTGATATGAAGCGGTCATGGAGGCGGCACCGGTGCTGATGTTCGATGAACACAAGAAAGAATGACGAAAGATTGCAATGACGCTCAACAATGTCTGCGTTGTCCTGGCAGCAGCAAAGGCTGCAACGGATCTTGCCGACGGCCAGAAGCTGTCTGTCACAAACTTCAGCTTTTGCGCTGGTGAGCTGCATTACGATCGACGCGAAAACTGCCACTACGTTCCCAGCGAGCCAATCGACCGACATCAAGTTGAGGAGCAGGATGCATGTGCATTGGCTGCTCAGATTCCCGGTCACCACAGACAATGTTGAGAGACCATGCTCAGCCTGGATTGCTGGAGCGTGATCTGCGAGCTCCAGGGAGTCCAGGCTGAGAGCACTGCAGCCACCGGCCCTGCGGGCATTGTGAATGCGGCGCTAGCTTCGCATCTAACGGTCAATTCAGCAGGAGTGAAGAGATGTCATATATCGATGGTTTCGTGATCGCTGTCCCCACCGCCAACAAGCAGAAGTTCATCGAGCACGCGCGCAAGCTCGACCCGATATTCATCGAGCTGGGCGCAATCAGGGTGATCGAGGCTTGGGGAGATGACGTCCCCGATGGCAAAGTCACCGACTTCCGTCGCTCGGTTCAGGCCACAGCCGAGGAGACAGTGGCTTTTTCATGGGTCGAATGGCCGGACAAGGCCACGCGCGACGCAGCCATGAAGAAGATGATGGAAGACCCACGCATGGACCCATCCGCCCCCGGTAACCCGCCCATGCCCTTCGACGGCAAGCGCATGATCTTTGGGGGTTTCGAGCAAGTCGTCGAAGTGAAGCCCTGAGGTCTGATATTCAGCTCATTGAGCTGTCAGGTTCAAACCCAGGCGACATCACCCTCTCACCAGCTGCTTGATGCAATGCAGCCTGGTTTCCCGGTGATCCCCGCGCCAGCCATGGCTAGCCGGCGTCCAGAGCGACTGCATAAAGACATCGCCCTTGCGCATCCGGGCATTCTCTCCTGGGGATTGATGGGTGTGGCGTGACGGCATGCAGGGGCTGTGCGTCATGAGCTCCACGAGCCGTGACGGTCAACCGCTACTTATTGCCGTGGGTTGTACCTGCAATTGTGGCAGTACCGCCGCCCCGGGAATTTGAGTCCGATGGGCTCAGCAAGCAGAAGCGGCCCGCCCTCGCTGGATTGATGCGCCACTTGCCGATACCGGCTATCGCCACCTCCGGCACAAAGCCGGAGCTGAGCGATGCCTTGTACTGCGTCCCGTTGGTGTTCGATAGCGGGGCTGGACTACCTCCGCGACACTGATTGATTCAATAATGCAGCCGCAGGCATCTGCCAGATGCGCCCTTCAATGACGATAGCACCTGGGCACACATGGGCATCCAAATGTGGCCGGGGTGCATGTCAATCGTGCTTATTTGGGAGAGAACAGGAAGTTCATCACATCGCCGTCCCTGACGATGTATTCCTTGCCTTCGGCGCGCATCTTGCCGGCATCCTTGGCACCCTGTTCGCCCTTGAAAGCGACGAAGTCTTCAAAGGCAATGGTCTGGGCACGAATGAAACCACGCTCGAAGTCACCGTGAATCACGCCCGCAGCCTGGGGAGCCGTAGCGCCGACACGCACAGTCCAGGCACGCACTTCCTTTTCACCGGCGGTGAAATAGGTCTGCAGGCCCAGCAGCTTGAAGCCTGCACGGATCAGGCGGTTCAGGCCAGGCTCTTCGAGACCCAGCTCCTGCAGGAACATATCGCGGTCTTCGTCTTCCATCTCGGCCATTTCGGCCTCGATCTTGGCGCAGATGGCCACCACGGGTGCGCCCTGAGCTTCTGCATATTCCTTGAGACGATCCAGAAAAGGATTGTTTTCAAAGCCGTCTTCGGACACGTTGCCCACAAACATGGCGGGCTTGGCAGTGATCAGACAGAAAGGCTTGAGCAGGGGCGCATCTTCCTTGGACACCGACACCACACGGGCGGGCTTGCCTTCATTCAGGGCTTCCTGAATGGGAGTCAGCAGTGCCACCAGCTTGGCGGCTTCCTTGTCGTTGCCGGACTTGGCGGCCTTGCTGTAGCGGTTCAGAGCCTTTTCCACCGTGGCCAGGTCGGCCAGGCACAGCTCGGTCTGGATGACTTCGATGTCGGAAATCGGGTCCACCTTGCCGGCCACGTGGATCACGTTGGGATCTTCAAAGCAGCGCACCACGTTGACGATGGCGTCGGTTTCGCGGATGTGGGCCAGGAACTGGTTGCCCAGACCTTCACCCTTGGAGGCACCGGCCACCAGGCCGGCGATATCCACGAACTCCACGATGGCGGGAACAATGCGTTCAGGCGAGATGATCTCGGCGAGCTGATCCAGGCGCGGATCAGGCACTTCCACCACGCCGGTGTTGGGCTCGATCGTGCAGAAGGGATAGTTCTCGGCGGCGATGCCGGCCTTGGTCAGCGCGTTGAAAAGAGTGGACTTGCCCACGTTGGGCAGGCCCACGATGCCGCATTTGAGGCTCATGGAAATTCCTTATGTATCAATGCACTACCCGGCACCACACCCATGTGGCGGAAGTGCCCGATCCGCATCGTCGCGAATCCGGTTCTTTTGAAGCGTGACCCATAGGCACTCTGTTCACCCAGAGTTTTGTCCCGGTTTGGCCACGGAAAGCCCCCGATTGTAATGACCCGGCAATCTCTGCTCATCTGCGGTAGATTGCGCCGCCGTTCCGGCCAGAAGGCAAAAAAGCCTGCGCAAAGACAGGCTTGGGAGAAAAAATCCGGGAAATGTCGGATCAATCAGCGGTCAACGCCAGCGAACTCTGTCGCATGGGGCCAAACAGTTGCTCCAGCCCGGCAGTCTCCTCCAGCCGTCGGAACTGGGACTGCGGACTGCATAGATACTTGGTCATGCAGGGAGTCCGACAGTTGCGCATCAAGGCGGGCACCTTCTGGGCAAACTCCAGCACCCAGTCTCCGGCCTCACAGCCAATATGGCCATGACCGTCCGGCAGACAGAAATCTCTGTCAGGGGCACGAAAAGTCAGGCGAGCGATCTTTCCGGCAAAAGCACTGCTCCCGGTGAGAACCACGAAATCGCCAGATTTGAATTCAGCCATGCCGCCCTCCCCTCGTTGCTGCTGCCAATGGCTTTATTGGACACTGGTTCTGCTGCATCACTATTACAGGTATGCCCCTGGTCTTAGAGGGTCAAAGGCCTACACCCTCAATCAAAGCGCAGATTGCCCGCCAGTTGCTGGCCCACAGCCAGCTCTGCTACGGCATCCGCAACGTCCGGCAAACCCAGCACTATGGCATTCATACCAAAAGTAATAGCACCATCCACACGCGGATCTTGGCGATAAATGGAGATTGAATCACCCACTGCCGCGCCGGGTATGGCAGTGTCGGGATCTATATCGGGAATCGGGCAGCGCGTACAGGGCTTGCAGGGCAGCAGGCTCAGACCGGGCAACTGGGGCAGCTCCAGCTGTTCCACTCGATCTTCGTCATGGGCCTCGATATCGGCAATCACGATATTCGGACGAAAGCGCCGCGCATCGACAGCTGCCTCACCGGCCTGCGTCAGTCGCTGATTGAGCTCGTCCACGGCCGACTGACTGAGCAGCAGCAAAGGGTAGCCGTCGGCAAAATGCACAGGAGCATCGCTATCGCCCACCCAGCGTTCGCTGGCCCGACGCGGTTGCGAACTATCAAAGCGCACCAGATGGCAGTCCTCCGCCAGAGCCCGACTCAGCCAGCAGCGTGCAGGTGCGGCCCATTCACCGAGGTCCCAGGCATCGACCGTATCCTTCCAGACCCGCGCACGGCATTTGCCGCCCTGTACCAGCAAAGGAATCTGCAAGCTGTCCATACCCGGAAAATGCAGCAGCAAGTATTCATCCGTAATCTCGGGCCGGATCAGCGCCATGCGCGGATGACTGCGCTGGGTCAAGAAATCGCCATTGGCATCGACCACCATCCAGTGCCTGTCCCATTGCAGGCCATGGCGCGAGAGCTCGGCCTTCGGCACGGCAATACCGGCGCAGGATTTGACGGGGTAGATCCACAGTTCGGCAATCCGGCCCTGCACGTCATAGGCGGTGTCGGTCATCACATCTCCTTCGATTACGGATTCTTCATCATTTTGCCGCCAATCCCTTGCCCGACATCCGCAGGCCGCTATCAACAACATAGTTGCCCGCAACGGGTGGTCAACGGGCCTGAGGTTTCCTCTA
Source organism: Comamonas testosteroni (assembly GCF_014076415.1). Classification (NCBI taxonomy): domain Bacteria; kingdom Pseudomonadati; phylum Pseudomonadota; class Betaproteobacteria; order Burkholderiales; family Comamonadaceae; genus Comamonas; species Comamonas testosteroni. The sequence continues at coordinate 5,079,862 of NZ_CP043568.1, forward strand.
TGAGCGCAGGCCCTGTCCGCGCCTCCTACAATGCCGGACATGGCGCAAACCTTTGATGTATGTATTCGTGGAGCCGGCATTGCGGGCCGGACCTTGGCTCTTTTGCTGGCGCGTGAGCGTCTGCGTGTCGCGCTGGTGGTGCCGCCGCAGGCCAGGTCACAGCACAAGGATGTGCGTGCCTATGCGCTCAATGCCAGTTCCAGGGCCGTGCTGCAGTCGCTGCGCTGCTGGCCTGACGACGAGGACGCCACACCCGTGCTCGGCATGCAGGTGTTTGGCGATCTCGACGGCCAGGTTCAGTTCAATGCAGCGTCCCAGGACGTGCAGGCCCTGGCCTGGATCGTCGACGTGCCTGCTCTGGAACAGCGCCTGGCCGAGGCCGTGCGATATCAGCCCCAGGTGGAGATCGTCGCGGAACCCGTAGAGGCAGCCCTCACCTCCGTCTGCGAAGGCCGCCACAGCAGCTCACGCAGCGAATTCGGCGTGGAGTTCTCCGTCACGCCCTATTCCCAACACGCAATTGCCACACGCCTGCGCTGCGAGCTGCCCCATGGCGGCATTGCACGCCAGTGGTTCACGCCCGAAGGGATTCTGGCCTTTCTGCCTTTGGGCGGACCCGACGGTCAGGAAGTGGCCGTTGTCTGGTCGCTGGAGCAATCGCTGGTGCCTGACTGGCTGGAAAGCGACGAAGAAAGCTTTACCACCCGCCTGCAGTCCATCAGCCAGGATGCGCTGGGCCAGCTGGAGCTGGTGGCCGAGCGCGCCACCTGGCCGCTGCAGCAGGCAGTGGCCGACCGCTGGTGCGGACCGCTGGACAGGAACAGCCAACAAAGCTGGGTGCTGGCAGGTGACGCCGCCCACAACGTCCACCCGCTGGCCGGCCAGGGTCTGAACCTGGGCCTGGGCGATGTGCAGACTCTGGCACGCATCCTTCAGGAGCGCGACTACTGGCGCAGCCCCGCCGATCTGAAGCTGCTGCGCCAGTACGAGCGTGAGCGCAAGGCATCTCTGGCCCCCATGGGCCTGGCCATGGACGGGCTGCAGCAGCTGTTTGCCCGCCCCGAAGTGCCGGTGCAGATGCTGCGCAACTGGGGCATGAAGGGTTTCGAGCGCAGCGGCCTGCTCAAGTCCTGGATGGCCAAGCAGGCCATGGGTCTGCTCTGAGAAGACGGCTCAGGGAACCCTTGACTCAGTCCGTACTCCAAGCATCAGCCCTGCCGTCCATGCATAGTGGATGGCAGCCGAACTCATTCTTTCCACGCTGCAGCGCACTGCAGCGCACGACATCTTCCATGAAACTTGCTGCCTGCCTGCTGGCCACCGCCAGCCTGACCTTCGGCCTGAGCGTGCACGCCCAGGACGCCAACCTCAAGAAGACGCTGACCGAGCGCATTCCCCAGCTCGAAAAAATCGACGAGGTGCGCTCCACCCCCATGAGCGGCCTGTACGAGGTCCGCGTGGGCACGGACATTTTCTACACCGATGCCAAGGGCAACTATCTGATTCAGGGCGAGCTGATCGACACCAAGGCGCGCCGCAACCTGACCGAAGATCGCATGACCCAGCTCACGGCCGTGGACTTCAAGCAGTTGCCCATCAAGGACGCCATCACCATCGTGCATGGCAAGGGCGAGCGCAAGATGGCCGTGTTTGAAGACCCGAACTGCGGCTACTGCAAGCGCTTTGAGAAAGACCTGCAGAGCGTGGACAACGTCACCATCTACCTCTTCCTCTACCCCATCCTGAGCCCGGACTCGGCCGAAAAGTCGCGCAATATCTGGTGCGCCAAGGATCAGGCCAAGGCCTGGCAGGATCAGATGCTGAACAGCAAGAATGCCGCTGCCGCCCAGTGTGACCCTGCCGCCATCCAGCGCAATCTGGCTTTCGGCCGCAAGTACAAGATCACCGGCACCCCCACCGTGATCTTCTCCAACAATGTTCGTGTGCCCGGCGCCATCTCGGCTGCCGAGGTCGAAAAGCACCTGGCCGCCGCCAAGTAATCTCTGTCTCATTGCCGGAGCAGCGCACACCTGATGCAGTTTCAGGCGCGCTGCGCTAGGTTCGCATGCTCCGGCCCGCATTTCTGGAGCTGCCATGACCTCTGTTCTCAACGCATCCGGCATTCGCCCCGACATCCGCTTCGCCGTGCAGGCCAGCGCGGTGGACGCCCATCTTTTCGATGTGCAGCTGCATATCGCCCGGCCTGCGGCGCAGCAGCTGCTGTCGCTGCCGGTGTGGATTCCTGGCAGCTATCTGGTGCGCGAGTTTTCCAAGAATCTGCAGGGCTTGAAGGCCACGCAGAACGGTGAGCCCGTGACCGTGCAACAGCTCAGCAAGAATCAATGGGAAATTGCCTGCAACGCAGGATCAGCATGCGTTATCAGCTATCAGATTTGCGCCTATGACACTTCGGTGCGCACGGCCTGGCTGGATCGCCGGCGTGGTTTCTTCAACGGCACCAGCCTGTGCCTGCGCGTGCATGGTCAGGAGGACCGCCCCCATGCGCTGGAGCTGCTCGGCAGCCCCGCCACGCAGGACTGGCAGGTGGCCACCGGCCTCACGCCCGCGCAAGTCGATGCCAACGGCTTCGGCCTCTACACGGCTGCCCATTACGACGAGCTGGTGGACTGCCCCGTGGAGATGGGGCGCTTCTGGCGTGGCAGCTTTGTAGCCGGAGGCGTGCTCCACGAATTCGTGGTGGCCGGTGCCGCGCCCAGCTTTGATGGCGAGCGCCTGCTCGCCGATACGCAAAAGATCTGCGAGGCCGAGATCGCCTTCTGGCATGCCGACGGCAGCCAGCCGCCCATGGATCGCTATGTCTTCATGCTCAATGTGGTCGATGACAACTATGGCGGCCTCGAGCACCGCAACAGCACGGCACTGATCTGCGGCCGCCGCGATCTGCCGCGCAAGGCAGAGGCCAAGGCCGGCGAGGGCTACAACACCCTGCTGGGCCTGATCAGCCACGAGTACTTCCACACCTGGAACGTCAAGCGCCTGCGCCCGGCCGAACTGGCCCGCTACGACTACGAGCAGGAGAACTACACCGAGCTGTTGTGGTTCTTTGAAGGCTTTACCAGCTACTACGACGATCTGTTCCTGCGCCGCGCCGGATTGCTGGACAACAGCCAGTACCTCAAGCTCGTCACGCGCACCATCAACCAGGTGCTGCAGACGCCGGGCCGTCTGGTGCAGTCCGTGGCCGAGTCCAGCTTCGACGCCTGGGTCAAGTACTACCGCCAGGACGAGAACACTGCCAATCACACGGTCAGCTACTACACCAAGGGCTCGCTGGTTGCGCTGTGCCTGGATCTGGCCCTGCGCGCCAACGGTACGGGCAGCCTGGACGATGTGATGCGCAGCCTGTGGCGCTGCAGTGAAGGCGGCCCCATCAGCGAAGCCGATGTGCTGGCCGTGGTCAGCAAAGTGGGCAACCCCGAGATTGCCGGACAGCTGCAAACCTGGGTGCATTCCACCGAGGACCTGCCGCTGCGCGAGCTGCTGGCCCGGCATGGCATCAATAGCAAGGCCGAGCCCGCACAGCTGGCGCAGAAACTGGGTCTGCGTGTCCAGGAAAATCATAGCGTGCAGATCAAGACCGTGCTGCGCGGCGGCGCTGCCGAGCAGGCAGGCATGATGGCTGGAGACGAATGGCTGGCCGTCGAGGCCTATGGTCAGCGCTGGCGCATCAGCAAACTGGACGATGTGCAGCTGTACGCGGCCGGCTCCAATCAGCTCACGGCCTGGGTAGCACGCGACCAGCAGATTCTGCAGCTGACGCTGAACACGGGCGGCCTGCTCGCCAAAGCCGCCAGCGAGGATGCAGATAGCGCCAGCCCCATCAGCAATCTGGGGCTCGAAATCAGCGACAAGGCCGCCGCAGAGCGCTGGCTGACGGGCATTGCGGCCTGAGCCCGACCCCAAAGTGGCGCTGCTGTGCGACAGCCGGCAGCCAGACTCAGCGGTTATTCTTGGCAGCAGCCATTCATTCTTTAGCAGGAGACAAACTTGGCCTACGAAACCATCGAAGTCCGCGTGGAAGCGGAAAAAGTCGGCGTCATCACGCTGAACCGTCCCAAGCAGCTCAACGCCCTGAACGACCAGCTCATGGACGAACTCGGTGATGCGCTCAGGAAGTTCGATGCCGACAAAAGCATTGGCTGCATGATCATCACCGGCAGCGAACGTGCCTTTGCCGCTGGTGCCGACATCGGTGCCATGGCCAAGTACAGCTTTGCCGACGCCTATGGCGGCGACTACATCACGCGCAACTGGGAAACCATTCGCAGCATCCGCAAGCCCGTGATTGCCGCCGTCAGCGGCTTTGCCCTGGGCGGCGGCTGCGAGCTGGCGATGATGTGCGACTTCATCATCGCTGCCGATAACGCCAAGTTCGGCCAGCCCGAGATCAAGCTGGGCGTGATCCCTGGTGCCGGCGGCACGCAGCGCCTGCCTCGCGCCGTGGGCAAATCCAAGGCCATGGACATGGCTCTGACCGCCCGCATGATGGATGCCAGCGAGGCCGAGCGCGCCGGTCTGGTCAGCCGCGTCGTGCCTTTTGACAAGCTCATGGAAGAGGCGCTGGGCGCCGCCATCATCATCAGCGGCTTCTCTCAGCTGGCCGTGATGGCTGCCAAGGAGTCCGTGAACCGTGCGTTCGAAAGCGGCCTCTCCGATGGCGTGATGTTCGAGCGCCGCCTGTTCCATGCCCTGTTTGCCACCCAGGACCAGAAGGAAGGCATGGACGCGTTTGTGAACAAGCGCCCCGCCAACTTCACCCATCAGTAGGCACCAGATTTTTCGCAAGAAATTTCAGCAAACCGCTTGAAGCAGCTATTTTTTTGCATATAATTGCTGTCTTCGGTCGTATAGCTCAGTTGGTTAGAGCGCAGCATTCATAATGCTGATGTCGCAGGTTCGAGTCCCGCTACGACCACCAGACAGGAAACCGCAGTGTTTGCAAAAGCACTGCGGTTTTTTCTTTGTCGCAACGCTCGCTGCAGTCTGCGCACAAAAATTCCCAACTTGGCTGCCAAGGCCATTTCTTCCTATACAATTGCGGGCTGTCGGTCGTATAGCTCAGTTGGTTAGAGCGCAGCATTCATAATGCTGATGTCGCAGGTTCGAGTCCCGCTACGACCACCAAATCCATGCCCCAGTTGCTCACGCAACTGGGGCTTTTCGCTTTTTACAGAGGCGACATTGCGCCGCACTGCCCTTCCTGCCCCGCAGAAATCAACGCAGTCCGCGCCGCCATGCTCCAGCCGCTCAAACCTCCCCTTCAAGGACTTTTTCGTGCCCGTTGCACCTCAAGGATGCTGCACGCACGCTGCGTGCCCGCGCGCTGGTCTTGCGCCCAGCGAGGACCTGCTTTTTTCTGCAAAAGCCGGCCTGCAGGCACCCAAAGTCCGTCTTCGCTCAAGGACTCTCCCGTGACCACACAAACCACAGGCGCCGTGGCAGGCATAGCCGCGCCCGCCGCTCCAACAGAAGTCAACGGATACAGCTGGAAAGCACTCATGGGCTCGGCCGTCGGCTACGCCATGGACGGCTTTGACCTGCTGATTCTTGGCTTCATGCTCTCGGCCATCTCCAAGGACCTGAACCTCACGCCCGGCCAGGCCGGCTCTCTCGTGACCTGGACCTTGATCGGCGCCGTCTTCGGCGGCATCGTCTTCGGCATGCTCAGCGACAAATACGGCCGCATCCGCGTGCTGACCTGGACGATCGTGCTGTTTGCCGTCTTTACCGGTCTATGCGCATTTGCACAAGGCTACTGGGACTTGCTGATCTACCGCACCATCGCCGGTATCGGCCTGGGGGGAGAGTTCGGCATCGGCATGGCACTGGCCGCCGAGGCCTGGCCCGCACGCCATCGCGCACGCGTCTCGTCCTATGTGGCCCTGGGCTGGCAGCTCGGCGTGCTGGGCGCAGCCATGCTGACCCCGCTGCTGCTGCCCTCCATCGGCTGGCGCGGCATGTTTCTGGTCGGCGTGATTCCTGCTGTCGTGGCCTGGGTCATCCGCAACAAGCTGCATGAGCCCGAAGTGTTCGTGGCACGCAGCAAGAAAGAGCAGCCCTCGGCCATGCAATGCCTGAAGCTGCTGATGAAGGACAAGGCCACGCGCAAGATCAGCCTGGGCGTGATCGTGCTGACCTCGGTGCAGAACTTCGGCTACTACGGCATCATGATCTGGATGCCCAGCTTTCTGTCCAAGCAGATGGGCTTCAGCCTGACCAAGTCGTCGGTGTGGACGGCCGTCACCATCGTCGGCATGTCGCTGGGTATCTGGGTCTTCGGCCAGTTGGCCGACCGCATCGGCCGCAAGCCCACTTTCCTGATCTTCCAGGTCGGCTCCGTGATCTCGGTGCTGGCCTATTCCCAACTCACCGATGCCACGGCCATGCTGTGGGTGGGAGCCATCATGGGTCTGTGCGTCAATGGCATGATGGGCGGCTATGGCGCCGTCATCAGCGAAGCCTATCCCACCGAGGCCCGCGCCACGGCTCAGAACGTGCTGTTCAACATCGGTCGCGCCGTCGGCGGCCTGGGCCCGGTCGTCATCGGTGCGCTGGCCATGGCCTACTCCTTCCAGGTGGCCATTGCCCTGCTGGCCGCCATCTATGTGCTGGACATGCTGGCCACGGTCTTTCTGATTCCCGAACTCAAGGGCAAGGAGCTTCATTAAAGATAGCTGCCATTGCAGATCCATCAAGCGCCAGAGCCTTAAAGCCTGGCGCTTTTTTATTGCCGCCGGGGCCCCTCACGTGGGAGCCCGGCGCAGGGTCAGCGGCCACACGAAGTGGGCATGTGTAGGGCTGAGCACCTTATCTGCGCTGCCCGAACACTTCGCTGACCAATTCCCGCAGCCACTGGTTCGCGGGCTCCTGCGCAAAGCGCCAGCTCCAGTGCAGAGAGACATCGAAAGCACTCTCTGGCAGATCGGCCTGCAGCACCACATATCCGCCCTGTGCTTCAAAGGTCTCGGCAATCTCGGCGGGCATGATGACGGCCAGATCCGTCTGATGCACGATGGAAGGCACGGCCATGAAGTGGGCCGCCGACAGCCGCACCTGATCCTGCAAATCGAGTTTGCGCAGAATGCGCAGCGTCTCGGAATGCGAGCGCACCGCCACATAGTCGAGCCCGCGCAAATGTTCAGCACTCAGCCTCTCGGTCTTCAAATCCTTGAGCACCGGATGCCCCTGACGCAGCAACAGGGCGTAGTGATCGGACAGCAGCACCTTCTGCTGCGTGCCCGTCACACCAGGCAGAAAGCCGATGGCGATATCCAGCGAACCGCGATCCAGTGCATCGGCAATCTCGCCCATGGGCATGGGCAGGGTTTCCAGCTGCACATGGGGCGCCCGGCCTCTCAAGGCCTGCATCAGTGGTGGCAAGAAGCGCGCCTCGCCGATGTCGCTGAGGTGAATGCGAAAGCACTGATTCGCCTGCAAGGGATCAAAACTGTGTGCCTCTGCCAAAGCCACCTCCAGCGTTGCCAGTGCAGTTCTTACCGCCTGAGCCAGCCGCTCGGCACGCGGCGTGGGGCGCACTCCCCCATGCATGCGTTCAAACAGCGGATCGCCCAGCAAATGGCGCAGCCGCGTCACCGCCTGACTGGCTGCGGGCTGGGAAAGACCCAGCTCCTGCGAAGCGCGGCTGACGCTGCCGTGGCGGAACACCGCATCGAAAACACGCAACAGATTGAGATCCAGACCTGATATATCCATTAAACGAATATCTCTTAGATGAATTATTCAATTGCTGGAAATTATCTCCAAAGGCAGGATTGATGCCAACAGTGCCAAGGCCCAGTGCCAGCCCGATCCAAGGAGAATTTTTTGCCCGCCAACACCGCCCCCAATGCCCAGACCGCCGAAGTCTTCACCGTACGCCATGCCGTCATCAACATGCTGCGCGAGCTGGGCATGACACGCATCTTCGGCAACCCGGGCTCCACCGAGCTGCCCCTGTTTCGCGACTATCCCGAGGACTTCTCATACATCCTCGGCCTGCAGGAGACCGTGGTCGTGGGCATGGCAGACGGCTATGCCCAGGCCACGCGCAACGCCAGCTTCGTGAACCTGCACTCGGCCGCCGGCGTGGGCCACGCCATGGCCAATATCTTCACGGCCTTCAAGAACCGCACGCCCATGGTCATCACGGCCGGCCAGCAGACGCGCTCGCTGCTGCAGTTCGACCCCTTCCTGCACTCCAACCAGGCCGCCGAGCTGCCCAAGCCCTATGTGAAGTGGAGCTGCGAGCCCGCACGCGCCGAGGACGTGCCCCAGGCCCTGGCGCGCGCCTACTACATCGCCATGCAGGAGCCGCGCGGCCCGGTCTTCGTCTCCATTCCCGCCGATGACTGGGATGTGCCCTGCGAGCCCATCACACTGCGCAAAGTCGGCTTCGAAACCCGACCCGACCCGCGCCTGCTGGACAGCATAGGCCAGGCGCTGGAGGGGGCGCGCGCACCGGCCTTCGTGGTCGGAGCGGCCGTGGACCGCAGCCAGGCCTTCGAAGCCGTCCAGGCCCTGGCCGAACGCCACCAGGCGCGCGTCTATGTGGCGCCCATGAGCGGGCGCTGCGGCTTCCCCGAGGACCATGCGCTGTTCGGCGGCTTCCTGCCGGCCATGCGCGAGCGCATCGTGGACAGGCTCTCGGGCCATGACGTGGTCTTCGTCATCGGCGCACCAGCCTTCACCTACCACGTCGAAGGCCACGGCCCCTTCATCGCCGAAGGCACGCAGCTGTTCCAGCTCATCGAGGACCCTGCCATCGCCGCCTGGGCCCCCGTGGGCGACGCGGCCGTGGGCAATATCCGCATGGGCGTGCAGGAACTGCTGGCCCGCCCCCTGGCAGGTCCGCGCCCTGCGCTCCAGCCCCGGCCTGCCATACCCGCCCCGGCGGCACCTGAGCCGGGCAAGCTGATGAGCGATGCCTTCCTCATGCACACACTGGCCCAGGTGCGATCGCGTGACAGCATCATCGTCGAGGAGGCACCTGGCTCGCGCTCCATCATCCAGGCCCACCTGCCCATCTACGCTGCCGAGACCTTCTTCACCATGTGCAGCGGCGGACTGGGCCACAGCCTGCCTGCTTCCGTAGGCATCGCGCTGGCCAAGCCCGACAAGAAGGTCATAGGCGTCATCGGCGACGGCTCGGCCATGTACGCCATCCAGGCACTGTGGAGCGCAGCCCATCTGGGGCTGCCGGTCACCTACATCATTGTCAAGAACCGCCGCTACGCTGCCCTGCAGGATTTCTCCAGGGTGTTCGGCTACCGTGAGGGCGAGAAGGTCGAGGGAACGGACCTGCCCGACATCGACTTCGTGGCCCTGGCCAAGGGCCAGGGCTGCGACGGCGTGCGCGTCACCGAAGCAGCGCAGCTGCCCCAGGTTCTGCGGGACGCCCTGCGCAGCCCGCGCGCCACGCTGGTCGAGGTCGAGGTCGCCTGACCCGGCCTCGCACCCTCGGAGACAAGACATGCACAACACACAAGAGCCGCAAGCGGCCACCGTCGGCATCCTGGGAGCGGGGGCCATGGGCACCCTGTTCGGCACGCGGCTGGCCCGGGCCGGCATCCCCGTCACGCTGGTGGATGTCAACGCGCAGTTGCTCCAGACCATACGTGAGCACGGCGTGCACTGCGAGACCGACCAGGGCCCGCTGCACGCCGACGTTCAGGCCCTGCAGGCCCATGAGCTGACGCAGCCGCCCAAGCGCTGGCTGATCTTCACCAAGGCCGCCCACACCCAGGCCGCGCTGCAAAGCATTGCCCATCTGATAGGGCCTGGGACCCTGCTGCTCAGCCTGCAAAACGGCATAGGACATATCGAGACCCTGCATGGATTTGCCGATGCCCGGCAGATCGCCGTGGGCGTGACGACATGGCCGGCACGGTTGCTGGCTCCAGGAAAAGTGAGTTCGCTGGGCAGCGGCAAGATTCGCTTCATGCCGCGCACCGGACAGGTGGACGCCGGCTTCCAGGACTTCGGCGACGACCTCAACCGCGCCGGACTGCATTGCGAGATCGATCCCGAGGTCGAGACCGCCATCTGGGAAAAGCTGGCCTTCAATGCTGCCTTCAACGGTCTGTGCGGCATCACGCGCCAGACCGTGGACGGACTGGCCAGCCCTCTGGGCCGCAGCCTGATCCGCGAAGTCCTGGACGAGGTCGTTGCCGTGGCTGCGGCCAACGGTATCGCTGTGGACGCCCACCGTATCCAGGCCACGGTGGAGGACGCCCTGAACCACCATATGGGACACCAGCCATCGCTGCTGCAGGACCTGCTGGCGGGGCGCCCCACCGAAACCGACTCCATCCACGGCGCGGTGGTGCGCGCGGGCGAGCGGCATGGCATCGCCACGCCCATGACACGTACCCTGCACCGGCTCATCAGCATGACGCAGCAGCGCACGCCATAGAACCAGGACTCGGCGAAGACGCATCAAAGGCTCGGGAAAAACAGCAAAAACAAAGAGAAAGACAGCAGGGACCGGGCCCACGGATTCAACAACAAGGAGACAACATGCGCAGAACCTTTCTCAAAGCCGGCGCTGCTTGCGGTGTACAGCTCATGCTGGGTAGGGCCCACGCCCAGCAGGCGTCCGGCAGGCCCATGGAATGGGTGGTCGGCTTTGCCGCAGGCGGCGGCTCGGATGCTGTGGCTCGGGGTGTAGCCGAGGCCTGGGCCAAGCCTATCCATCGCAACATCGTGGTGATCAACAAGCCGGGCGCCGGCACCAACATCGCCGCAGAATATGCGGCGCGCTCACGCGACTATGGCAACCTGGTCTTCACCGCCGACTTCGCAACCCTGGCCGCCAACCCGCATCTGTTCCCCAAGCTGGCCTACAACGCCGAGCAGGACTTCGTCCCCATCAGCCTGCTGGCACGCTTTCCGCTGCTGCTGGTCGTCAACAACGAATTGCCGGTGCGCAACTTCCAGGAGTTCGCGGCCTGGGCCAAGGCCAACCCCAGCAGGCTCAGCTATGGCTCTCCCGGGCTGGGCACCCCACACCATCTGGCCACCGAACTGCTGGCCCAGAAGATGGGCGCGAAGATGACCCACGCACCCTATCGCGGCGCCGGCCCGGCCATGCTGGATGTGATCGGAGGCCAGATTCCCTTCATGCTGGTGGACAGTGCCGCAGGCCTGCCCCACATCAACGCCGGCAAGGTCCGTGCCATCGGCGTGGCCAGCGCGCAGCGGCTCAAAAGCCTGCCCCAGACGCCCACGCTCATCGAGCAGGGCGTGGCCGGCTTCGAGGCCTTCGCCTGGCAGGGCCTGGTCGCTCCCAGGGGCACGGATGACGCCACCATACAGATATGGTCCAGGACGCTGCAGGAAACCCTGAAGACGCCGTCCGTGCAGGCCCGCTTCGAGGCCCTGGCCCTGGAGCCCCTGCCCAGCACTCCCGAGCAGATGCGGGAGTTCTGGCTCTCCGAGAAGAAGCGCTGGGGAGAGGTCATCAAGACCGCAGGCATCAAGCTGGACTGATCGATATCAATGACAAACAGGAAAACACCTATGGAGACCCCTATCACTCAACGCCCCTCTGCACACAGGCCGCTGCGCGCCCTGATCGCCAAAGGCTGGGCCAGCCTGGGCATGGCGCTTTGCCTGGCACCGGCCGCCCAGTCACAGACATGGCCGGATCGTCCCATCCGCCTGATCGTGAACTTCGCTCCTGGCGGCGCGGCCGATGTGATGGGGCGCGCTATCTCGCCCACCATGAGCCAGGTGCTGGGCCAGTCCGTGGTGGTGGACAACAAGCCCGGAGCCAACGGCAATATCGGTATCAGCGAAACCGTGCGCTCTGCCAAGGACGGCTATACGCTGCTGCTGAGCAGCGGCGGCGGCATCAGCATCAATCCGCTGATCTACAGCAAGCTGCCTTTCAATCCCGAAAAAGACCTGATCCCTGTGGCGGCCGTGGCACGCGTGCATGTGTTTCTGGAAACCAACCCCAGTCTTCCCGTGAGCAATGTGCAGGACTTCATCAAGCACCTGCAGGCCAATCCTGGCAAGCTGTCCTACGGCTCGCCAGGCCCGGGCAGCTCGCCTCATCTGGCCGGTGAAATGTTCAAGCGCGCAGCCAAGGTCGATGCCAGCCATATTCCCTACAAGGGAGCCGGTCCTGCCCTGACCGATGTGCTCAGCGGTCAATTGCAATACTGGTTCGATCCGGGCCCGGGCCTCAAGCAGGTCGAGGCCGGCAAGCTCAAGCTGCTGGCCATAGGCAGCCCGCACCGCTCGCCTCTGTACCCCAAGGTACCCACGCTGGCCGAAAGCGGCCTGCCGGGCTTCGATGCCGACACACTGTTCGGCGTCTACGCGCCGGCCGGCACGCCCGCCCCCGTGGTGGATGCCGTGCGCGCCAGCGTGATCAAGGCACTGGAGCAAAAGAGCGTGGTCGATGTGATCCAGGGTCTGGGCGCCACGCCCGAGCCGCGCATGAGCCGCCAGGACTTCGTGGACCACCATGCCAAGGAACGCGCCCGCTTCGCACCGCTGATCAAGGAAATCGGCTTGAAAGTGGACTAGGAAATATCAGTTCAACGTGGGAGTCCGGTTGCCCGAAAACTCCCTTTGACCGCCGGTCTGAAAGGATCGGCGGTCTTTTTTCGGTTTACGCAGACAAGAATGCTCAACAGGCCTGCCTGCCGACAAAACACCAAGCCAGATCCGAATTTGCGCAAATCGTGTTTCAGTGAGAGGCCACCGCCACGACTACCGCAGACTCGGCCACCTCCAGCCAGACATTGTCATTGGCCACCAGCCCGCTCATGGCCGGCGCAAAGCCCACGATCTGAGCACCCCAGCTCAAACGACAGATGGCTTCGTCGCAAGCCAGGCTCTCTTCCGTCACCGTGGCCGCGCCATAGGTCGCGCGCTGCACCACGGCAGGCCAGATATTGATGGGCTGCGCGGCCCCCGCAGGCCGCTCCTGCCCCAGCCAGACCTTGACGGCCGTGGCCTTGCACAGCGCCAGCACCTGCACACCGGGTGCCAGACCCAGCAGCTCATAGCTTTCGGGCGTGATGCGCGCGGCAATCGTCCAGTCCGAGCCTGCATCGCTTGCAGCACGCAGCCAGACACGGATCTGCCCGCCTATGGACTCGACCTTGAGCACACTGCAAGGCCACTGATTGCGCATGCTGGTCATCAGGCCCAGATTGGGTTGCCCGCCACCTGGCGTGCCGGCCTGCATGCGCTGCAGCAACTCGCTGCGCAAGTGCATCATGGCCTCGGCCGCATGCAGCAACTCCTCGCCCGCCGGCGTGATCTGTGCGCCGCCGCCCCCGGCGCCGCCCACACTGCGCTCGACCAGCGGCACGCCAGCCAGATTGGTCAGGGTATCGATGGCCTGCCAGGCCGCCTTGTAGCTCACGCCCACGTCACGTGCTGCCTGAGAGATGGAGCCGCTTTGCGCAATCCCGCGCAGGATGGCAATGCGACGGTCGGCCATGTCATAGCCCAGCGCCTGGGAAACCGAGTCGGACGACAGCGCGCCACCCGGCACAGCCTCGTCGCCGGCCATATCCAATTGTTCTTGTTCGAAATTTTCTGTGTCTGACATAGACCGCCATCATGCCCTGACAGCCAATTTCCCCGCTCGACCTCAGTTGTTCATTCACGCTACACTCGCTATTACATTAATGAATAGCGAAATTTCAATGACTCAGATCACTGCCCGCTCCACCGGTTTTTCCTTTCAACTGGCTCGCTCTTCGGCCGTGATCGGCACAGTCGTGCTGGGCCTGTGGTCTGCGCAGGCGCAGGCCGCTGAAGTGGCGGTCGCCGTGGCAGCCAACTTCACCGCACCCATGAAGAAGATTGCGGCCGAGTTCGAGAAGGATACCGGCCACAAGGCCGAGCTGTCGTTTGGCGCCACCGGCAAGTTCTACGCCCAGATCAACAACGGCGCGCCCTTCGGCATTCTGCTGGCCGCCGATGACACCACACCCGAGAAGCTGGCCAAGGAAGGCAAGGGCGTGACCGATTCGCGCTTTACCTATGCCATCGGTACGCTGGTGCTGTGGAGCCCCAAGGCCGGCTATGTGGACGACAAGGGCGATGTGCTCAAGAGCGGCGACTACAAGCATATCGCGATCGCCAACCCCAAGCTGGCTCCTTACGGAACAGCTGCCATGGAAGTGCTGAACAAGCTCGGCCTGAGCGCACAGGTGCAGCCCAAGGTGGTGATGGGCGAGAACATCGCCCAGACCTACCAGTTCGCTGCCACCGGCAATGCGCAGCTGGGTTTTGTGGCGCTGTCCCAGGTCATGGAGAACGGCAAGATCCGCGAGGGTTCGGCCTGGCAGGTGCCCGGCAATATGCATGAACCCATCCGCCAGGACGCCATTGTGCTCAACAGCGCCAAGGACAACGAAGCCGCTGCGGCTCTGATGAAGTACCTGCGCAGCCCCAAGGCACATGACATCATCCGCTCCTATGGCTATAGCTTCTGACGCTTGACCGGCAAGTCCTGGCGCTCAAACCAGTCCGCTCTACCCTTGGCGCTGCTCGGCTAAGCTGGGCGCTCCAAGGGTCTTTTTTTACGACTTGCGCAAATTCGGATCGGACAGGGTGCTTTGCCGATAGAAATGTCCGTTGTGCATGCTTGTTTGCGCAAGTCCTGTTTTTGATTCCATGCAACTGAATGTCGAAGACTACGCAGCCATCTGGCTCACGCTCAAGCTCGCGGGCGTGACTACCGTGCTGCTCATGCTGCTGTGCACGCCGCTGGCCTGGTGGCTGGCCCATACCCGTTCGCGCTGGCGCGGCCCGATCGGTGCCGTGGTGGCACTGCCGCTGGTGCTGCCGCCCACCGTCATCGGCTTTTATCTGCTGGTCACCATGGGCCCCAATGGCCCCATCGGCAAGCTCACGCAGGCCATGGGTCTGGGCAATCTGCCGTTCACCTTTGCCGGTCTGGTAGTGGGCTCGCTGATCTACTCGATGCCGTTTACCGTGCAGCCGCTGCAGCGCGCCTTCGAGGCACTGGGCTCGCGCCCCATGGAGGCTGCGGCCAGCCTCGGCGCCAGTCCGCTGGACCGCTTTCTGACCGTGGCCCTGCCGCTGGCGCGCCCCGGCTTCATCACCGCTGCCGTGCTGACCTTTGCCCACACCGTGGGCGAATTCGGCGTGGTGCTGATGCTGGGCGGCAATATCCCCGGCGTGACACGCGTGGTCTCGGTACAGATTTACGACCATGTGGAAGCCATGGAGTACGGCCACGCCCATATGCTGGCGGCCGGCATGGTGGTGTTCTCCTTCATCGTGCTGCTGGCTTTGAACTGGCTGCAACCCAAAGCGGAGCGCCGCGCATGACAGCCACCAGTTTCATCACCGCGCAGCTCAGGCTGAGCCGGCCCGACTTTGCACTCGATGTGGATCTGCAGCTACCCGGCCAGGGGGTCACGGCCCTGTTCGGGCCTTCGGGCTGCGGCAAGACCAGCTGTCTGCGCAGCCTCGCCGGGCTTGAGCGGGCGCAAGGTCGCGTCACCGTCAACCAGACCGTATGGCAGGACGACGCCAGCCGGCAATGGCTTCCCACGCACCAGCGCGCACTCGGCTATGTGTTCCAGGAAGCCAGCCTGTTTGCGCATCTGTCGGTGCAGCGCAATATCGATTACGGTCTCAGGCGCACGCCGCAGGAACGCCGCAAGGTCTCCAAGGAGCGGGCCGTTGAGCTGCTGGGCATCGCCCATCTGATGGATCGCATGCCCGCCACGCTGTCGGGCGGCGAACGCCAGCGCGTGGCGATTGCAAGAGCGCTGGCCACCAGCCCCGAAGTGCTGCTCATGGACGAGCCCCTGGCCGCGCTCGACGCCCAGCGCAAGGCCGAAGTCCTGCCCTATCTGGAGCAGCTGCAGCGGCATCTGCGGATTCCCGTGATCTATGTCAGCCACTCCATGGACGAGGTTGCGCGCCTGGCCCAGCATATGGTGTTGCTTGGTGCGGGCAAGGTGCTGGCGCAGGGCTCCGTCCCCGAGTTGCTATCCAGCCTCGATCTGCCGCTGGCCCATGGCGACGTGGCCTCCAGCGTGGTCCATGCCACGGTGCATGACCATGATGCTACCGACCATCTGAGCACGCTGATCTTTGACGGAGGCCGGCTCCAGCTCGTCATGGCCCGTCCGCGCGAATTGGGCAGCCAGGTACCGCTGCGCGTGCAGGCGCGCGATGTCAGCCTGAGTCTGCTCAGGCCCGAGGGCAGCAGCATTCTCAACATCCTGCCGGTGCAGGTGCTGGGCCTGCGCGAGGATGGGCCGGGGCAGGTCATGGTTTCGCTGCAGGCGGGCGACACCCGGCTGCTGGCCAGAATCACCCAGCACTCGGCCAAGGCCTTGCAGCTGAAGACCGGCATGCCGGTGTATGCACAGATCAAGGGAATGGCGCTGCTGGACTGAGCGCAGCGCATCCGCCCCTTGCCGGCAAGGAATGCGCCTGCTGACTATCATCAGCCCATGACCGAGTCCGCCTGCCCCATCCCTGCCCAGCCGATAGCACCGCTGCACACCCATGCCGTGAGCTTCTTCCACGCCGGGCAGCAGGAGCGGCAGGAGCGCGTGCTGGCGGCCGAGGTGCCGATCGCGCTGGTCTTCAACGGCATCTCGCATGCGGTGATGATGGGTTCGCCCACCGATGTGGAAGACTTTGCCCTCGGCTTTGCGCTGACCGAGGGCATTCTGGACAGCGTTGCCGATTGCTACGGCATCGAAGCCCGCCCCGTGTCTGCCGCGGCAGCCGGCCTGCCCGAAGGCATGGACGGCATGGAAGTGCAGCTCGACATCGCCTCGCGCTGCTTTGCGCGGCTCAAGGACAAACGCCGCAGCATGACGGGCCGCACGGGTTGTGGCGTCTGTGGAGTCGAGAGCTTTGCGGCGCTGGACCTGTCGTTTGACGCCCTGCCGCCCCAGGACTGGCTGGAGCGGGTCGACGCAGCCACCGTGCTCAAGGCGATTGACGCCCTGCCGCCACACCAGATTCTGAATGCCGAGGCCGGCGCCATCCATGCCGCAGGCTGGGCCACGCTGGCGGGCGACATCACGGACGTGCTCGAGGACGTGGGCCGCCACAATGCGCTGGACAAGCTGGTCGGCCGGCTGGCGCGCACGGGCCGCCTCGGCGAACCCGGCTTTGTACTGCTGTCCAGCCGCGGCAGCCATGAACTGGTGCGCAAATGCGCCAAGGTCGGCATCGCGGCGCTGGCCACGATTTCCGCGCCCACCTCCATGGGCGTGCGCATGGCGGAGCTGACGGGCCTGCGCTTCTGGGGGCTGTGCCGCCCGCCCCGGGCGGTTCTCTATGCCGCCGGCGGCAAAGCCTGAGCAAGCCCTGCTGCCAAGCGCCAGCCTCTAGAATCACGGCATTGCGGCCATGACTCCAGCTCTGACCGCCCCACGATCAGCCCCTGGATATACACCATGAACCGCTGCACCACCACCCGCTTCAGCCGTCGCCTTTGGGGCTGCGCCCTGCTGGCTGCCGCCGCCAGCGCCAGCCTGCCGACCCTGGCCCAGGGCCTGGCATCGGACGACACACGCAACTTTCCGCCCACGGCGCAGTTCGGCGAGCTGACGGTCACCAATTTCCCCGAAGTGGCCATCAACGGCACGGCCATTCGCACGACGCCGGGCTTTCGCCTGTTCAGCCGCGAACGCAGCCTGGTCTTTGCCAGCAACTATGCAGGCCAGAAGCTGCTGGTGGGCTATGTGATCGAGCCGCAGACCCAGGGCCTGCACACGGCCTGGATCCTGACCCCTGCCGAAATCGAGAAATACAAGCCGATCCAGCCGCGCACCCTGCTGCAGCGCGTTTTCGGCAGCTGAGTCCGGCCAACGCCGGCCGCTATTGATTTCAAAGCTGCTTGCGCCTTTTCTGCAAGCATTTCGAATCATTTACCTGTTCAAACCCAGTGATGGCGAGCGCCAGCCGCTATGACTTCGCGCTTGCAGACTCTGCAAGCCCCGCACCCGACAACACCTGACAAGAGCGCCCTCATGAGCAAGAAAGTCTTTATCAAAACCTTTGGCTGCCAGATGAACGAGTACGACTCGGACAAGATGGCCGATGTACTGGGCGCGGCCCAGGGTTACGAGCCCACGCAGAACGTGGACGAGGCCGATCTGATCCTGTTCAACACCTGCTCGGTGCGTGAGAAGGCACAGGAAAAAGTATTCAGCGATCTGGGCCGCATCCGCCACCTCAAGGAAAAAGGCGTGCTGATCGGCGTGGGCGGCTGCGTGGCCAGCCAGGAGGGTGCCGAGATCATCAAGCGCGCTCCGTTTGTGGATGTGGTCTTCGGTCCCCAGACCCTGCACCGCCTGCCCGAGCTGCTCAATCAGCGTGCGGCCAAGGCCAAGCCCCAGGTCGATATCTCCTTCCCCGAAATCGAGAAGTTCGACCACCTGCCACCGGCACGCGTGGAAGGCGCTTCGGCCTTCGTCTCCATCATGGAGGGCTGCTCCAAATATTGCAGCTACTGCGTCGTGCCCTATACGCGCGGCGAGGAAGTCAGCCGCCCGTTCGAGGACGTGCTGGTGGAAGTTGCGGGCCTGGCCGAGCAGGGAGTGAAGGAAATCACGCTGCTGGGCCAGAACGTCAACGCCTACCTGGGCAAGATGGGCGACAGCAGCGAGATGGCCGACTTCGCGCTGCTGCTGGAATATGTGGCCGAGATTCCCGGCATCGAGCGCATCCGCTACACCACCAGCCATCCCAACGAGTTCACACCGCGCCTGATCGAGGCCTACGCCAAGATTCCGCAGCTGGTCAGCCACCTGCACCTGCCCGTGCAACATGGCAGCGACAAGATCCTCATGGCCATGAAGCGCGGCTACACGGCCATGGAATACAAGAGCACCATCCGCAAGCTGCGCGCCATCCGCCCCGATCTGGCCATGAGCAGCGACTTCATCGTGGGCTTCCCCGGCGAGACCGAGGAAGACTTCCAGAAGATGATGAAGCTCATCCACGACGTGCGCTTCGACAACTCGTTCAGCTTCATCTTCAGCCCCCGCCCCGGCACGCCTGCGGCCAATCTGCACGACGACACGCCCCACGAAGTCAAGCTGCGCCGCCTGCAGGAGCTGCAAGCCGTGATCAACACCAACATCAAGGAGATCAGCGAAGAGCGTGTCGGCACGGTGCAACGCCTGCTGGTCGAAGGCGTGAGCAAGCGCGACGGCAGCGAGCTGATGGGTCGCACCTATTGCAACCGCGTGGTCAACTTCCCCGGCAACGAGCGCTTGATCGGCCAGATGGTGGATGTGAAGATTACCGAAGCCAAGGCTTACACCTTGCGCGGCGAAGTACTGGTCAAGGATTGACAGCCCGACAGTCCCTGGCCTCATCCACCAAAAGCCTGCCGGCAATGCCAAGGCAGGCTTTTTTCATGACTGGTTATAAATTCTGTAACAAATGGTGATGCCTTGCCGGATGGCACACGCCTCTTCAATCCGCCGCTAGGATGGTGGTCTATTGGGGCCAAGCTGCCTCGGATTGAACTCTGGACACCATGAACCAAACTGCCGCACTGCAGGGCGATTCCATCTACGCCCTGCTGGACCAAGCCCATGAGCTACTGAACGACTACAACGACGACAAGCCCGGCAGCATCAGCCGTCAGGACCGCATCGCCGCGGCGGTGGAATTGATGGGGCAGCAGAACTTTGCCCCCGCCACCGTGCAGGAGCTCGAGCGCATTCACGACTTCTGGCTCTACCTCGATCAGCCCGAAGCGGCCAACAAGCTGCTGCAGCAGCATCGCGACACCGCCCTTGCCGCTGCCGACGAACTGAGCCCCGCAGAAGCTGCGCTGCGCCTGAGCCTCAGCGACATCCAGAGCCGCATGGGCTTTGACCAGTCCTCCGCGCAAGCCCTGCTGGGTGCAGCGGCACAGGCCATTGCCCGGCTGCCCGAGGATGTGGACAGCGACAACTACTGGCATGGCTGGCACTGGATGGCCTCTCAGCTCCAGGCCTGGGAAGCTGCGGCCACAGGCCTTGAGCTGCAACGCGCACAGGAGCGTCGCAACCCCGATCTGGCCGAAGATGCGGCCTATCTCGATGCCATCCTCTGCGTTCGCAAGGCGGAAATGGCCCAGAAAAGCGGCCACGCCAGCGAGGCCGCCAGCCTGGTGCAGAACGCCATCAATCTCCTGCGCGATGCCGCGCCCGACCAGCAGGTGGACTTTGACCGCTGGATGACGCTGGCCGACCATGTGCTGCCGCTGGCCCCGCAAAGCCTGCCAGCCCTGCTCATGGCCTGTGAGCAACAGCTCGCCCGTCTGGAGAACCCGCCACCATCGCAGGCCGTCAAGGCGCATCGCCAGGTCAAGATCGTGCGGCTGCAGGCCCAGGCCTGCGCTCAGGCCGGTCAGCTGGAGGCGGCGCTGCAGCTGGCCCCTCAGGGACACTTCGGACTGACGGATGACTCGGGCGATCCCTTCACCGCCTCCTGGCTGGGCTGGCTGGAGCAGACCGGGCGCCTGAAGCAAGCCGCCGATCTGGCGCTTCAGAGCGTGCTCCACGCTCGTCCCGTCTCGGCCGTAGCCGCCTTCGAGCTGGCCAAGAGACAGTTCAGCAACGACCCGGAAAACGCCATCACCTGGGCCCTGGTTCTGGCCATTGGCCAGACCGACGAGGACATGCGCCAGCTGCTCGCGCAGGAAGAGAGGCCCCTGCACCCGGCGGATTTCTATCTGAACATGGTGCGCGCAGCCCAGCCGGCGCATCCGGTGCTGGCCTTGCTCGACGGCCTGCGTCTGGCACGCAAGCGCCAGATGGAGCAGGCTCTGCCGCTGCTGGAAATTGGCGTGGGCCAGCACCCCGAGATGGCCGACAGCGACAAGCTGCCCGCGCTCTGGGCTGCCCGCTTTGCCGCGTTACCGCTGGAAGAAGCGCTGGCTCGGCCTTTTCCTCAGGGCCATGGCGCGCACTGGTGCTACGCCGCCGGCGTGGTCCTTGACGATGCAGACGATCTGGCACCGCTGATGGGTGGCAAGAAGAAAGTGCCTGCGCAGGAGGTGCGCGAGCCTCTGGTCGTGCGCTACTACGAGGAAGGTCTCGCCCGCTTCGAGCATTTCTGGGCGACTGGCCAGGGCCGCTTCAAGGATGGCGACCTGCATGTGTACTCCATGCTCTGCAACAACCTGGCCATCAAGTACCGCTTCATGGACCGCTACGACGAGGCCGCCGACCTGCACCACAAGGGACTGGGCAGCAGCCCGTTCGCCGAGCATCACAACGGCCTGCTGTGGTGCGCCGTGGGCAAGGACGACGATGCGCAGACCGTGGTCGAGGCCGAGCGCCTGTGGCATTTCGCCCAGGAGCATGGCTACAGCCGCCATGAGCCCACGCGTTATTTCTCCACCGTCGCCCTGTCGCTCTACAAGCTCAACCGCGATGACGAAATCAGCATCTGGATGGAGCGTCTGGACCAATGGTTCCACGACCTGGATGAGGACGAGCAGCGCGACGTGCGCCGCAACTACCTGGCGTCCTTGATGTCCATGCTGGACTTTTTCTCCAGCACACGCCCCGAGCTGGTGCTGCCGCGCCTGCGCATGCATCAGCAAGAAGTCATTGCGCTGCAGGACTGCTATCCGCTGCGCCGCCTGGCCTGTGCGCTGGAAGCCTACCCCGAGCTGCTGGAAGAATCCGTGGCACTGCACAAGCAGGCCAACAGCTATCTGGACAAGGATGACGACGAGGATGAGCGGCGCATGTCGCTGTCCGGCATAGAGCGCGCCGAGCGCAAGCTGGCCGAGCGCGACGCCCAGGCCGGCGCTGCAGCATCGGGTCGCAAACCATGGTGGAAATTCTGGTGAATCAGGTCGTCGAAAAAGCCGCTGCCGCCAGTGCCTACAAGGCACGCGATGTCGTCAACGCCCCGGCCATCAAGCAGCGCATCAAGGAGCGCAGCGCAGAGCGCGGCGACGCAGCCGACGTCGCGGCCTGGCTGGGCAACCATTTCTACCGCCATGTGGTGGGCAATCTGCAGGCCGACGAGCCTGCCGTGCTGCGCATTGCCGACGCCCGGCAGTTGCAGGAGCTGGCGGGTCGGCAGGAGCCGCCAGCCTGGGCGCTGGAGCGGCTGGCGCGCAGGCAGGCCGGCTTCGAGCTGCCCGACCTCTGGTGGGTGCAGCCCGACAGCGCCGCCCTGCTCGCGCTTGAGACACGGCTGGTGGAATTTCTCTCCACCCGCAAGGGCACCTCTCTCGAAGGCAAGCTGCAGCGCGTGAACTGCCCACAGGCGCTGGCGCGCTGGACGCTGGAGCATCTGGCTTTCGAGAAAAAACAGAACAGCGGCCGGGTTGAGCATAGCCAGAGTGCCGTGCGCGGGCTGCTGCGTGGCCAGCACGGTACCTTTGTGGAGTTTGACGGCACAAGTGCGCAGATGCGCCAGGAAATGGCCTATGAAAGCCAGATGATGGGCCACTGCGTGGGCCAGTTTGCCAACCGCAAGTCCTTCAGCGGCGGCTATGGAGAACATTACGCCGAGGGACTCGAATCGGGGCGCATGCGGCTGTTCAGCTACCGCACGGGCACGGCCCAGCCCCGCATCACCGTCAATGCCTATGTGCAAAAGGACGGCAAGCTTCAGATCGAGCAGATCAAGGGCAAGCAGAACCGACCGCCGATTGCACGCTATATGCCCGATGTGGTGACTCTGCTCAACCATCTGCCGCTCAACGACGAAGTCCCCGAAGACGCTCTGTCCATGGGCATTGTGCGCCGCCCACCCGAGCTGCTGCAGGCCCGCCCCGAGCTGGCGCCCTGGTGCTCGGTGCAGGAGCTGCAGACCGACGACGAGCAACTGTGGCTGATGCAGCAGCACCCTGCCCTGCTGCCTCGGCTCAATCTGCAGTCACCACTGATGCAGTGGATGGTGGCGGCACGCAAGGATTCGCTGGACAGCGAAGTCATTGAACGCATGCCCAAATCCGCCGCACTGAAACAGAGCTTGCTGATGGCCAGAAAGCGCCCCGGTCGACCAGGAGTTCGCACATGAGCGGATGGACGATCTTTGTGCTCATCGTGGCCCTGATCTACTGGGTGCTGCGCGGCGGCTTCAAGCGCCTCAAGGAGGCCAAGCAACGCGGCGACATCATCAGCTACCAGGCGGGCAGTCCGGAGCGCAACTGGGCCCTGGCCCTGGCCCACCCCATGGCCTACCACGCCATGCAAGGTGGCTTTGCCAGCGATCTGCATGGCGCTGACGAAGCGCTGGCCAGGCAGCTGCGCCCCATGATCCTGCACCATCTTGGCCTGCGCACCGACCTCAGCGACGAACAGGTGCGCCAGCAACTGCCCGATGCACTTCGCCAGCGCTGGTTCATGCTGGATCTGCAGCGCCTGCAGCGCAGCGACGACGTGCGCGCCGCGATGGCGTTTGCCTGCGCGCGCGTGACCTTTTTTGTGCGCAGCGCCAGGCTGCTGGAATGGACGGACGAAGCCCTGCATTGGGATATCCTTCAGCTCAACGCCCAGCGCGCCCAGCAATGCTTCGACAGCTGGCTTGCTTTCGGCCAGGCCTATGCACAGGGCCGCGCTCAATGGCTGGCACAAGGTCGCAGCGATGTGCTGGGCAAGGCCTTCACGTCCGAAGAAGTGGCGCAATGGGTGACGCAGGAGCAGCACCCCTGGCATGCGATGAGCTGGAATCTGCCGCTGACCGGCGATGAGGCAAAGCCCGCCTCCGAGCCTGCGGCACAAGTGTGAGACACCCGCAGAAACCGAGGGACTGCCAGGCAGTCCCTTTTTTACATCCGCAGCGCAGGCGTTCAGGCAAAGATGCTTCGGGCTTCCGTGAATCGCTTGGCGAAGTACACATTGTCCATGCGTACCCGCTGCACCGTTCCGCCGCTGGACGGCGCGTGCACGAACTGTCCGTTGCCCACAAAAATTCCCATATGGGAATAGCGCCCGCCCAGGGTGTTGAAGAACACGAAGTCGCCGCGCATCAGATCGCGTCCATCCACCGGGTTGCTGGCCTGCGCCCATTGCGATGTGGTGCGGGGCAGGCGGATTTCCGTGATGCCCCCCACGGCCCACTGAATCAGACCGCTGCAGTCAAAACCGCCTTCAGGCGAGTTGCCGCCATAGGTGTAAGGCGTGTTGACCACCAGCATGGTGCGTGCCAGCAGCGACTCGCGCAGCTCAGCATCCAGACTCAGGGCATTGGCCGGGCGCGCGGAAGATCCGCCTTGCGCAGCAGGCCGGGGCCTGTCTTTGGTGGTGGAACACCCTGCCAGCACCGCAAGCAGCGAGCCCGCCAGCATCAGCGCGCAGCGGCGCTCCAGACATTGAGGCAGAGCTTGCCGCTGACCCGCCTCCACGAAAGTCCTGTCTTGTAGCTTCATGGAAAGGCATGTTCTCAGAAAGCCGCCCAAACAGCCACCGTCTACCCACAATTACTGCGCTTCTTTACAAAAAAGTGAGCTACTCTCGCTTGTCATGCCTTTGATTCAGATGCATTTCTCATCCAAATCCATAAACAACAAGCCAAGCAGCTCACTTTTTAAACACCCTTAGAAACTGACACGCCCCAGGAAAGGGACAGCCAGCAAGCGCCGCCGCGCAGCGAGGCTGTCGTCCCCCTTGGGGGCGCCCGGCCAGGGGAAGCCGCGCAGCGGCTCAGGGGGGTGATCAATTATCAGAAAGGCAGCTTGGGCATGCCGCCGCCGCCCATCATGCCCTTCATGGCTTTCATGCCGCCCATCTTCTTCATCATCTTCATCAGACCGCCGCCCTTGAACTTCTTCATCATGGTCTGCATCTGCTCGAACTCCTTGAGCAGGCGGTTGACTTCCTGCACCTGCACGCCGGCGCCGTCAGCAATACGCTTTTTGCGCGTGGCCTTGATCAGGGCGGGGTTCTTGCGCTCCTTGAAGGTCATGGAACAGATGATGCCTTCCTTGCGCTTGATCTCGCGCTCGGCCTTGTCCATATCGACCTGACCGGCCTTGCCGGCCAGCTCGGCGGGCAGCTTGTCCATCAGGGTCGAGAGACCGCCCATCTGCTTCATCTGCTGCAGCTGGGCCAGAAAGTCGTTGAGGTCGAAGCCGTCACCGCTCTTGAGCTTCTCGGCCATCTTCTGCGCGGCTTCCATGTCCACGCCCTTGGTGACCTGCTCGACCAGGGCCACGATGTCGCCCATGCCCAGCACGCGCTGTGCGTGGCGGTCGGCATCAAAGACTTCCAGGCCGTCGATCTTTTCCGAGACACCGGCAAACTTGATGGGCGCACCCGTGATCTGGCGCACCGACAGCGCCGCACCGCCGCGCGAATCGCCGTCGAGCTTGGTCAGCACGATTCCGGTCAGCGGCAGCGCTTCCTTGAAGGCCTTGGCGGTGTTGACCGCATCCTGACCCTGCATGGCATCGACCACGAACAGGGTTTCGACGGGTTTGAGCGTGGCGTGCAAATCCTTGATTTCGGCCATCAGCAGCTCGTCGATGGCCAGACGGCCGGCCGTATCCACCAGCAGCACATCGAAGAAATGCTTCTTGGCGTAATCAATCGCGGCCACGGCGATATCGTGTGGCTTCTGGTCGGGCGTGGAGGGAAACCACTCGGCGCCAGCCTGGGCCGTCACGGTCTTGAGCTGCTCGATGGCCGCGGGGCGATACACGTCTCCCGAAACCGTGAGCACCTTTTTCTTGCGCTTTTCGATCAGATGCTTGGCCAGCTTGGCCGTGGTGGTGGTCTTGCCTGCGCCTTGCAGACCCGCCATCAGAATGACGGCGGGAGGCTGGGCATTGAGGTTGATGTCGGCCACGCCTTCGCCCATGGTCGCCGCCAACTCCTTGTTGACGATGGACACCAGCACCTGGCCGGGCTGCAACGAGCTGATGACTTCCTGACCCAGTGCCTTTTCCTTGACGCGGGCAATGAAGTCGCGCACCACGGGCAGGGCCACGTCGGCCTCCAGCAAGGCCATGCGCACTTCGCGCAGCATGTCCTGCACATTGGACTCGGTGATGCGGGCCTGGCCGCGCATCTCTTTGACAAGGCGCGAGAGTTTATCGGTGAGTGCGGAGGCCATAAGCAAAAAGCATTCGAAAGTTATGGATGGACGGAAGTCGTGCGCGAGCGCGCAGCACGACTCTCCGGGCAGCTTGCGGGCCCAGCTCAGGCGAGGCGAAGCTGCATGAACAGGCATTTTACCCGCTGCCCTTGATTGACGATGCCCCGCAGACTTGTCCGTGATCTGCCTCAGGCGTGCAAAGTCGCTCCGCTGTGCTCCACAGCGCCCTCGAAAGAAACCGGGCCGGCCCTGAATCTCGAGCAGAATCGAGCTACCCTGAGAGTCCTGACTCTTGGTGGAAGACTGGCCTGCGGGGCGGGAAGCCTGAAGGCATCGTCCGACCGGAGAAAATCCTTGAAGACCGGGCTCAAGAGCCGACGATCTGCCCTGCAAACGCTCAAACCCGCGCTCATGACCGGGTTCAGGCAGTGCTTTATACGCAAAATTGACGGACGGCAGCGGCCTGCAAAAGATGAGTGCGGGCCAGCGGCACTATCATAGAAAGCATGCTCTCCCAACCGCTCACTGCAGCTGGCCCCATTGGCTGGATCCTGGCCATGGCAGCAGCCATTGCCTACGCCATTCCTGCACTTGCCACCCAGCGCCTGCAAGAAGCCGGTGCCCGTCGCTGCCTGCGCCTGGCCTGGGCACTGCATGCCCTGCTGCTGGGCTGGGGTTTGCTTGGCGAGCTGCCGCACTTCGGCTTTGCTCCCGCACTCTCGATCACTGCCTGGCTGGTGCTGACCGTCTATGTGGTGGAGCAGCAGCTCTACCCGCAGCTGCGCTCGCGCTGGCCGCTGTCC
This sequence comes from Comamonas testosteroni, assembly GCF_014076415.1. Classification (NCBI taxonomy): domain Bacteria; kingdom Pseudomonadati; phylum Pseudomonadota; class Betaproteobacteria; order Burkholderiales; family Comamonadaceae; genus Comamonas; species Comamonas testosteroni. Next base: position 5,106,717 of record NZ_CP043568.1, read on the forward strand.
ATCCTGGGAAGCGTGGCCGTGCTTCTGGCCGTGGTGTTCCCCGGTACACCGCTGCACGTCAACGCCTCGCCCTGGCTGCCTCTGCATCTGGCTCTGGGTATTGCTTCCTACGGCCTGTTTGCCGCAGCCGTCGTTCATGGCGCGCTGATGAGCCATGCCGAGCGGCAGATGCGCCAGGGCGGCGACCATGACAGCGGACTGCCGCTGCTGACGCTGGAGCGGCTGACCTTCCGTTTTGTCGGAGCGGGCTTTGTGCTGCTGACCGCCACACTGGCCGCAGGCTGGCTGTTTGGCGAACAGCTCTATGGCAAGGCATGGGTGTGGAATCACAAATCCATTTTCTCCCTGCTGTCCTGGCTGGCATTTGCCGTGCTGCTGTTCGGCCGCAAGCGATTCGGCTGGCGCGGCCAAAGCGCCGTGCGAGTTCTTTATATCGGCGCCATCTTCTTGCTGCTGGCCTATGTCGGCTCGCGCTTTGTGATTGAAGTCCTGCTGGAGCGCGCAGCATGAAGTATTTGCTGGTCCTGCTGGTCGTGGTGGTGGCTGTCGGAATCTGGCGCAGCAAGCGCCGTGCAGAAGTGGCTGAACAGACCAGGCCTGCCAGTGTCCCCAAGCACGCACAGACCATGGTAGCTTGTGCTCACTGCGGCCTTCACCTGCCGCTGGCTGATGCCGTGAGCGACGCCTCGGGCAAGATCTTCTGCAGCGCGGAACACCGCCGCCTGGCCCAGCAAGACACTGAGCGCCACTGACCGCATGGTGAACTCCGCCTCGCCCTGGCAGCACACCGCCATCCCGCTGGATGCGGCCATCAGCCGGCGCGCAGACGCCAGCCTCAACGCCCCGTTCGTGCGCCTGTGGCAGGCTTTCCTCAGCGGCCGCGTGCTTCTGGCGCTGGCCCTGGTGCTGCTGCAGACACTGAATCTGCAGCTGCAGAACATCAGCTCCCCCCTGGCCTGGCTGATCTGCTTCACCTATCTGACGCTGACCGTCGTGCTGCGCCTGACTGCAGGACGTCATTTGCCGGCGCCTCGCGCAGCCCTGCAATGGCTGCCCGTGATCGGCGTCGACATTGCCGTGATCTTTCTGCTGCAGCTCTTTCAGGTCGGCTCGCTCAACTACACCGCGCTGCTGGCCATTCCCGTCCTGATCTCCTCGGCCCTGGGCGGACTGATGCTGGCCTTTGGCACCACGGCCAGCATCACGCTGCTGACGCTGGCCTACACCTTCTGGCAATACCATGGCGGCCTCAACGACGGCGCCCAGTCTTATTACCAGGCGGCTTTTTCCTGCGCCGGCTATTTCTGCGTGGCCTATCTCACGCACGAGCTGGCCAAGCGTGTCCGGCGCGAGCGCTCCCAGGCCCTGTTCAACCGCTTGCGCACTCAGACCCAGGAGCAGGTCAACAGTCTGGTGATCAACCACTTCTCCGATGGCGTGCTGGTGGTCGACTCGAGCTTGCTGGTTCTGCAGGCAAACCCAGCTGCCTTGCAGCTGCTGGGCCTCGCCATGGATCACCCCCAGCCTTTTTCCCTGCAGGCCCACAGTTGGTGGGAGCCGCTGGCGCATTCAACACAAGCCAGCTTTGCCCATGCCCGCCCACTGTCCGCCACGATTCACCTGCAGGCTCATGAACGACACGGCGCCACGGGCATGCATGTGCGCACACGCATCACCGAAGTTTCGGCGCCCTATCTGGACGAGGGGCCACAGGCGCAAGCCAGCCATTCGCTTTGCGTCATGTTTCTTCACGACCTGCGCGAAATGGAAGCGCAGCTGCGCACCGAAAAGCTGGCCTCCATGGGCCGTATGTCGGCTGCCGTAGCCCATGAAATACGCAACCCGCTCGCGGCCATCACCCAGGCCAATGCGCTGCTGGCCGAAGACCTGGCGAGCCAGCCCGGCCCCCAACAGCTATGCCGCATCGTGGGGCAGAATGCCGACCGACTGGCCCGCATCGCCGAAGAAATCCTCAACCTGGCGCGCGTGCAGCAGGGCACAGAAACCCATCAGGGCCAGTCGCTGCCGCTGGACACCCTGCTGGCCCAGATCAGCCATGAATGGCGCATACAGGCCACTCCGCCGCGCCAGCTTCTGCTGCGGCTCAATGCAACGGCCCGCCATATCCTGTTCGATGAAGAGCATCTGCGCCGCGTGCTGATCAACTTGCTGGACAATGCCCAGCGCCACCGCAGCCATGCCGACAATGAGGCGGGCCTGCAGCTGATCAGCGGCCACGGGCCCTTGAACGGTCGGATCCAGGGTCTCGCACCGCAGGACGACACCTGCTGGTTCATGGTCTGGAGTGATGGGGCTCCGCTGGAGTCCAGCGTCGAGCGCCATCTGTTCGAGCCGTTCTTCTCCTCTCAAAGCCGCTCCAGCGGCCTCGGACTCTATATATGCCGCGAGCTGTGCCAGCGCTACGATGCCTCCATCAGCTATCAACGCCTGGCTCGCAAAACACCGCAAGGCGAGGTGAACGGCAATGCCTTTATCGTGACTCTGCGCAGCGGCCCTTCATCCCTCGCGAGCCACTCTCTGTTTGACTCGATCATGGTGTAAGCCCAGTGACATCATCGCCTCACTCATCCGCAGCGGCCAGCATTCTCGTGGTCGATGATGAACCGGATCTGCGCACGCTCTACGAGCTGACCTTGTTGCGGGAAGGCTACCGCGTGGAAACCGCGGGCTCGGTCCAGGAAGGCATGACTCAGCTGCAAGGCCGCAATTTCGATGTCTTGATTACCGATATGCGCCTGCCCGACGGGATCGGCATGGAGCTGCTGCTGCAGCTGCGCGATCAGTCGCGCAGCGAGCGCTGCATCGTCATGACGGCCTACGGCTCTGCCGAAAACGCCGTCGAGGCCCTGCGCGCGGGCGCGTTCGACTATCTGACCAAGCCCGTGGACCTGCGCCAGTTCCGCCAGGTCGTGGCCTCGGCCGTGCAAGGCATTGGCGCAGTGCTCAAGCCCGGCAACCCAACGACCAGCGATAGCTCGGCGGCCAGCGGCACTGGTGCGGGAACGCCAGCTGGCGCCCTGGAGGCTCTGGTTGGCCAGTCTCAGGCCATGCAACTGGTCAAGCAGCGCATTGCCAAGGTCGCCAAAGGTATGGCTCCCGTGCTGATCCACGGTGAATCCGGCACGGGCAAGGAACTGGTGGCACGCGCCCTGCACGGCTGCAGCCAGCGGGCCGACGGTCCCATGGTCGCAGTCAACTGCGGTGCCATCCCGGAAAGCCTGCTCGAAGCCGAGTTCTTCGGTGCCCGCAAGGGCTCCTACACCGGCGCCACCCAGGACAGGCCCGGCTACTTCCAGGCCGCACAGGGCGGCACCTTGTTTCTCGATGAAATCGGCGACCTGCCCCTGGCCATGCAGGCCAAGCTGCTGCGCGCCATTCAGGAACGCAAGATTCGTCCGCTGGGCAGCACCCAGGAAGAAGCCGTCGATGTGCGCATCGTCAGCGCCACCCACCGCGATCTGGGAGCGGAAGTGCAGGCCGGCAATTTCCGCCAGGACCTGTTCTACCGTCTCAATGTCATCGAAATCGAACTGCCCGCGCTGCGCGAGCGCCGTGAAGACCTGGGCCAGCTATGCCAGGCTTTGCTGCAAAAGCTGGCCCGCGAGTCCGGACTGGCTACGCCGGAGCTGGACGACATCAGCCTGAGCCAGATAGCCCAGCTCCCGCTGCCTGGCAATGTGCGCGAGCTGGAGAACGTGCTGCACCGCGCCATTGCACTGGGCGAGGAAGGCCCGCTGCGCCTGCCCGAATCCGGCGTTCCGGCCGAGGGCACTGGTGTGGCGGCAGCCGCTTCCTCGGACGCTTTGGCATCGAGCGCACCGCCGCCGCAAACTCAGCACGCAGGCAGTCCGGCCACGCTGCCGGAGGATCTGCAAGGCTGGCTGGATGAACAGGAGCGCAGCATCTTGGTCAGAGCCCTGCAGGACAACGGCTTCAACCGCACAGCCACGGCGGCCAGACTGGGCATCAGCCTGCGCCAGATTCGCTACCGCATCGACCGTCTGGGCATAGACCTGCCGGCCGAAGGCAGCAAACACCAGAGCGACAATGTCTGATCCCGCACCCCATTCTCCATCCTTGCCGCTGCCACAGCAGCCCTGGCAGGCCGGCTGGTATGGTGCGGCGCGTCCGCTGAGATCTCCCAATTTCGGCCCTCGCCCCGTGGATGCGCAGATCGACCTCGTCGTCATCCACTCCATCAGCCTGCCTCCGGGCCAGTACGGTACAGGCGCGGTGCAGCAGCTGTTCACCAATCAGCTGGACTGGGACGCCCACTCCTATTACCAGGGCATTCGCGGCCTCGAAGTCTCGTCACATTTCTTTATCACGCGTCAGGGCGAAATCTGGCAGTTCGTCAGCTGCGACGACCGTGCCTGGCATGCCGGCGTGAGCCAGTGGCGCGGGCGCGAGCGCTGCAACGACGACTCCATCGGCATCGAACTCGAAGGCCTGGAAGGCCTGAGCTTTGAAGCTCCGCAGTACCAGGCCCTGCAGCAGCTTTGCATAGCCATTGCGGCGCAATATCCGGTGCGCTACATCGCCGGGCACGAGCACATCGCCCCCGGACGCAAGCAGGACCCCGGACCCGGTTTCGACTGGCAGTGGCTGCAGCAGCAGCTGGCCAGCGCAGGCAGCACCCGAAGCTGGAAATTCCCCCCCGGTCCGGCAGACTCAGGCACTGCCTGAAATCTTCATAGCATCTCCCGCCTTTCAGCCGTCGATTTCATACATATTCGTAGCTGAAATCTTGTACTGGCAGGCGCTATGTGCTCCTCATTTTGAGAATCCCAAGCATCCATCGTTGCGGGGCTTCGAAACGGCATGTCAATGGCGCGCGCGCAACAACTGTCGCCTGCATCAAACACGCAAATTTTTTACATATTTCCGGCCCGATCTGCCGCCGCGCGCAACCGCGCCACAGGCCTTTATTCATGCGGGATGAAGTCGTTTTTGCGGCTGTCAAGCGACGCTAGAAATGCCAGATTCAGTAGTTTCATCAGGTCGCTCGGATTTAAGCGCGATACACTACCGGTAGTGTTTTGAAGAGCCTCAGACCCCATATCTAGTGTTTACAAGTTGTGCACACCCTGTGCAAACCATGTGTAAACCGAGGCGCCGAATCGTGTTTTTGATGGCCTGCCCACAGTGCAGGCCTTTGTCTGCCTATCCACATATTGACTCAGAGGAACTTATGCAAGAAGCGTTGAACTCACTGCCTTCTGCCGCACCTGCCGGTGCAGCCAATTCTTCCTCCCCCAATGACAGCTATCAGATCATCCGCCGCAGCGGCGATGTGGTGGCTTTCGCGCCCCAGAAGATTGCCGTGGCCCTGACCAAGGCATTCCTGGCTGTGCGCGGCGCGCAGGGCGCAGCGTCTGCCAGCGTGCGCGACACAGTCAACGAACTGACCGAAGGCGTGGTGCGCGCACTGGTGCGCTCGCGTCCCGATGGCGGCACCTTCCATATTGAAGATGTGCAGGACCAGGTCGAGCTGGGCCTGATGCGCGCCGGTCATCAGGACGTGGCCCGCGCCTATGTGCTGTACCGCGAGCGCCGCAACCAGGAACGTGCCGAGCAGAAGAAGGCCGCCGAAGTGGCCGCCGCTGCCGCCGCCAAACCCGTGCTGCATGTGACCGACAACGGCCAGCGCGTGCCCCTGGACCAGGAGCGCCTGGAGGCTCTGATCGTCGCTTCCTGCCGCAATCTGAATGCCGACATCCAGTCCGCGCCCATCGTGGCCGAAACCCTGCGCAATCTGTACGACGGCGTGCCTCTGGCCGAGGTCTACAAGGCATCCATCCTGGCCGCCCGTACGCTGATCGAAAAAGACCCTGACTACACCTACGTCACCGCCCGCCTGCTGCTGCACACCATCGTGCGCGAAGTCATGGGCCGCGACGTGCAGCCCGCAGAAATGCAGGCCGCCTATGCCGACTACTTCCCCGGCTTTGTGCAAAAAGGCGTGGACAACGAGCTGCTCAACCCCGAGCTGCTGAACTACGACCTGCCCCGTCTGGCCAAGGCCCTGAAGGCCGAGCGCGACGAGCAGTTCGACTACCTGGGTCTGCAGACCCTGTACGACCGCTACTTCCTGCACGTGCGCAAGACCCGCATCGAGCTGCCCCAGTCCTTCTTCATGCGCGTGGCCATGGGCCTGGCGCTGAACGAGCCCGACCGCAACGCCCGTGCCATCGAGTTCTACGAACTGCTGTCGTCCTTCGACTTCATGTCGTCCACCCCCACGCTGTTCAACAGCGGCACGCTGCGCTCGCAGCTGTCGTCCTGCTACCTGACCACCGTGCCCGACGACCTGGACGGCATCTACGAATCCATCAAGGAAAACGCTCTGCTGTCCAAGTTTGCCGGCGGCCTGGGCAATGACTGGACCCGTGTGCGTGCCCTGGGCTCGCGCATCAAGGGCACCAACGGCGAATCGCAAGGCGTGGTTCCCTTCCTCAAGGTGGTCAACGACACGGCCGTGGCCGTGAACCAGGGCGGCAAGCGCAAGGGCGCAGTCTGTACCTATCTGGAGTCCTGGCACCTGGACATCGAAGAGTTCCTGGAGCTGCGCAAGAACACCGGCGACGACCGCCGCCGCACCCACGACATGAACACGGCGAACTGGATTCCCGACCTGTTCATGAAGCGCGTGATGGAAAAAGGCCAGTGGACCCTGTTCTCGCCCGCTGACGCTCCCGATCTGCACGACCTGTACGGCGAAGCCTTCGAGAAGGCCTACACCGCCTATGAAGCCAAGGTCGACAGCGGCGAGCTCAAGCTGTTCAAGCGCGTGCCTGCCGTGGATCTGTGGCGCAAGATGCTCTCGATGCTGTTCGAGACCGGCCATCCCTGGATCACCTTCAAGGACCCCTGCAACATCCGCTCGCCCCAGCAGCACGTGGGTGTGGTGCACTCGTCCAATCTGTGCACCGAGATCACGCTCAACACCAGCGACACCGAAACCGCGGTCTGCAACCTGGGTTCCGTGAACCTGGTCCAGCACATCAAGGACGGCAAGATCGACCACGACAAGCTGCGCAAGACCGTGAACACGGCCATGCGCATGCTGGACAACGTGATCGACATCAACTACTACGCCGTGCAAAAGGCCAAGGACTCCAATCTGCGCCACCGCCCCGTGGGCATGGGCCTGATGGGTTTCCAGGATGCGCTGTATGAAATGCGCACCGCCTACGCCAGCCAGGGCGCCGTCGAGTTCGCCGACGAGGCCATGGAAGCCATCTGCTACTACGCTTACTGGGCGTCGACCGAGCTGTCCAAGGAACGCGGCACCTACTCCACCTTCAAGGGATCGCTGTGGGATCAGGGCATCCTGCCCCCCGACACTCTGAAGCTGCTGGAAAAGGCCCGCGGCGGCTATGTGGAAGTGGATCGCTCCGCCAAGCTGGACTGGGACGCCCTGCGCGCCAAGATCGCCAAGGACGGCATGCGCAACTCCAACTGCGTGGCCATTGCCCCCACCGCCACCATCTCCAACATCGTGGGTGTGGATGCCTCGATCGAGCCTTCGTTCGGCAACCTGTCCGTGAAGTCCAATCTGTCGGGCGAATTCACCGTCATCAACCAGTACCTGGTGCGCGACCTCAAGCGTCTGGGCCTGTGGGACGACGTGATGGTCATGGACCTCAAGCATTTCGACGGCTCGCTGCGCGCCATCGACCGCGTGCCGCAAGAGATCAAGAACCTCTACGCCACCGCGTTCGAAGTCTCGCCCGAATGGCTGGTGGAAGCCGCCTCGCGCCGCCAGAAGTGGATCGACCAGGCCCAGAGCCTGAACATCTACATGGCCGGTGCATCGGGCAAGAAGCTGCACGACACCTATATGCTGGCCTGGCTGCGCGGTCTGAAGACCACCTACTACCTGCGCACCACCAGCGCGACCAATATCGAGAAGTCCACCGTGCAAAGTCGTGTGCTGAACGCCGTGTCCTCCGGCGCTCCTGCTGCTTCGGCTGCCCCCGCGGCCAAGCCTGCGGTGAGCGCACTGGAAGCCGCTGCCGCTGCTGCACGTGCCCAGGCACCCGCCACGGACATCAAGTTCTGCGCGATTGACGACCCTGGTTGCGAGGCTTGCCAGTAACTGGCAACACCCCCTGAGGCGCTCCGCGCCTTCCCCCTTCCTCGCTACGCGGGAGGGGGACGACACCTTCGCTGCGAGACGGCTCTTGCTCGGTGTCTTTGGGTTGGAGGGCGCCAGTTTTCAGTGGCGCTTATTAAATAGATAAATCAGAAGGCTGGATGTTGAATGCACTGCACCCAGCTTTTCCCTTGAAGGAATAAATCATGCTGAGCTTTGACGACGACACCTTTGCCCCTTCCGCCACCAGCGCAGAAGCTGGCGCGTCCACCAGCACCCACAAGCGCGTGAATGCCGCCGACAAGCGCATCATCAACGCCAAGACCGACGTGAACCAGCTGGTCCCCTTCAAGTACAAGTGGGCCTGGGAAAAGTATCTGGCCACCTGCGCCAACCACTGGATGCCGCAGGAAGTGAACATGACGCGCGACATCGCGCTGTGGAAGGATCCCAACGGTCTGACCGAAGACGAGCGTCGCATCGTCAAGCGCAATCTGGGCTTCTTTGTGACGGCCGATTCGCTGGCCGCCAACAACATCGTGCTGGGCACCTACCGCCACATCACGGCGCCCGAGTGCCGCCAGTTCCTGCTGCGCCAGGCCTTCGAAGAAGCCATCCACACCCATGCCTACCAGTACATCGTGGAGTCGCTGGGTCTGGATGAATCGGAAATCTTCAATGCCTACAACGAAGTCCAATCCATCCGCGACAAGGACGAGTTCCTGATCCCCTTCATCGAAGCGATCATGGACCCCAACTTCCACACCGGCACGCCCGAAACCGACCAGACTCTGCTGAAGTCGCTGATCGTTTTTGCCTGCCTGATGGAAGGCCTGTTCTTCTACGTGGGCTTCACGCAAATCCTGGCCCTGGGCCGCCAGAACAAGATGACGGGCGCTGCCGAGCAGTACCAGTACATCCTGCGTGACGAGTCCATGCACTGCAACTTCGGCATCGATCTGATCAACCAGCTCAAGCTCGAGAACCCCCATCTGTGGACGGCCGAGTTCAAGCAGGAAATCACGGAGCTGTTCCAGAAGGCTGTGGAGCTCGAATATCGCTATGCCGAGGACACCATGCCACGCGGCGTGCTGGGCATGAATGCATCCATGTTCAAGGGCTATCTGCGCTACATCGCCAACCGTCGCGCCACGCAGATCGGTCTGGAGGAACTGTTCCCCGGTGAAGAAAATCCCTTCCCCTGGATGAGCGAAATGATCGATTTGAAGAAAGAACGTAACTTCTTTGAGACACGAGTGATCGAGTATCAGACCGGAGGCGCACTTTCTTGGGATTAATTGCTTCTAAGCAGGCACAATGCGAGTCATGACTTGCTTCACTTCATTGCTACAAAAAACTGAGATTTTTGGCGTGAAGCAAATTTGTGTTCCTAGCGATGCGTAACTCCACATCGCTTTGAATCGTCCGGCACTGCAAAGAACCGGACGTCTTATGCAAATCAACGAAGGAGAAAATGATGGCAACTGCGAAGAAGACGGCCGCCAAGGCCACAACCGAGAAAAAGACACCTGCCAAGAAGGCGGCCGCGCCCAAGGCTGAAGCTGTGAAGAAGGCAGCTGCAACCAAGACCGCCGCCCCCAAGGCCGCTGCTCCTGCCAAGGCTGCACCCAAGAAGGCTGCAACCACTGCCAAGGCTGCTGCTCCTGCAAAGGCTGCACCCAAGAAGGCTGCAACCGCTGCCAAGGCTGCTGCTCCTGCCAAGGCTGCACCCAAGAAGGCTGCAACCGCTGCCAAGGCTGCTGCTCCTGCCAAGGCTGCAACCAAGAAGGCTGCAACTGCTGCCAAGGCTGCTGCTCCTGCCAAGGCTGCCGCTCCTGCCAAGGCCGCCCCCAAGAAGGCTGCTGCTGCTGCCAAGGCTGCTGCTCCTGCCAAGGCCGCCCCCAAGAAGTCTGCAACTGCTGCCAAGGCTGCACCCAAGAAGGCTGCAACCGCTGCCAAGGCTGCTGCTCCTGCAAAGGCTGCACCCAAGAAGGCTGCAACCGCTGCCAAGGCTGCTGCTCCTGCAAAGGCTGCACCCAAGAAGGCTGCAACCGCTGCCAAGGCTGCTGCTCCTGCAAAGGCTGCACCCAAGAAGGCTGCAACCGCTGCCAAGGCTGCTGCTCCTGCAAAGGCTGCACCCAAGAAGGCTGCAACTGCTGCCAAGGCTGCTGCTCCTGCCAAGGCTGCACCCAAGAAGGCTGCAACCGCTGCCAAGGCTGCTGCTCCTGCCAAGACTGCACCCAAGAAGGCTGCAACCGCTGCCAAGGCTGCTGCTCCTGCCAAGGCTGCACCCAAGAAGGCTGCAACTGCTGCCAAGGCTGCTGCTCCTGCCAAGGCTGCACCCAAGAAGGCTGCAACTGCTGCCAAGGCTGCTGCCCCTGCCAAGGCTGCACCCAAGAAGGCTGCAACTGCTGCCAAGGCCGCTGCTCCCAAGAAGGCTGCCGCACCTGCACCTGCACCTGCCGCCGTGACCGAAACCACTGCACCCGTGGCGCAGACCCGCCTGGCACCTCAAGCGGCCTGGCCCTTCCCCACAGGTAACAAGCCCTGATCGGTTCGCTGACCTGCACGCCATAAAAAAGCCCGAGCTCTCTTGCGAGAGCCGGGCTTTTTTACATGCACCGCGATCAGTACCCTCAGGGCACCGACATCGCATCAGGGCTGGAAGTCCAGCTGATAGTTCTGCGGGCCGCGTTGCGCAATCTTCAGCGCCCCCAAGCGGTTGCCCAGTTCGGCGCAACGCAGCAGATCCCAGCCACGCTCCAGACCAAACAGGAAAGCACCGCGCCAGGCATCGCCACAACCCGTGGGGTCGACCACGGCGGCGGGCTTCACCGGCGCCACCAGGGTCTTCTCACCCTGCTGCCAGACTTCGCAGCCTTCGGCACCCAGGGTCACGACCAGGCCGCGCACCTTGCGCGAGATCTCGTCAAAGCTCAGGCCCGTGCGCTCGCTGAGCATCTTGCCTTCATAGTCGTTCACTGCCACCCAGTCGGCCTGCTCGATAAAAGCCTTGAGCTCGTCGCCATTGAACATGGGCAGGCCCTGACCCGGATCGAACACAAAAGGAATCCCTGCGGCCTTGAACTGGGCGGCGTGCTCGATCATGGCTTGACGACCATCGGGAGCAATGATGCCGATCTTGACATCGGCAGCCATGTCGGCGGTGATGCGGTTCTCGTGCGCCTGCATCATGGCGCCTGGGTGGAAAGCCGTGATCTGGTTGTTGTCATGGTCGGTCATGATCATGCACTGCGCGGTGTGCGTGCTCTGCAGCTGACCCACATGACGGGTCTCAATGCCCAGCTCCTTGAAGCGCTGCACATAATCCGCACCGTCACTGCCCACCATGGCCATGGGGTGTGCATCGCCACCGAGCAGTTTCAGGCTATAGGCAATATTGCCGGCACAGCCACCAAAGTCGCGGCGCAGCGTGGGCACCAGAAACGACACATTGAGGATGTGCAGCTGGTCGGGAAGAATCTGGTCGGCAAAACGACCTTCAAAGGTCATGATGTTGTCGAATGCCAGCGACCCGCAGATCAAAGCGGCCATGGTGCGTTCTCTTTCAGAAATGAATGAAGGGTGGCTTGCGCCAACAAGGATGTACAACGGGCATTTCTATTGACGAGACACCCTGCCTGATCCGAATTGGCACAAGCCGTATTAGGGATAAAAAACCAGCGCCCGGTAGCCCGCCACTGCAGCACCGAGGTCCTGCACCTGCACAGGAACGTTCACGCTCCACTCCTGGCGGGCATGCAGCTGCTCCGGGGCACCCAGCAGCCGCAGGTCGACCACCCGGCGCAGCAAAGGCCTGTCCTGTGCATCGGTCAAGGTCAGCTCGGCCATGGGCATGGCCACCGGCACATCGGAGCGGTTCTCCAATGTCAGGCTCCACTGGTACTGATGGTCATCGGCCAGCTGCTTGAAGCCCGAACCGCTGATCACCACATCGGCAATCGCGCGGCGGGCCTGCAGCTCGCAACCTGCCAGACTGCAGGCCTTGGCCAGCACAGGGGCCAGCGCAGGATATTGCGCAGCCAGCGCATCGCGCTGCAGCCAGGCATATTGGCCCACAACACCGACAACGGCTACCAGCGAGCCCAGCACCAGCGCCACACGCATGCCTGCAGAGTGCCAGAACGCCTGCCGGCGGGCCTGACGCACAAAGCCAGGTTCATCGCCAGCAATGGCAGCAAACTCATCCTGATCCGCATCCGTGACAGCCTGCGCCCGGTCCCTGGCGGGTTGTATAGCGCCGATATCGGCATGCAGCAGCGCCTCCCTCGAGACGGCTTCGGCCTGGACCTCGTCCTTGAGGTCCTGCGCGGCCTCGGGCATCAGGACCTCGCTCGGCGGCGGCTGCACAAGCAGTTCCGGCTCCGGCTCGCTCGCTTCCGGATGAGGATCATGCTGAGCAGCTGCAGCATCCTCTTCAGCCAGAGGACGCGCCTGATCGACAAACGAGGGCTGTGCGTCCGCCATTCCGGGCATGGACCCGGACGGCTCGGATTCGGAAACCACATCGGCAGGCTCTGCTGCCGGTGCGGCTTCTGCGGCCTGAGCAACCGTCGCTGCCGCGTCCACCGAATCCGACGCCAAATCCTGCAAGGCCTCAGCCTTCTGCATGTCGGGGGCGGGAGCATCCGCGGCATCCTGCTGCGACCAAACCGGCGTCCGTTGCTCTCCGGCTTCCGTCGGATGCACCTCCTGCATGGCAGGCATCTGCGGCGCATCAGCAGCTTCCGGCTGCAGCAGCTCGTCGGGCACGGACTGCAATTCCTGCGAGGCATCAAAGACGCTTTGGCACATCCCGCAGCGCACCCAGCCCTGCGAGATGCGCAGCTGGTCGGCGACCACTTTGAAGCGGGTTCCACAGGAGGGGCAACGGGTGACTTGACTCATCAGGGTTCAATTGTAGGCAGCAACCACCCGCACACCTGCTGGCTGCGGGTTTGCGTCGCAATCAGGCGGCTCGCTGTGCCGTCATGAGAATCCAGCCGTCTTCGCTGTCGGCCACCTCCAGCTTGAGATAAGGCGCATAGGCCTCCTTCAGCTCGTCGGCCTGGCGCTCCAGAATGCCTGCCAGCACCAGATTGCCGCCAGCTTGCACACGACCGCACAGCAGCGGCGCCAGCACCTTGAGTGGCGTAGCCAGAATATTGGCCAGCACGGTCCGGTACTCGCCGCCAGCCGCATCTGGCAGGCCGGCCCTGACTTCCACATGGTTGGCACTGGTGTTGTAGTTGGTCGATTCCACGGCCGCGGGATCGATGTCCACCGCATCCACATCGGTCGCGCCGAACTTGGCTGCACCAATGGCCAAAATGCCAGAGCCGCAGCCATAGTCCAGCGTGCGTCCCAGGGTGCCCTTGGGCTGGCGTGCAATCCAGCGCAGACACATGCGAGTAGTGGGGTGGGTGCCGGTACCGAAAGCCAGGCCCGGGTCCAGACGGATGCTGACCTTGGCCTGCTCGGGCAGTTCATGCCAGGTGGGCACGATCCAGAACTCGGGCGTGATATCCACGGGCTCGAACTGCGACTGCGTCAGGCGCACCCAATCCTGCTCGGGCACGGGCTTGAGGGCGAGAATCTTGCAGCCCTCAAAAAAGTCCTGCGGCAGCAGCAGATCACGCGCCTCGGTGGCTGCGGCTTCGTCGGGATAGAGGGCGATCACGCGGCTGCGATTCCAGCCTTCCTTCGGTGCGGGCATGCCAGGCTCGCCGAACAGTGCCTGCTCGGCTTCGGTCTGCGCATCGGCATCTTCGACGGATACGCTCAATGCATCGAGTGCATCCAGCGCTTCGCTAATGGTTTCGACCCGATCTTCGGGGCACAGCAGGCTCAGCTCGAACATGGCCATCCTTTCTAGCAACTGCGTCATCCATGCCGGCTCAGGCCTGATGGAGAGAACGCACTTGTACTTTCCTGAAAAACGAAAATGCTGGCCTCCGTTGCCAGAGGCCAGCATGGGAACTCAGAGCAGCAATGCTCCTGATCTCATCGCTTGTTGGGCGTGCGATGCGTCAGCCACTCTTCCAGATAGTGGATGTTGGTGCCGCCTTCCATGAACTTGGAGTCGACCATCAGATCCTGGTGCAGCGGAATATTGGTTTTGATGCCTTCCACCACGGTCTCCAGCAAGGCCGTGCGCATGCGGGCCATGGCCTGCTCGCGGGTATCGCCATAGGCAATGATCTTGCCGATCATGGAGTCATAGTTGGGCGGCACGAAGTAATTGTTGTACACATGGGTGTCAACACGCACGCCAGGACCGCCGGGAGCGTGCCACATGGAGATGCGGCCTGGCGAAGGGATGAACTTGTACGGATCTTCGGCGTTCACACGGCACTCGATGGCGTGCCCCTTGAACTCGACCTGGCGCTGGGTGAAAGGCAGCTTCTCGCCGGCAGCGATCATGATCTGGGTGCGCACGATGTCGATGCCCGTGATCAGCTCGGTGATGGGGTGCTCCACCTGCACGCGGGTGTTCATCTCGATGAAGTAGAACTCGCCGTTCTCGTACAGGAACTCGAAGGTACCCGCACCGCGATAGCCGATCTTCTTGCAGGCCGCAGCGCAGCGCTCGCCGATCTTCTCGATCAGACGACGGGGAATGCCGGGAGCCGGAGCTTCCTCGATCACCTTCTGGTGGCGACGCTGCATGGAGCAGTCGCGCTCGCCCAGATACACGGCGCTCTTGTGCGTATCGGCCAGCACCTGGATTTCCACGTGACGTGGGTTCTGCAGGTACTTTTCCATGTAGACGGCAGGATTGCCGAAAGCAGCGCCGGCTTCCGCCTTGGTCATCTGCACGGCATTGATCAGCGCAGCTTCGGTGTGCACCACACGCATGCCGCGACCGCCGCCGCCGCCCGAGGCCTTGATGATCACGGGATAGCCGATGGTCTTTGCAATGCGCTTGATGAGTGCGGGATCATCGGGCAGTTCGCCGTCCGAGCCGGGCACGCAAGGCACGCCGGCCTTGATCATGGCTTGCTTGGCCGACACCTTGTCACCCATGGTGCGGATGTTCTCGGGAGTCGGGCCGATAAAGGTGAAGCCGCTCTTTTCCACACGCTCGGCAAAGTCGGCGTTCTCGGACAGGAAGCCGTAACCGGGATGGATGGCTTCCGCATCGGTCACCTCGGCAGCCGAGATGATGGCCGGCATGTTGAGGTAGGACAGCGGGGAAGGAGCCGGACCGATACACACGGCCTCGTCGGCCAGCTTGACGTACTTGGCATCACGGTCGGCTTCGGAGTACACCATCACCGCCTTGATACCCAGCTCACGGCAAGCGCGCTGGATGCGCAGGGCGATCTCGCCCCGGTTGGCAACCAAAATTTTCTTAAACATGAAGTTCCTCGCAGCTTGGTGCCTGTGCCGCGGCACAGACTACTGCCAATGACTCAGTCGCGCAGCCAGTGGCTAGCGCACATCGGCGCTGCCATGCGAACTGCACGCAACGCCTCATGATCTATCACTCGATCACGAACAGAGGCTGGCCGTATTCCACAGCCTGGCCGTTTTCACCCAGAACGCGAACAATGGTGCCGGTCTTGTCGGCTTCGATTTCGTTGAGGATCTTCATGGCTTCAACGATGCAGATGGTTTCGCCTTCCTTGACCTGGCTTCCCACATCCACAAAGGGCTTGGCGCCAGGGCTGGAGGCACGGTAGAAAGTACCGACCATGGGTGACTTGACCACATGACCTTCTACAGCAGCAGGGGCAGCGGCCGCCACGGGAGCCGCGGCAACGGGAGCTGCCGCCAAGGGGGCAGCCATCACAGGAGCCGCTTGCACGGGGGCTGCAACGTATTGGTGAACCACACCTTCGCTCTTGACGATACGGACCTTGCCCTCTGCTTCGGTGATCTCCAGTTCCGACACATTCGATTCGGACACCAGATCAATAAGGGTCTTGAGTTTTCGCAAATCCATGGGAGCTCCAGCGACGTATTTCTAAACAGGGCGCGAATTTACCTCAAATTCGGCCTTCTGCGTGCATTGGCAGATATTTTTCACTAACGTCGCCATGGAATTTAGTTACCTACACTTTTCTGACGACAAGAGCAATGTTCCTTCGCTCTATTTGCTCCAATCTGTCAGATCTTCGCTGGAAAGCTCACCTATTTTACGTTGCCGCACTTGCCCCTTGGCATCAAAAAGAACCGTGAATGGCAAGCCTCCCTGCAAGTTCCCCAGGCTTCTGCTCAGTCCCAATCCCCCTTGCATGGCGATGGCCACGGGGAATTGCACAGGCTGACGCTGCAAAAAACGCAGCACGGCTTCGGATTTGTCAACCGCGAGGCCAACGACCTGAATACCTTTTGCACCTTGCTGCGCCGCAAATTCGCTGAGCATGGGCAGCTCCTTGACACAGGGCGGGCACCAGGTGGCCCAGAAGTTGACCAGCAAGGGGCGCCCCTGGAAACCAGCCATGGCAAAAGGCTTGCCATCGGGCGTTTCAAAGGTCTGACTCCACAGTTGCGCCTCGGCGCCAGGGCCCATGGCCTGAGGCTGGCTGCGCCACCAGGCCACACCGGCGCCGCCCCCGGCCGCCACGGCAGCCACTGCGCCAGTCAGCCACAGGCGGCGCGAGCCATTGGTCGTCTTGTTCTCAGAGGTGTTTTCACTCATTGCAGCTCTCCTGCAGCAGCTTGCGCAAGGCCTTGGCATCACCACGCGGGCTGCGGCCATGGCTGTCGGCCTTCATGGCACCGCGCATATCATCATGGTCGTAGACCAGCAGATGCACGCCCACGGTTTCATTGATCGGCTTGCACAGTGCGTGAATGGAAAGTGCCTCGACCGGCTTTCCCTGAAAGCCTGTGACCGTGCTCGGCTCGTATTGCACATGGTTGTTGATGAGTGCTATTTCGGCAGACTTGGGATCATCGCAGAACAGCTGCAGATAGATATCAGACAGCCGCGTGGCCGTGCCGCGCCAGACTGCTCCGGCCAGATGCGGGCGAAACTCCTGCAGCCTGTCCATCCAGACCAGGGCCAGCTCGCGCAGTGCCTGCAACTCCTGCGGCTGGGTGTCGCCGCAGAACAGCTCTATATATTCACGCACCGCTTCTTCAAGCTGGTCGTTGTCAGGCAGCGCCGTGCGGCCGGGCAGGCCGAGCTGACGCACGGCCCGTTGCTTGGCCGGACCCCATTCGAGGCCTTCCTCCACCACCAGGCGGGCCGCTGTCTGAGCGATTTCAGCAGTCACGTTATCCAAACTCATAGCGCTATTTCATCACGCCCGCCGCAGCAGGCGCGGCAGGTCATGCTTGCATTGTGACCCAGATGAATGACCGCACTTTGACCTGGACCGTACAGACCAAGGTTTTGATAGCTGCCAGCGCCCGTTTCGTATCGAACTGAAAGTAAAAATACATTTAGATCCATATAAATCATGCGAAACCAGCTATCAATTTGATAATAAAGGTTACCGTCAGTGCCCAGGCGGGGCATGGCTTGCCTCCAGGTCATGCAGGCAAACGTAGAATCCCCGGCCATGCACATACATATTCTGGGCATTTGCGGCACCTTCATGGGAGGCCTGGCCGCCTTGGCACGAGAAGCTGGTCACAAGGTGACGGGCTGCGATTCCGGCGTTTACCCGCCGATGAGCGATCAGCTGCGCCAACTGGGCATTGAGCTGATCGAGGGCTATGGTGCTGACCAGATTGCGCTCAAGCCCGATATGTATGTGGTCGGCAACGTCGTCAGCCGCAAACGTCTGCCCGACGGATTGCCCAAATTCCCGCTGATGGAGGCGATTCTGGACACCGGCGCCGCCTATACCAGCGGCCCGCAATGGCTGGCCGAACATGTGCTGCGCGGTCGCCATGTGCTGGCCGTGGCCGGCACCCACGGCAAGACCACCACCACATCCATGCTGACCTGGGTGCTTGAGTGCGCAGGTCTGCAACCCGGTTTCCTGGTCGGCGGCGTACCGCTGGACTTTGGCGTCTCCGCCCGCCTCGGTGCGGCCCAGCGCCCCGTCGCGGGCCCTGGCCCCGTCGGGGACGAACCCGTGTTTGTGATCGAGGCCGATGAGTACGACACCGCCTTCTTCGACAAGCGCAGCAAGTTTGTGCACTACCGCCCCCGCACGGCCGTGCTCAACAACCTGGAATTCGATCACGCCGACATCTTTGACGATCTGGCTGCCATCGAGCGCCAGTTCCACCACCTGATACGCACCGTGCCGTCAACCGGCCGTGTGGTGAGCAATGGCCTGGAGGAGAGCCTGACCCGCGTGCTGGCCCAGGGCTGCTGGAGCGAAGTGCGGAGCTTCGGCTCGGCTGTCAGCGACTTCAGTGCCGATGGCGATCCCAGCGACTTTGCCGTGCTGCACCGCGGCAAAAAAGTGGCGCAACTGCGCTGGAGCCTGACCGGCGTGCACAACCAGCTCAATGCACTGGCCGCCATCGCTGCTGCCGACCATCTGGGCGTCAGTGCCGAGCTGGCTTGCGAAGCCCTGTCGCGCTTTCAGAACGTCAAGCGTCGCATGGAGCTGCGCGGCACGGTCAACGGCATCGAGGTCTATGACGACTTCGCCCACCACCCCACCGCCATCCGCACCACCCTGGACGGCCTGCGCCGCAAGCTCGGGGCAGAGGCCCGCATCCTGGCAGTGTTCGAGCCTCGCAGCAACACCATGAAGCTGGGCACCATGAAGAGCCAGTTGCCCTGGTCGCTGGAAAGTGCCGATCTGGTCTTCTGCCACACTGCAGGCCTCGACTGGGATGCCGCCGAAGCACTGGAATCCATGGGCGTAGGCGCCGGCCAGCGCGCTCAGGTAGCAGCTGATATCGAGACCCTGATAGCGCAGATCAGTGCCGTCATCCGCCCCGGTGACCATATCGTCTGCATGAGCAATGGCGGCTTTGGCGGCATCCACGCCAAGCTGCTGCAAGCACTGAAATAAGCACTCCCAAAAAGCAAATGCCCGCTCAATGAACTGCACCCCAAAAGTTGGACACTGATCCAACCGAAGAGGTGTTGTTCATGGCGAGGCATGATTTAGATTTCAAAAGGACCGTAGTCCGGGAATATTTGGATGGCACTGGTGGATTCAGAGTGCTTGCAACCAAGCATGGGATAGACCGCTCCACCGTGCGCCAATGGGTAGATGTCTATCGGTGGCATGGAGATGATGGTCTGTGCCGCAAAGGACAGGGCGCGCACTACAGCGCTCAATTCAAGCTCCAAGCACTCAAGCGCATGTGGCGTGAGGCCCTGACGTACCGACAGGTAGTCGCTTTACTCAATCTGCGCGGCGGCACAGGCATCCTTGCCAGGTGGGAGCGTCAGTATCATGAGGGCGGCCCAGAGGCGCTTGAACCCCAGCGCCGTGGCCGCCCCAAGAAGATGCCCGCCCCCAAACCTCCCAAGCCACTCAAGTCTTCGTCCACATCCGTAGACGAGTCCAAAGCGCTGCAAGCACTGCGCAAAGAAAACGAATACCTGCGCGCGGAGGTGGCGTACCTAAAAAAATTGGATGCCTTGGTTCGGGCAAAGCAACAGGCAATGCTGACAAAGCGCAAGCCGTGACTGAACTGAGGCATGAATACTCTGTGGCGCAATTGCTCAAGGCTGCAAGGCTGGCTCGCAGCACGTTCTATTACCAGTGCCAGGTGCTTCGCTGCGGTGACTCCTGTGCGGGCCTAAAGGCCCAGATCCAAGGCATCTTCGACAAGCACAAGGGGCGGTATGGCTATCGCCGCATCACAGCGCATCTGCGCCAAGCGGGATGCGTCATCAATCACAAAGCCGTCCAGCGCTTGATGCAGGTGCAAGGTTTGAAGTCTCTGGTCAGACCCAAGAAGTACCGTGCCTACCGAGGCCCAGTCAATGCTCAGGCGCCTCATCTGCTGCAGCGCCAATTCCAGGCGGATGCGCCGCAGCAGAAGTGGGTGACGGATGTGACGGAGTTCAATGTTCGTGGCAGCAAGCTTTACCTGTCGCCGGTCATGGACCTGTACAACGGCGAGATCGTGGCCTATGAGATGCGTGACAAGCCAGACTTCCAACTGGTGGGCAACATGCTGAAAAAGGCGCTTGGCAAACTCAAAGGCCAGACTGCGCCTGTGCTGCATTCCGATCAGGGATGGCAATACCAGATGCCGGCCTATCGCCGCCACCTGGCCACCAAAGGTGTGGTCCAAAGCATGTCACGCAAGGGCAATTGCCTGGACAACGCTGCGATGGAGAGCTTCTTTGCGACAGTGAAGACGGAGTTGTTTTACATGCAGAAGTTCACAAGCGCCGAGCATCTGCGCGGTGAGTTGGTGAACTACATCCGTTACTACAACCATCATCGAATCAAGATGAAGTTAAAAGGCCTGAGCCCGGTGCAATACCGAACTCAGGCCATGTGCCCGTAATTTAACTGTCCAACTTTAAGGGGTCAGTTCACAACGGGCATTTTTCATTGTTCGGGCACTGAGCAAGCCAGAGACGCCAAGCAAGGGCCGCCCCGCAGCAAAGGCGTCGTCCCCCTGGGGGGAAGCCGCAAAGCGGCTCAGGGGGGGTCAATAACTAATCGACATCGCCGGCACATCCACCCGGATCAAGGGCTTGGACAGCACAGCATGCGCTGCCAGGGCATAGCTGTTGCGCCAGTCTTCGTTGTCAAACAGCTCGGGGCGATTGCGCGCTTCACGCGCCACCACCACCAGCTTGTCGGCCAGCAACACCTTGCCCGTGGCCCGCAAAGGCTCGCACTCGAGCGAGACAAACTGCTGATCCAGCCAGCGTCGGCCTTCGTCCGAACTGATAGGGGACAGGGACTGGGTATCGACCCGGTATTCACGGTCGCCATCCAAAACCACGATTACTTCACTACGCATAAATCTCCTCTGACCTGGTGACTCTTGCACCATTCGTTGTCGTGGCCACAGCTTAATAGTGACCGCGGTGCTGAAGACGCTGCAAGCTGACGGCTTGCAAACAGCTGCGGCAACCAATGCATGGCCTGAAAGACTTGCATCAAGCATCACAGTGGTTACAGGAACATGGCATGCAAAGCAATGAAAAATCTTTAAATTTCATAGCATTGCTCGCATGCTTGGCATGAATATAAGGGCAAAACCGTCTTTTTCAAGTGTCATTACGGACTCGTAACCCGCCAGTTATCTCCATCCAGGCTCCTGCCTTGAAAATGTGATGAGAGGACTTACATACTGGATAGATTTTTGACGAATACCCGTTTGCAGGCCTTGCAACGCCTTCAGGAACCATCACCATGACCGCTGAAAACATCCACAAAGAAATACGCGAGCATCTGCAACAACTGGAGGCCGAACTGCAGGTCCAGAAGCTCTGGTCCGCCGTAGCACCAGACCCCAAGGCACTGGAATCCACCACGCCTTTCATGTACGACACGCTCAAGCTGCACGAGTGGCTGCAATGGGTATTCATCCCGCGCCTGCACGCCGTGATCGATGCCAAGGGCAGCCTCCCCCACCAAAGCCATGTCTATCCGCTGGCCGATCACGAGTGGCAGCAGCGCACCGACTTTGACAAGCAGCATCTGCTGCGCCTGCTCAACCGCATCGATGCCACGCTCAACGGCTGCGAGATGACGCCGGAGCCGGCACCGGACACCAAGCACTGAGCCGGCAGGCGAGCCGCTCCACGCCATCTGGAAAAACAAACAGGCCACAGGGAACAATCCCTGTGGCCTGTTTCGTTCATGCCCGCTCTGTCGATCAGGCGAGCACTTCGGCTTCCTGCTTGCAGGCAGCCGCAGCCGCGCGGCGCTGGCTCACGGCCTGCGACAGCTCCTGCAGCGTTGCCAGGGAATCGTCCCAGCCCAGGCAGGCATCGGTAATGCTCTGGCCGTAGGTCAGATCGCAGACCTCATCCTTGCCGGGAGTGAACTTCTGCGCACCGCCGACCAGATGACCTTCGATCATCACGCCGAAGACGCTGCTGGAGCCACCTGCAATCTGAGCCGCGATATCACGGGCCACATCCTTCTGGCGCTCATGCTGCTTGTTGCTGTTGGCGTGGCTGCAATCCACCATCAGCGAAGGCGTGAGGCCCGCTGCCTCCAGATCCCGGCAGGCGGCTGCCACATGCGCCGCATCGTAGTTGGGCGTCTTGCCACCGCGCAGAATCACGTGACAGTCCTGATTGCCGCCCGTATGCACGATGGCGACCTGGCCGTTCTTGTGTACCGACAGGAAATGGTGACCTCGGCTGGCCGACTGAATCGCGTCGGTGGCAATGCGGATATTGCCGTCCGTGCCGTTCTTGAAGCCAATCGGTGCCGAAATGCCCGAAGCCAGTTCACGATGCACCTGGCTTTCCGTGGTGCGGGCACCGATGGCGCCCCAGCTGATCAGATCGCCGATGTACTGGGGCGAGATCACGTCCAGGAACTCGCTGGCCGCAGGCACACCCAGGCGGTTGATGTCGATCAGGAGCTGGCGCGCAATGCGCAGGCCTTCGTCGATGCGATAGCTCTGATCCAGGTAGGGATCATTGATCAGTCCCTTCCAGCCCACGGTGGTGCGGGGCTTCTCGAAGTAGACGCGCATCACCACTTCCAGCGTGTCCTTGTACTGCTCGCGCACCACGGCCAGACGGCGGGCATAGTCCAGGGCAGCGGCCGGATCGTGAATGGAACAAGGGCCGACGATGACCAGCAGACGATCATCCTGCGCACGCATGATGTTGTGGATGCTGCGGCGGGTGTCGCTGATCAGCGTCTCCACGGCAGTGCCGCGAATGGGGAAGAAGCGGATGAGGTGCTCTGGAGGGGGTAACACTGTGATTTCCTTGATACGTGCGTCGTCGGTCTGACCTGTCTTGGGAGAGCCGGCGCGATACCAGGAATCGGTGGCGGAAGTGTTCAGAGCAGTCATGGCAATCTTTCGTGAGGTGTTTGATCGTTGAAAACCGGGGGTGCTGAAACGTAGGGGTGAAAAAAAACCGCCGGGCTTTGCAGCTTCGGCGGTTCTTTGGGAGGTGTTTGCAGGGTGCGCGCGTTTACCTCTCAGCCGCCGGGGGCGAGAACCAAAAGTAAAAGAAATAGGCGCGTTGCGTTTGCATGTCTTTCAATGTAGCACAGCTCTTTTGCATTGCAACATCAGCAGCTCGCACCGCTGTTCTGTCCAAAACAGGCTTTCCCTCTGAAATGGCGCATTTTTCAAAATTCATCCAAATGCACTATTTCTGTGTTTTTTCTTGTTTTTCAGAATTTTATTGATATTAATTCCAATTTACCAAGAATCAATGCAATTTTTCAGCGAATCAACAATATTCAAGATCAACCCACAAAACACCGTACAAAAACCCTGCTGCCCGGCGACCTACAGCGTCTTGCCACAAGCTTTGTTGCCGCAAGCGGTCTGTGGCGAACGGTTTGCACCACGCTGAAATGAAAAAACCCCGCTCTGACATGCAAAGCGGGGTTTGGTGCTCGCGGCGGGCAGAGCCGCCATGAAATCTCTCTATCAGGCCGTGCCACCAACCGTCAGCCCATCAATGCGCAGCGTAGGCTGACCCACGCCCACAGGCACGCTCTGGCCTTCCTTGCCGCAGGTGCCCACACCCGAGTCCAGGCGCATGTCGTTGCCTATCATGCTGATGTGCTTGAGCGACTCCGGGCCGCTGCCGATGATGGTCGCTCCCTTGACGGGGTACTGGATCTTGCCGTTTTCCACCCAGTAGGCTTCGCTGGCAGAGAACACGAACTTGCCGCTGGTGATGTCCACCTGACCGCCGCCGAAGTTCGTGGCATACAGGCCCTTCTTGATGGAGCCGATGATCTCCTGCGGGTCCTTGTCGCCACCCAGCATATAGGTGTTGGTCATGCGCGGCATGGGAATGTGGGCATAGCTTTCGCGACGGCCATTGCCCGTGGGCTTGACGCCCATCAGGCGCGCATTCATCGAGTCCTGGATATAGCCCTTGAGAATGCCGTCCTCGATCAGCACATTGCTCTGGCTGACATGGCCTTCGTCGTCCACGTTCAAGGAGCCGCGGCGATCGGCAATCGTGCCGTCATCCAGCACGGTCACGCCCTTGGCGGCCACGCGCTGACCGATGCGACCGCTGAAGGCGCTGGAGCCCTTGCGGTTGAAGTCACCTTCCAGACCGTGGCCCACGGCCTCGTGGAACAGCACGCCGGGCCAGCCCGAGCCCAGCACTACGGTCATCACGCCTGCCGGTGCGGGACGCGATTCGAGGTTGACCAGGGCTGCATGCACGGCCTCGTCCACATACTGGCTGATCTGCTCGTCACTGAAATAGGCAAGACCGAAGCGACCGCCACCACCGGAGGAGCCCACCTCGCGGCGGCCCTTCTGCTCGGCGATCACCGTTACCGACAGGCGCACCAGCGGGCGCACGTCAGCGGCCAGCGTGCCGTCGGCACGGGCCACCAGCACCACATCGTATTCACTGGCGAGACCGGCCATGACCTGCACCACGCGCGGGTCCTTGGCGCGGGCCAGCTTTTCCACCTTGCCCAGCAACTCGACCTTGGCCGTGCTGTCCAGCGTGCTGATGGGGTCCAGCTCAGGATAGAGCGAGCGGCTTTGCGCAATCTTCTGCGCACCCGCCTTGACGCGGCGCGTCTGGGTGGCGCTGGAGATGGAGCGCACGGTACGTGCGGCATCCAGCAGCGAGGCTTCGGAAATGTCGTCGGAATAGGCAAAAGCCGTCTTCTCGCCGCTGACCGCCCGAACGCCTACTCCCTGATCGATGGAGAAGGAGCCGGTCTTGACGATGCCTTCCTCCAGACTCCAGCCTTCCGCGCGGGTGTACTGGAAGTAGAGATCGGCGTCATCCACCTGGTGCGAGCGAATTTCGGCAAGCGCACGCGCAAGATGGGTTTCGTCCAGGCCGAAGGGCTCAAGCAGCAACTGACGGGCCGTGGCCAAGCGTTCGATGGTGGGTTCGCGGGAAATCATGAGAGCATTGTAGAGATAGCTGCAAGCCCTGACTTGTCTCGGGCTGCGCATAAAAAAGAGCGGAATGCTGCCCCACCAGGCTGAACAACATTCCGCTCCATTCACTTAGCTTCGCACTTGCCGGGTTCCGCCCTGCCCGCTTTGCATTGCAGAACCCCACCTGGGTCTTTGCCGCTCCCGCTTGATCGGTCTTCTGACCCCCCCAGAACCGTTTGTAAACGCTGTTTACAGTCGAAGCAAGACCTTGGACGGAACTACTGACATTTTTCAACGATCTAAACGCGCTGCCCCGACGCGCAGTTTCACATAAAACTATTACTCAAAGCTTTCAGGACATGGGATAGAAGCTCTCCTTTTAAGAGCATCCAAGCCCTATCACGGGTCTTCACGAATGGGGAATATGCCCATCACCGCCGGGGAGTTGCCGCTGCGCCCGCGACACCGACATCAGCACACCCAGCGCCAGGCCCAGCGTGACCATGGCCGTGCCGCCATAGCTGATGAAAGGCAGAGGCACACCTACCACCGGCAGGATGCCGCTGACCATGCCCATGTTCACGAACGCATAGGTGAAGAAGATCATGGCCACGGCAGCTGCCATCAGTCGGCCGAACAGCGAGTTGGCATTCATGGAAATGGCCAGCCCGCGCCAGACAAGCAAGAGAAAGCCGACGATGATGAACAGATTGCCTATGAGGCCGAATTCCTCGGAATAGGCGGCAAAGATGAAGTCGGTGGTGCGCTCTGGAATGAATTCCAGGTGAGTCTGCGTGCCCGCCATAAAACCCTTGCCCCAGACACCGCCCGAACCGATGGCGATCATGCCCTGAATGATGTGAAAGCCCTTGCCCAGAGGGTCGCGCGTGGGGTCCAGCAAGGTACAGACGCGTGTACGCTGATAGTCATGCAGAAAATACCAGCTCACGCCGTCGGCACAGAGCTGGGGCTCGAACCAGACGATCAGGAAGATGCCGACCAAGGCCAGCAGCACGGGGGGCACGATGAGCTTCCAGGGCAGGCCGGCAAAAAAGATCACGGACAGACCTGCAGCCATCACCAGCAGCGAGGTGCCCAGGTCTGGCTGCTTCATGATCAGGCCCACAGGCACCATCAGCAACACAAAGGCAATGACAAAGTCCGAGGCGCGCAGATTTCCCTCGCGGCGCTGGAACCACCAGGCCAGCATCAGCGGCGTGGCGATCTTCAAAAGCTCGGAGGGCTGAATCACCACTCCCACATTCACCCAGCGCGTGGCCCCCTTCTTGGTGATGCCGAACAGCGCCACCGCCACCAGCAACACCACGCCCAGGGTGTAGAGCGGCACGGCCACCTTCATCAGTTGCTGGGGGGATATCTGGGCCAGCACGAACAGCAGACCCGCCGCAATCAGCATATTGCGGCCGTGGTCCACAAAGCGCGTGCCGTGATCGAAACCCGCCGAGTACATGGCCAGCAGCCCCGCCCCCGCCAACATGGCGATAAAGAGAAGCAACAGGAAATCAAAGCCGCGAAACAGCGGAACAATGCGTTGCAGCAGCGAGGGCTTATCGAATTCGATGGCGGACATGGGCCGCAATTATCGTGGGAGCCGACCGCCGTGCAGCTTGCAGGGTTGAGCTTTGCTGACGACTCAAGTCGGCCCAGGCTCATTCCCCCCGCCATAGGCCTTCTCCCCTGATAGGCTTGGGGCAGACAGTCCACAATGACCGAGACAGAAGTGTTTTTTACCAGAGGAGATTGCCGCTATGACGACCACCCACCTGCTGTATCTGCATGGCTTTCGCTCCTCCCCTCAGTCCAACAAGGCACGCATCATGGCGGACTATGTGGGCGCCAGGCATTCCAAGGTACGCTGGTGGTGTCCTCAGCTGCCGCCCTCGCCGCGAGAAGCGGCGGCCGTGATCGCCGAGGGCATCGCCAACTGGCCACGCCAGAACATGGCCGTCATGGGTTCGTCGCTGGGTGGCTATTACGCCAGCTGGGTGGCCCAGCTGGCACGCTGCAAGAGCGTGATGATCAACCCCGCCGTCAACCCGGCCCGCGACCTGGAAAAATACATTGGCGAGCAGTCCAGCTGGCATGACCCTGAGGAAACCTTCTTCTTTCGCCCCGAATACATTGAGGAATTGCGCCAGCTCGACACCCGCGCCATGACGCCGGCAGCACCCGAGATGGTGTTGATCGCCCAGGGCGACGAGGTGCTGGACTGGAACGAGATGAGCGAGCGCTACCCTCACGCCCTGCAATTGGTGCAAGAAGGCGGCGACCACGCCCTGAGCAACTTTGCCGAGTATCTGGACCGGATCGACGAATTCCTGGCCTTGGCCTGACCCCCTCGGCGACTCCATGCGCCGCCCCAGGGAACGGCTGTATCGCTATAACGCCCCCTGTTCGCAGCCCTTACCGCGCGGGTGCCGCGTCTGATATTGACCGATCTCAAGCATGAACTGAATCACTTCTGAGCGCCGAATGTTCGGCTCGTGGGAAAATGCGCGGTTATGCACGCACTGTTTGAAGAAGCCGGCAAATTTCTGGCCGGGCGCATCCTCTCCGAAGCCGAATCCTCTGCCCAAGTCGAGCTGGACTCGGGCAAGCGGGTCAAGGTCAAGGCCGCCAATATCCTGCTCAAGTTCGAGAAGCCGGCTCCTGCCGAGTTGATCGCTCAGGGCCAGGCCCAGGCCGCCGAGATCGATCTGGATCTGGCCTGGGAATTTGCGCCCGAGGAAGAGTTCGGCTTTGCCGACCTGGCGCGTGACTATTTTTCAGAATCCGCGACGCTGGCCCAGCAGGCCGGTGCGCTGTTCTGCCTCTACGACGCACCGCACTATTTCCGTCGTGCGGGCAAGGGCCGCTTCAAGAAGGCCCCTGCAGAAATCCTGCAGCAAGCCCTTGCCGCCATCGAGAAGAAAAAGCAGATTCAGTCACAGATCGACGCCTGGGCCGAGGAACTGGGCCGCGGCGAGTGCCCGCAGGCGATCCGCGAGCAGCTCTACAAGATTCTGTTCAAGCCCGACAAGAACGCCCCCGAATACAAGGCCGTGGTCGACGCCAGCCGCGCCACCAAGCTGGCCCCGCTGGAGCTGCTGCACCGCGCTGGCGCCATCGACTCGTCCTACCAGTTCCACTGGAAGCGCTTCCTGTTCGACAACTTCCCCAAGGGCACAGGCTTCCCCTCCGTGCAGGCTCCCCAGCCACCGGACGACCTGCCCGTGGCCGATGTACAGGCCTTCTCCATCGACGACTCGGCCACCACCGAAATCGACGATGCGCTGTCCGTCACCGGCCTGGGCACGGGCACCGTCACCGTGGGCATCCACATTGCCGCTCCCGGTCTGGCCATCACGCCCGGCGGCGAGCTGGACAAGCTGGGCCGCGCCCGCCTGTCCACCGTCTACATGCCCGGCTACAAGATCACCATGCTGCCCGACGACGTGGTGCATATCTACACGCTGGACGAAGGCCGCTCCAACCCCGCCGTTTCTCTGTATGTGCAGATCAACGAGGAGACGCTGGAGACCATCTCCAGCGAAACCCGTCTCGAGCGCGTGCCAGTGGAAGTCAACTTCCGCTACGACAAGCTCGATCACATCGTCACCGAGGAATGGCTGACGGACTCCTCAATCGAAGTTGAAAACACGCCCGATTCTTTGCTGGGAAAGCGCAAGGAGCTCACCTTTTTGCAGCGCTGGTCCAAGTTCCTCAAGGCCAATCGCGAAGTCGTGCGCGGCAAGCCCGAGAACTTCAACCGCCCGGACTACAACTTCCGTCTCGTCGGCAACGACGGCGCCGAGCCCAACGGCAGCGAGCAGGTGCAGATCACCGTGCGCAAGCGCGGCGCGCCGCTGGACCTGATCGTGGCCGAGGCCGCCATCGTGGCCAACAGCACCTGGGGGCTGATGCTGGCCGAGCACGGTGTGCCCGGCATCTACCGCAGCCAGGCCAGCCTGGCACCCGGCGTCAAGGTACGCATGAGCACCAAGGCCTTGCCGCATGCCGGTATCGGCGTGAAAGCCTACTCCTGGGCCACCTCGCCGCTGCGCCGCTATGTGGACCTTGTCAATCAATGGCAGATCATTGCCTGCGCCCGCCATGGCAAGACGGCTGCCCTTGCAGCGCCCTTCAAGCCCAAGGACGCCGAGCTGTTCGGCATCATCAGCAGCTTTGACGGCGCCTACAGCGCCTACAACGGCTATCAGGCCGGCATGGAGCGTTTCTGGACACTCAAGTATCTGGAGCAGAACGGCATCAGCGAACTGACGGCCAGCGTGTTCAAGGAAGGCCCCAACGGTTCCTTCCTGGTGCGCGCCGACAATCTGCCTCTGGTGCTGCCCGTGCTGGGTGCGCAGAACCTGCCGCGCGGCGCCCATGTTCGCGTCAAGCTCGGCGAGATCGACGAGATCTCGCTGGACATCTCGGGGACGCTGATCGAACGCCTGGATGCAGGAGCCGAGGCCGAAAGCGAAGATGAGGACAGCGGCGAGGACGATGAAGAAACCGTGGCCGGCCCCATCTCCATTGCAGTGGACATGAACGAAGCCGATCCCGCTGCAGACCAGCCCAAGTCCTGACCTCCACACCTCATAGCCCTGACGCTGCCGTGAAACTGCCCACCTCTCTTCGACGACTGAGTACGCTGCAGCTGGCGCTAGGCGTTTCCATCGCCATCCATGCCGTGCTACTGGCCATCCGCTTCGTGGACCCGGAACGCTTCGAGCGCGTGTTTCAGGACACGCCGCTGGAAGTGATCCTGGTCAACGCCCGCGCCAACGAGACGCCGGACAAGGCCCAGGCCATTGCCCAGACCTCGCTGGCTGGCGGCGGCGATGCCGACCAGGGCCGCTCCACCAGTCCCATGCCCTACTCGGCGCTGACGACAGTGGGCGATGATTTCGAGGAAAAACAGCGCCAGCTCGATGCCATGCAGGAGCAGCAGAACCACTTGCTGACCCAACTGCGCCAGCAAGTGGCCGCGCTGCCCCCCATAGACCCGCGCCTGAGCGCCGACAACAAGGCCCTGGAGGCACAGGAAGAAAAGCGCTTGCAGCTCATCAAGCTGCTGGCCGAGATTGAAAAGCGCATCAACGAAGAGAACGCCCGCCCCAAGAAGCGCTATATCAGCCCCGCCACCAAGGAGGCCGTGTATGCGGTCTACTACGATGCGCTGCGCCGCAAGGTGGAGGACAAGGGCACGGAAAATTTCCCCGAGTACAAGGGCCAGAAGCTGTATGGCGAGCTGGTCATGATCCTGACCGTGAACCATGACGGCCGCGTGCTTTCCACCGAGGTTGTGCAGGGCTCGGGCAACCGCATGCTCGATACCCGTGCCGAGGCCATCGCCCGCGCCGCCGGCCCCTACGGCCACTTCGGCCCGGCCATGCGCTCCAAGGCCGATCAGATTGCCGTCGTCTCGCGCTTCAGGTTCACGCGCGAGCAGACACTGGAAACAGACATAAGGTGACCCCCTGTGCCGCCTTCGGCGTCTTCCCCCGCTTTCGCATCGCTTCGCTTGCGGGCGGGGAACGCAGCCAGCGCGGCGGGACGGCCCTTGCGCATCTGCCTCGGCTTAGGCTTGGCCGGTTTCACGGGCCACTGTCCCAACGCGTATCCAACTCTGCTCAGCGATTTCTTTCAGCCTTTTTATGACCAATACGCTTGATGCCTACTGCGTCATGGGCAACCCCGTTGCCCATAGCCGCTCCCCCTGGATTCATGCCCGCTTCGCCGAGCTGACCGGCCAGCCCCTCAGCTACGACCGCGCCCTGGTGCCGCTGGATGGCTTTGCCGACTTTGTGCGCGACTTTGCCGCGCGCGGCGGCAAGGGCTGCAATGTGACCGTTCCCTTCAAGCTGCAGGCGGCCGAGCTGGCCACCAGTACCAGCGAGCGCGTGCGGCTGGCTGGTGCCGCCAATACGCTGGTATTCGGCGCCAACGGCATTCATGCCGACAACACCGATGGCCTGGGCATCGTCGCCGACATCACCCGCAATGCCGGTGTGCCCATCGCCGGGCGCGATGTGCTGCTGCTGGGTGCGGGTGGCGCCGCCGCTGGAGCCCTGGGCTCTATGCTGGAGCAAAAGCCCCGCCGCCTGGTCGTGGTCAACCGCACTCATGCCAGGGCTCAAACGCTGGTCCAGCAGCATACGGACATTGCCACACTACATAAAGTAGAGCTGCTAGCACTTGAAAGACAAGTGCTCGAGATCGATCTGACCCAAAATTTCGACATCGTCATCAACGCCACGGCCAGCAGTTTGGCTGGGTCTGATGTGCCCGCGCCCGCCAGCGTGCTGCACGCACGCAGTCTGGCATACGACATGATGTACGGCCCCGCCGCCCAGAATTTTCTGGACTGGGCCAGCAGCCACGGCGCGCTGGCGCGTGATGGCCTGGGCATGCTGGTGGAGCAGGCTGCTGAATCCTTTGCCTTGTGGCGCGGCGTGCGTCCGCCGTCTGCGCAGGTTCTGGCCGAGTTGCGTGCCTTGCTGCAAGCCGAAGCGGCACATTGAAATCACCACGCACCATGAAAGCTCTTGGCCGACTGCTGTTGCTTGTGCTCTGCGCAGGGCTGTTGCTGCAATTATTTTTTGCAGCACGCATCGCAGTCATGGCCTGGTTGGATCCAGAGTCCACCAGCTATCAGCGCTCCGAAGCCTGGCAGCTTGCGCACAGCAGCGAGGGCCTGCGCTGGCGCCAGCAATGGGTGGACTACGGCCAGATCTCCAGCCACCTCAAGCGCGCGGTGATTGCCTCCGAAGATGCCGGCTTCATGGACCACCACGGCGTGGAATGGGATGCCGTTCAGAGGGCCTGGCAGCGCAACGCCAAAGCCGAGGCCAGGGCCATGCAGGCAGAAAAAGCCGGAAGCAACAGCAAGCCCGCCAAGGTCTATGGTGGCTCCACCATCACCCAGCAGCTGGCCAAGAACCTGCTGCTGTCGGGCGAACGCAATTTTCTGCGCAAGGGCCAGGAGCTGGTGCTGGCGCAATTGCTGGAGCTGATGCTGAGCAAGCAGCGCATTCTGGAGATCTACCTCAACAATGTGGAATGGGGCCAGGGCGTATTCGGCGCCGAGGCCGCCGCCCGGCATTACTTCCGCAAGAGTGCCACCCAGCTCAATGCTGCGGAGGCAGCGCGACTTGCCGCCATGCTTCCGGCGCCCAAGCGCTTCGAGAAAATGCCGCAATCGCGCTATCTGGCGCAGCGCAGTCGCACGATTGCACGCTATATACCGATGGTGACGCCTCCCTGAGGCGCTTCGCCTGGGCGGCCCACGCCTTCCCCCGAGCAGAAGGCAGCATCGCCGCGAGGCGGCTCTTGCTTGCTGCCACCCGCATGGAACGTGAAGGTTTTGTACGTGGATAATCGACAGCCATGCGAATTCTAGGAATCGACCCTGGCCTGCAGACCACGGGCTTTGGCGTCATCGACATGGAAGGCCAGCGCCTGTCCTATGTGGCCAGCGGCACCATACGCACCAACAAGATGGAGCTCGGCGACCTGCCGGGCCGTCTCAAGGTGCTGTTCGACGGCATCTCGGAAGTCGCCTCGCGCTACCAGCCCGAGGTGGCTGCCGTGGAAATCGTCTTCGTCAACGTCAACCCCCAGTCCACGCTGCTGCTGGGCCAGGCCCGTGGTGCGGCGCTGACGGCCCTGGTCAACGCCAATCTCGCGGTTTCCGAATACACCGCCCTGCAGATGAAAAAAGCCGTGGTAGGCCATGGCCGCGCGGCCAAGAGCCAGATTCAGGAAATGGTCAAGCGGCTGCTGCAACTGCCCGGTCTGCCTGGTACCGATGCCGCCGACGCGCTGGGACTGGCCATCACCCATGCCCACGCGGCTGCCGCCATGGGACTGATGGCCAAGTCCACCGATCTGCGCCGCAAGCAACATGCCATGTACCGGAGCGGACGGGTCTATTGAGCTCGCCCTGAGCCGCTTCGCGGCTTTCCCTTCTCTCTTTGGAAGGGGTCGGCAGTTGCGCCGCAGGATGGCCCTTGCTCGCTGCCTTCGAGTTGGAGCGCACACCGTTTCAAAGCTCTGCCTGATACAAAAAAGCCGTGACATGTCACGGCTTTTTTGATGGTGTGATTTGCTTAATAGGCGCTCAGCACCATGGAGGCGATCACACCTGTGGCAATGGCAACCAGCAGATAGTCGCCGCCGTTCTGAATCCAGTGGTAGCCACGCGGCGGTGCCGACAGATGATGGCCGCGCCAGTCATTCACCACATAGTGCTGGCTGCGGTATTGCGGCGGCACGCGACTGCCCTTGTACCAGTTATGGTCGGGACCACCGCCACGGCGACCATTGTCGTGATGATCGGCACGTCGGTCATCACGCCTGTCATAGCGCTGCTCATGCCGGCCACGATCATCATGGCGACCGCCATGGCGCATGTCCTGCGCTCCATGCCCATTGCCGCGGCCAGGCGGTGGGCCGGGCTGCGCCTGGACGGCCAGACTGCCCAGGCCCAGGCAGGCGGCAACGGAGGCAGAAAGAATGCGGGTAGTCAAACGGGACATGGGTACTCCTTTGTCGAATCGTTTCGGTCAACAAGGTGTGCGGCCAGTCATGGCGGCCGCAGCAGAGCCATCTTTACCCAATTTCGGTACCGCAAGAAGTGAGCAACTGCCGATTTACCACTTTTTGCGCGCTGTTTACAGAACAGAAACCTATGAAACGCCGAGCCGGATTTGGCAAGCCGCTATCAATATTCATTAACTCTCAGAGGATGCGCCCGACAAACATCACGGCAAAAAAGGCGAGACCGGCGATCACCGTCCACTTGAACAGCAAAAAACCAAGGCGCTTGTAGTGCGCCTTGCCGGTTCCCAGATAGAAGGCAAAGCTCAGTGCCGAAGCCAGAATCAGCAAGGTGGCCAGCCAGCGAAAGATCAGCATGGAGGTCTACCAGGCCTGGGCGGGCATGGCAAAGCCCTGGGGAGCCTGGCGCTCGCTCTCAAAGGTCACGAGCTCCCAGGTCTCGGGCTGAGCAATCATGGAGCGCAGCAGCTTGTTGTTGAGGCCGTGACCCGAGCGAAAGGCGCTATAGGCACCGAGAATGGGCTTGCCGATCAGATACAGGTCACCGATCGCATCAAGGATCTTGTGCTTGGCAAACTCGTCGTCATAGCGCAGGCCGTCGCTGTTCAGGACCTTGTAGTCGTCCATGACGATGGCGTTGTCCAGCCCGCCTCCCAATGCCAGGCCGTTGTTGCGCAGCATTTCCACATCCTTGGTGAAGCCGAAGGTGCGCGCACGGGCGATATCACGTGTGTAGTTGTCCAGGCCCATGTCGAACTCCACGCACTGCCCCGTCGAATCCACGGCGGGGTGAGCGAAGTCGATCTCGAAGCGCAGCTTGAAGCCGTGGTAGGGATCGAAGCGCGCCCACTTGAGGTTCTGGCCTTCGCCTTCGCGTACCTCGATCGGGCTCTTGATGCGGATGAAGCGCTTGGGAGCCTTCTGCAACTCGATTCCGGCGCTTTGCAGCAGAAACACGAACGAGGACGAGGAACCATCGAGAATCGGCACCTCCTCGGCAGTGATGTCCACATAGAGGTTGTCGATTCCCAGACCGGCGATGGCCGACATCAGGTGCTCCACCGTATGTACCTTGGCACCGCCGCTGCCGATGGTCGAGGCCATGCGCGTGTCGGTCACGGCCTCGGCGGAAATGGGGATATCCACAGGCTCGGGCAAGTCCACACGACGGAACACGATGCCGGTATCAGGCTGGGCAGGGCGCAGCGTCAGCTCGACTCGCTGGCCGCTGTGCAGGCCCACGCCTACGGCACGGGAAATGGTCTTGATGGTACGTTGCTGAAGCATGCTGGTATTTTAAATGGGACAACCCCGAGCCGGCTTACGCCGACCCAGGGTTGTCTTAATCGCTGCGATACAGCGAACCGATGGGCCTTCAGTCCTTAACGAACCAAAGGCCTTTGCGGCTGACCTCTCAAATACTGGCGAGCACCAACTCAGAGATGCCGAGCAAGGACCTGGACGGCCCCGCCGCCCCGCACCGAGGGTGTCGCCCCCCTCCGGCGCAAAGCGCCAGAGAGAAGGAAGCGGCAAAGCCGCTCAGGGGGTGCCGGGCGGTCAGTCCGCCTGCTTGCGCAGGAACGCAGGGATCTCCACATCGTCCATGCCGCCAGATGCCAGGGCGCTCACACGCTCCGAAGCCTGGGTGCGGTTGGTACGCCAGACGCTGGGCACATTGGTGTTGGCCGTGCCGTATTCCATGCCGCCCAGGGGAGGCAGACCTACGGCCACGTTGTCGGTACCGGTACGCAGACCGCCCTGCACCACCTGGATGTTCTGGCGACGCACATTGGGACGCGACAGGCCGGTGGCCACCACGGTCACACGGATTTCGTCGCCCAGCGAGTCATCGTAGGCAGCGCCATAGATCACATGCGCATCGGGAGACGCGTAGGCGTTGATGGTAGACATGGCCAGACGCGACTCGGACAGCTTGAGGCTGCCCTTGGCTGCGGTGACCAGCACCAGCACGCCCTTGGCGCCGGACAGATCAATGCCTTCCAGCAGCGGGCAGGCCACGGCCTGCTCGGCAGCGATACGGGCACGATCAGGACCGGCGGCCTTGGCCGTGCCCATCATGGCCTTGCCGGGCTCACCCATCACAGTGCGCACGTCTTCGAAGTCGACGTTCACATGGCCGTACTCGTTGATGATTTCGGCAATGCCGCCCACGGCGTTCTTCAGAACGTCATTGGCATGGGCAAAAGCCTCGTCCTGGGAGATATCGTCGCCCAGCACATCGAGCAGCTTTTCGTTGAGCACAACGATCAGCGAGTCCACATTCGCTTCCAGCTCGGCCAGGCCGGCGTCAGCGTTCTGCATGCGGCGGCCGCCTTCCCACTCGAAAGGCTTGGTCACCACACCCACAGTCAGAATGCCCATTTCCTTGGCCACTCGTGCGATCACAGGCGATGCACCGGTACCCGTACCACCACCCATGCCTGCCGTAATGAAGAGCATGTGCGCGCCTTCGATGGCAGCGCGAATATCTTCCACAGCAGCTTCCGCAGCGTCGCGGCCCTTGTCGGGCTTGCTGCCGGCACCCAGGCCGCTGCCACCCAGATGGATGGTGCGGTGGGCGCGGCTGCGCAACAGAGCTTGAGCATCGGTATTGGCCGTAATGAATTCGACGCCCTGAACGCTGCGTTCAATCATGTGGTCGACGGCGTTGCCGCCGCCGCCGCCGACGCCGATCACCTTGATCTGCGTGCCTTGGTTGAATTCTTCGGTTTCAATCATGTCGATAGGCATGGTGGTGCTCCTGTTCTCTAGTGGTGGTTTGTCGCTGCTGTGGAAAAGAAATTTCGAACTCTTGAGGTCTTCGCGGTCTTCGTCGTCGATACCGCGAAAAATCCATCTGTGGTGGTCCGGTGATGAACATGCGATAAGCGCTCATATCAGAAGTTCCCCACGATGAAGTCTTTGAACCGGCCAAAAGCAGTCTTCATGGAACCGCTCTTCTGGGCCACCTTGTAGCCACGCAGACGTGCCAGGCGTGCTTCATCGAGCAGGCCCATCACCGTGGCGGCACGGGGCTGGGCGACCATGTCGGCCAGCGCACCGGAATATTTGGGAAGCCCGCGACGCACGGGCTTGAGGAAGATGTCTTCGCCCAGCTCGATCATTCCAGGCATGACGGCGCTGCCGCCAGTGAGCACGATGCCCGAGGACAGTACTTCTTCGTAGCCCGATTCGCGGATGACCTGCTGCACCAGCGAGAAGATCTCTTCCACGCGGGGCTCGATCACACCGGCCAGGGCCTGCTTGCTGATCATGCGCGGGCTGCGGTCGCCCAGGCCCGGCACTTCGACCTGGGCGTCGGGATCTGCCAGCAATTGCTTGGCGTAGCCGCTCTCGACCTTGATGTCCTCGGCATCCTTGGTAGGAGTGCGCAGGGCCATGGCGATGTCGCTGGTGATCAGGTCACCGGCAATCGGGATCACGGCCGTGTGGCGAATCGCACCGCCGGTGAAGATGGCAACATCGGTTGCGCCCGCACCGATATCCACCACGGCCACGCCCAGCTCGCGCTCGTCGTCGGTCAGTACGGCCTGGGCCGACGCCAGCGGGTTGAGCAGCAGTTGCTCGACTTCCAGGCCGCAGCGGCGCACGCATTTGATGATGTTCTCGGCCGCGCTCTGGGCGCCGGTCACGATATGGATCTTCGCTTCAAGGCGAATGCCGCTCATGCCGATGGGCTCGCGCACCTCGTGGCCGTCAATGACGAACTCCTGCGCCTCGACCAGCAGCAGGCGCTGGTCGGACGAGATATTGATGGCCTTGGCGGTTTCCATCACGCGGGCCATATCGGTGGACGAGACTTCCTTGTCCTTGATGGCCACCATGCCGCTGGAATTCAGACCGCGGATATGGCTGCCCGTAATGCCGGTGCACACGCGCTGAATCTTGCAATCCGCCATCAGCTCGGCCTCTTTGAGCGCCTGCTGGATGCTTTGCACGGTCGCATCGATGTTCACGACCACGCCGCGCTTCAAGCCGTTGCTGGGAGCTACGCCCAGCCCTGCCAGCTTGAGCTCGCCATTGGACATGACCTCGGCCACCACCGCCATGACCTTGGCCGTGCCGATATCCAGCCCAACAATCACATCCTTGTATTCTCTTGCCATATCAGCTTCCGCCCCCGGTAGGTTCTGTCTTGTCTTTGTGTGCGCCTTGCATGTCTGTTCCCCTGCTCCCGCTTATCGTCTGGCCCTGGCAGCAGTTGCCGGCGCGGAGATTCCAGTGGTCACGCCCTTGAGTCGCAAGGCATAGCCGTCTTCGTAACGCAGGTCTGCAGACTCCAGTGCCGCAGCCGAGCGCTTGTATTGAGAGGTGATCTGAGGCAGCGTGCGCACAAAGCGCTGCACGCGCTGCAATATGTCTTCGGTGGTGCCGCCGCCCAGTTCCACCAGCGCATCGTTGTCCAGCACCAGCGTCCAACTGCCACGCGCATCCAGAGTCAGGCTGTCCAGCGCCACATCGAGCGGCTTCAAGGCCGGCTCCAGCGCTCGATACATCTGCAGGACACGCGGTGCCGAGCCCTCGGGGCCTTGCAGACGCGGCAGACCTTCGCGGTCCAGTTCGCCCAGATTGGCTTCAAACACTTCACCGGCCTTGTTGACCAGACCGGTACCGGTCTCAGCCCCCCAGAAGGCCTCGGCCACATGCTCCTTGAGCGCAACGCGCAAGCCGTTCGGATACTCGCGGCGCACCTGCGCCTCCTGCACCCAGGGCACTTGCTCGAATGCGTGCTGGGCCGCCTTCAGGTCCACCGTGAAGAAGTTGCCTTTGAGCACTGGCGCCACATTGGCACGCAGCGTCACGGCGTTGTTATGCACCAACTCGCCTTCCACCACGATGCGGCCGATATTGAAGGCCGGAGTCCGCATCAACCACCACCCCACGGCCATCACGCACGCCGTCAAGCAGCCCATGAACATCACCGTGGCAGTGATGTTCATGAGCTTGACGTCGAACGGGACGACGGCTGTGGGGTGGTTGCGGTTCATGGCAGCTCCGCTTCTCCATCCAGCGTGCTCATGGCCAGAATGCCAAGGCACAGGTTTTCGTAGCTCACGCCGGAAGCGCGCGCAGCCATGGGGACGAGAGAATGCCCCGTCATGCCTGGAGAGGTATTGATCTCCAGCAAGAAAGGCTTGCGGTCGCTGGCGCGAATCATGATGTCGGCACGCGCCCAGCCACGGCAGCCCAGCGTACGGAAGGCTTTCTCCACAATGCGCTGGATCTCGGCCTCCTCGGCAGCCGGCAGGCCGCTAGGGCAGTGGTACTGCGTGGTATCTGTGAAGTACTTGTTCTGGTAGTCGTAGTTGCCTTCGGGCGCCACGATGCGGATCACCGGCAGCGCAGCGGCCTTGGCTCCCGTGCCCAGCACGGGGCAGGTGGTCTCGTCACCGGCAATGAACTGCTCGCACAGCACTTCTGCGTCGTACTGGGCCGCCAGCTCGTAGGCCTTGGCGCATTCGTCTGCATTCATCACCTTGGTCAGGCCGATGCTGGAGCCGTCGCGTGCGGGCTTGACGATCATGGGAGCGCCCAGGGCCTGCAACGCGTCACGGGTGGCTTCGGCCGAATCGACCATGCGCCAGTCCGGCGTGGGCAGGCCTTCAAAGCGCCAGATGCGCTTGGTCATGATCTTGTCCATGGCGATGCTGGAAGCCATCACGCCCGAACCCGTATACGGAATGTCCAGCAACTCCAGCGCGCCCTGCACCGTGCCGTCCTCGCCGTAGCGGCCATGCAGCGCGATGAAGCAGCGGTCAAAGCCTTGCACCTTGAGCTGGTCCAGCCCCTGTTCGGCGGGGTCGAACTTGTGGGCATCGACACCCTTGGACAGCAATGCGGCCAGCACACCAGCGCCGGACATGAGCGAGACCTCACGTTCGGACGAGCGACCGCCCATAAGCACGGCGACCTTGCCCAGCGCCCTCACGTCGATATTTGTACCAAACATGCTCATTGCGCGCTCCCTGCGGGCGCAGCCAGCTCTTGTTTCTGAAGCATTTCAACCAATTTCCCAGGCACGGCGCCAATCGATCCGGCCCCCATGCACAGCAATACATCGCCCGCTTGCGCATTGGCAGCGATGGCTGCCGGCATATCGGCAATGTTTTCCACAAATACAGGCTCGACCTTGCCGGCCACACGCAAAGCGCGAGCCAGGGATCGACCGTCGGCAGCCACGATGGGGGCCTCGCCTGCGGCATAGACCTCGGCCAGCAGCACGGAATCGGCACTGCCGATGACTTTCACGAAGTCCTCGAAACAGTCGCGTGTGCGGCTGTAGCGGTGTGGCTGGAAGGCCAGCACCAGGCGCTGGCCCGGGAAGGCGCCGCGTGCCGCAGCCAGCGTGGCAGCCATTTCCACGGGGTGATGGCCGTAGTCGTCGATGACGGTGAAAGTGCCGCCATTGGCAACAGGCAGTTCGCCATAGCGCTGGAAGCGCCGTCCCACCCCCTTGAAGCCTTCCAAGGCGCGCAGCAGCGCCTCGTCGGAAATTTCGAGTTCCATGGCCACCGCTACGGCAGACAGGGCGTTGAGCACGTTGTGCTCGCCAGGCAGGCTCAGCACGACTTCCAGGTCGGGGTAGCTCTGGCCGTTCTGGCGGCGCACGGTAAAGCGCATGCGACCGGCTTCGGCACGCACGTTCACGGCGCGCACCTGGGCATCTTCGGCAAAGCCGTAGGTCGTGACCGGGCGCGCCAGCTTGGGCAGGATCTCACGCACGGCAGGGCTGTCGACGCAGAGAATGGCACGCCCGTAAAACGGCATGCGATGCAGGAAATCGACAAAGGCCTGCTTGAGACGGCCGAAGTCATGGCCGTAGGTTTCCATGTGATCGGCGTCGATATTGGTGACGACGGCCATCACAGGCAGCAGGTTCAGGAAAGAGGCATCGGACTCGTCTGCCTCGACCACGATGTAGTCGCCCTGGCCCAGCTTGGCATTCGCTCCGGCACTGTTGAGCTTGCCGCCGATCACGAAGGTGGGATCCAGACCGGCCTCGGCCAGCACGCTGGTCACCAGACTGGTGGTGGTGGTCTTGCCGTGCGCGCCGGCAATGGCGATGCCCTGCTTGAAGCGCATCAGCTCGGCCAGCATCAGGGCACGGGGAACCACAGGAATCTTTTTCTGGCGGGCCGCCAGGACCTCGGGGTTGTCGCCCTGCACGGCCGTGGATGTCACCACGGCATCGCTGCCGTCAACGTTCTCGGCCGCATGACCGACAAAGGTCTTGATGCCCAGGCCGGCCAGGCGGCGCAGCGTGGCGCTGTCAGCCAGATCGGAGCCTGAAATGGCGTAACCCAGGTTATGCAGAACCTCTGCAATACCGCTCATGCCGGCGCCGCCAATACCGACAAAGTGAATGTGATGAATGGCGTGTTTCATGCTGCCAACTCCTCACAAGCGGCGACCACCTTCGCGGTGGCATCAGTCTTTTGCATTTTCTTCGCGAGTTCAGCGCGCTCCAACAGCGTCGCACGCTGCATATTTTGTAGCATTTCCGCCAACCCTTGGGCGCTCAAAGTACTTTGCGGCTGTAACCAACCGCCACCGGCATCCACCAGGAAGCGGGCATTGCTGGTCTGGTGGTCATCCACCGCAGCCGGGAAGGGTACATAGACCGCTGCCGCCCCTACGGCGGCGATCTCGGTCACGGTGCTGGCACCGGCACGGCAGACGACGAGATCGGCATCCGCAAAAGCCTTGGCCGTGTCGTCGATGAAAGGAGTCAGCTCGGCCTGCACGCCGGCAGCCTGATAGTTGGCACGCAGCGCATCGATCTGGGCAGTACCGCTTTGGTGCAACACCACGGGGCGCTGATCGGCAGGCATCAGGGCCAGAGCCTGGGGCACGATCTCGTTGAGCGCCCTGGCGCCCAGGCTGCCGCCCACCACCAGCAGCTTGAGCGGGCCGCTGCGCCCGGCAAAGCGCTGGGCGGGCTCGGCCTGCTCCAGAAACGCTTGACGCAGCGGATTGCCCACCCATTCGCCCTTGGCAAATACCTTGGGGAAAGCCGTGAACACTCGCTTGGCAACCTTGGCCACGACCTTGTTGGCCATGCCGGCCACAGAGTTCTGCTCGTGCAGCACCACGGGCACCCCCGAAGCCGCAGCCATCAGGCCACCGGGCACGGTGAGGTAACCGCCCAGGCCGATGACCACATCGGGCCGCACGCGCTTCATCACGGCTCGCGCCTGCGCGAATGCCTTCGCCAGCTTGAACGGCAGTTGCACCAGGGTCTTGAGTCCCTTGCCGCGCACACCGCCAAATTCGATCAGCTCCAGCGCAAAGCCCTGGGGCGGCACGATGCGCGACTCCATGGAGCCAGGCGCGCCCAGCCAGTGCACATTCCAGCCTCGCGCACGCAGCTCCTGTGCCACGGCCAGACCGGGGAAGATATGTCCGCCGGTACCACCGGCCATCACCAGTGCCGTGCGCGGCTTGTTTGGCTTGATGAGCAGGCTCATGCGTGGCCTCCCTTCATCAGCAGCTTGTTTTCGTAGTCGACTCGGAGCACCACAGCTATCGCAATCAAATTCATCAAAATGGCCGAACCGCCAAAACTCATCAACGGCAGAGTCAGGCCTTTGGTTGGCAGGGCGCCCAGATTCACGCCCATGTTGATAAAGGCCTGGAAGCCCATCCAGATCGCCACGCCCTCGGCCACCAGCCCGGCAAAGACACGGTCCAGCGCGATGGCCTGACGGCCGATCAGCATGATGCGGCGGGTCAGCCAGAAGAAGACGGCAGCAATCAGCAGCAGGCCGACCAGACCAAACTCCTCGCCGATCACGGCCAGCAGAAAGTCGGTATGCGCCTCAGGCAGCCAGTGCAGCTTTTCCACGCTGCGACCCAGGCCCACGCCAAAGATCTCGCCCCGCCCGATGGCAATCAGCGCATGCGAGAGCTGGTAGCCCTTGCCCAGCGCATGCTTCTCATCCCAGGGATCGAGGTAGGCAAAAATACGCTCACGACGCCACTCCGAGGTGGCGATGATCATGCCGAAGGCCAGCACCACCAGCAGTGCGATGATGAAGAACATGCGCGCATTCACGCCACCCAGGAACAGAATGCCCATGGAGATCACGACGATCACCATGAAGGCCCCCATGTCTGGCTCGGCCAGCAGCAGCACGCCCACCACGACCACAGCCAGGCCCATGGGCAGCACGGCGCGGAAGAAGCGCTCCTTGACCTCCATCTTGCGCACCATGTAGTCGGCCGCGTAGATCAGGATGGAGAACTTGGCCAGCTCGGAAGGCTGGAAGTTCATGATGCCCAGCGACAGCCAGCGCCGCGCGCCGTTGACCACCGTGCCCACATGCGGGATCAGCACCGCCACCAGCAACACGATGGAGATCAGAAACAGCTTGCGAGCCACCTTCTCCCAGACATTCATGGGCACCTGGAAGGCCAGCAGCGCGGCCACAAAGGCCATGCCTATCGACATGGTGTGACGCAGCAAAAAGTGATAGGGCTCGATCTTGCCGAAGCGCGGGTTGTCGGGCATCGCAATCGATGCCGAATACACCATGACCAGACTCCAGGACA
This sequence comes from Comamonas testosteroni, assembly GCF_014076415.1. NCBI lineage: Bacteria > Pseudomonadati > Pseudomonadota > Betaproteobacteria > Burkholderiales > Comamonadaceae > Comamonas > Comamonas testosteroni. Next base: position 5,149,885 of record NZ_CP043568.1, read on the forward strand.
GCAAGGCGATGACGACCCAGATCAATGCCTGATCCAGCCCCAGTACGCTGGCCGGAGTGCGGGTGGGACGGTCGTACAGCGGCCCGCCTACGCGCACAGGCAGCACGTCGATGGGCCGTTCCTCTGCGCTGCGGAACCACGAGCGCATGCGGCTGGAGAGGCTGGTCAGGAAGGCGGCTGTCATGCGCCGTCCTCCAGTTGCTGGCCGGCTTCAAGCGCCAGCTCACGCACCGCTTCCACAAACTGGTGGGCGCGGTCCGCATAGTCCTTGAACATGTCCATGCTCGCGCAGGCAGGCGAGAGCAGCACGGCATCATTGGCATGGGCCAGGCGTGCGGCCTGCTGCACGGCGTCCTGCATGCTTGCAGCATCGACCAGGGCCACGCCGGTGTCGCCAAGCGCCTCGCGAATCAGCGGCGCGTCCTGGCCGATCAGCACGGCCGCGCGCACATAGCGCGAAACAGGGGCGGCCAGCGGCGTGAAGTCCTGGCCCTTGCCCAGACCGCCCAGAATCACCACGATGCGGTGGTCCGGCCCCAGGCCCATGAGGGCGGCCACGGTGGCGCCCACATTCGTGCCCTTGCTGTCGTCGAAGTACTCGACATCGCCCACCCGACCCACGGGCTGCACGCGGTGCGGCTCGCCCCGGTATTCGCGCAGGCCGTAGAGCAGCGGAGCAAGCGTGCATCCCGCGCCGGTCGCCAGCGCCAGGGCCGACAGCGCATTGATGGCGTTGTGGCGGCCGCGGATGCGCAGCGCATCGGCAGGCATCAGGCGCACGATGTGCAGATCGTCTGCGTTCTTGCCCTTGCTGGTTTCGTCGGCCTCGTGGGCGCGCACCAGCCAGGTCATGCCGTTGACCACTTCCAGACCGAAGTCACCTGGGTGGCGCGGCATGTCGCCGCCAAAGGTGACATGGGCGCGCTGAAAAGTCTTGCCGCGCTTGCCGGGCACCGCCACGGGCGCGGGCAGCATGGCCATGACGACGGGATCTTCGCGGTTGAGCACCATCAGAGCCTGCTCGCCGAAGACATGGGCCTTGGCATCGGCATAGGCCTGCATGCCGCCATGCCAGTCCAGATGGTCCTGGGTGATATTGAGCACCGTGGCTGCCGTAGGCTCGAAGCCGTGGCAGTCGTCGAGCTGAAAGCTGGAGAGCTCCAGCACCCAGGCCTGGGGCAGAGTCTCGGCATCGATGCGCCCGGACAGGGTATCGAGCAGCGTGGGACCGATATTGCCGGCCACGCCCACGCTCAAGCCCGCATGCTCCAGCAGCTGACCGGTCAGCGAGGTGACCGTGGTCTTGCCATTGGTGCCGGTGATGCCCAGCACCTTGGGCGCATAGCCATGGGCTTCGCGCAGGCCCTTGAGCGCAAGGGCAAACAGATCCAGTTCGCCGCCCGTGGGCAGGCCGATACTGCGCGCGGCATTGAAGACCGGCGCCACGCTGGCCGGGCTCAGACCCGGCGAACGATAGACGGAGCTCAGGCTCTGGCCGTCGACCAGAGCCGCCGTGAATGCGCCGGCGACAAAGCGCGCGCCGGGCAGCTCGGTCTGCAGCGCAGACAGATAGGGAGGGGCTTCACGCGTGTCGGCCACCGTGACCTCGGCACCGGCACGCACGCACCAGCGGGCCATCGCTATGCCCGAGATGCCCAGACCCAGAATCAGCACGCGCTGACCCTGCAGGTGCTGGGCCGCGCCTTGCGGCCAATGCACGGGGACAGGCGGCAGCTCCACCGCCTCGTGCTGCTCGGCTTCGGGCTGCGGCTCGGCGGCAGTCACTTCGGCGTCGGCGGCATCGGAGATGCTGGGGTCGGCAAAGATCTGTGCCACAAAGGCGGCCGCATCCCTGGCTGCCGTCAAGGTGGAGATATCGGGCACCGGCTCTGCGTCCAGCGTCTTGGCGATGATGACAGGCGCTTCCATTTCAGGAGCTGCTTGCACTTGCTCCTGAATCACTTCAACCAATTTCTCGTCCACAAGACTTTGCAGCTCTGCGGAAGACGCTTGCATTTGCATAGCACCCTCCTCCTGCAGCAGAGCCTGATCGTCGAGCTTGAGGTCTTCGTCTTGCATGGCGATTACCTCAGCTTCAGGGTGGACAGGCCCAGCAGGCACAGCAGCATGGTGATGATCCAGAAGCGGATCACGACCTGGGTCTCCTTCCAGCCGCTCTTTTCAAAGTGGTGGTGCAGCGGCGCCATCTTCAGCAGGCGGCGGCCCTCTCCATAGCGCTTCTTGGTGTACTTGAAGTAAGTCACCTGCAGCATCACCGAGATGGCTTCCGCCACAAAGATGCCGCCCATCACGGCCAGCACGATTTCCTGGCGCACGATTACGGCAATCGTGCCCAGAGCAGCGCCCAGCGCCAGCGCACCCACATCGCCCATGAAGACCTGGGCGGGGTGTGCGTTGAACCAGAGAAAGGCCAGACCGGCGCCCGCCATGGCGCCGCAGAACACCATCAGCTCACCCGTGCCGGGGATGCTGGGAAAGAGCAGATAGCGCGCATAGGTGGCGTTGCCGGTCACATAGGCGAAGATGCCCAGGGCTGTGCCCACCATGATGACGGGCATGATGGCCAGACCGTCGAGGCCGTCGGTCAGGTTCACGGCATTGCTGGCGCCCACGATGACCAGATAGGTCATGACGATGAAGCCCAGCACGCCCAGCGGATAGCTGACTTCCTTGAAGAAGGGCACCATCAGGCCGGCCTTGGGCGGCAGGTCCATGGAAAAGCCCGACTGCACCCAGGAGACGAACAGCGCAAACACCTCGGCATTGCTGTTCTCCGAGATGCAGAACACCAGATACAGGGCGGCCAGCAGACCGATGACGGACTGCCAGAAATACTTCTCGCCCGAGCGCATGCCCTCGGGGTCCTTGTTGACGACCTTGCGCCAGTCGTCCACCCAGCCAATCGCACCAAAGCCCAGCGTGACCAGCAGCACAATCCAGACAAAGCGGTTGGACAGGTCAAACCACAGCAAGGTGGACACGGCAATCGAGAACAGAATCAGCACCCCACCCATGGTCGGCGTGCCGCTCTTGACCAGATGGGTCTCCATCGCATAGCCACGCACGGGCTGGCCGATCTTGAGTGCGGTCAGCATGCGGATGGCCTTTGGGCCGATCCACAGACCGATCAGCAAGGCGGTGACGGCGGCCAGCACGGCACGCAGAGTCAGATACTGGAAGACGCGCAGGAAGCCGAACTCCGGCGAGATTCCCTGCAGCCATTGAGCAAGCATCAGCAGCATGCGGCCTCCTCGCAGTTGCCCTGCTTCTTGTCTGCGCAGGCCTCAATGCTCTGCACCACTTGCTCCATCTTCATGAACCGCGAACCCTTGACCAACACGCTACCTACCTTGGGTAAAACTGCGCACACCGCCTGCTGAAGGGCGGCCATGCTATCAAAATGCCTAGCGCCACTGCCAAAGGCAGAGGCCGCAAACGCGCTCTGGTCACCCAGAGCAAAGAAATGGGCAATACCTGCCTGCTGCGCCAGCGCACCGGCCTCAGCATGGAATTGGGGGCCGCTATCGCCGACCTCCCCCATGTCGCCCAGCACCAGCAACTGCGGCGCGGGCAGCTCGGCCAGCACCTCAATGGCGGCAGCAACCGAGTCGGGGTTGGCGTTATAGCTGTCATCAACCACCGTAACGCCTTGACCATTGATCTGCACAGCCAGTGCGCGCGAGCGACCCGTCACAGGCTCGAAGCCGGAAAGCCCCTGTGCAATGGCAAGCAAAGGCACGCCGGCGGCATGGGCGCAGGCAGCTGCAGCCAGTGCATTGCGCACATTGTGGCGGCCGGCAATATGCAGCTGCACGGCAGCCACGCCTTGCGGGGTGTTCAGCGCAAAACTCCAGGCGCCGTCGGCCCAGACCACATCGCCAGCAAAAACCTGGGCACCGGCAACCGCCTCGCCAAACATCAGGCAGGGGCGACCGGCGCTCAGCTCGGTCCACAGCGGCGTGTATTCATCTCCAGCTGGGAAGATGGCCACGCCGTCCTTGGGCAGAAAGCGCAGCACCGAACCGTTTTCACGCGCCACGGCTTCCACCGTACCCATGAATTCCTGGTGTTCGCGCTGAGCGTTGTTGACCAGAGCCACCGTGGGCTGGCCGATGGCAGCCAGCTCGGCAATCTCGCCGGGGTGGTTCATGCCCATCTCCAGCACCGCAATGCGATGCGCGCCCGTCATGCGCAACAGGTTCAGCGGCATGCCGATGGAGTTGTTGAAATTGCCACGCGTGGCCAGCGCTGCCTCGCCCTGCCCGCCCACATGCGCGCGCAGGATGGACGCGATCATCTGCGTGACCGTGGTCTTGCCATTGCTGCCGGTCACGGCAATCAGTGGCAGATCGAACTGCGCGCGCCAGGCCCGCGCCAGCGCGCCCAGCGCCAGCAGCGTATCCGGCACTTCGATGCCGGCCATGCCTGCAGCCTCCAGCCCATGGCTGGCAATGGCAGCAACGGCACCGGAGGTCTGCGCCTGAGGCAGAAAATCATGGGCGTCAAAACGCTCGCCCTTCAGGGCCACGAACAAGTCCCCATCCTGCAGCGTACGCGTGTCGGTGTGCACGCGTGCAAGTTCAAGCTGGCCGTTGCCGACCAGGCGGGCTTGGGGGATATGCGTCTGGATCAGCTCCAGCGCTTTTGCCAGGGTCATCATGACCGGATCTTTCCTTCGCGGGCTGCGAGCGCCTTCTGCGCCTCAGCCATGTCGGAGAACGGATGGCGCACGCCCTTCGTCTCCTGATAGTCCTCATGTCCCTTGCCGGCAATCAGCACCACATCGCGCGCATCGGCACGGGCAATGGCTTGGGCAATGGCCGCCGCGCGGTCGGCCTGAACATGCAATGTCTCGCCCGCCTGCATGCCGGCCAGAATCTGGTCGATGATGCTTTCGGGCACTTCACTGCGCGGGTTGTCGCTGGTGACGAAAACGCTGTCGGCATGCACCTGGGCGGCCTGGCCCATCAACGGGCGCTTGCTGTTGTCCCTGTCGCCGCCGCAGCCGAACACGCACCACAGCTTGCCCTGACGCTGGCGCGCCGCAGGCTGCAAGGCGCGCAGGGCTTTCTCCAGCGCATCGGGTGTGTGGGCATAGTCCACGGCCACCAGAGGCTGGCCGGGCTTGACGATCTGCTGCATGCGACCCGGCACAGGCTCCAGATGGGCGCAGGCAGCCACAGCCTCTTCCAGCGTCAGGCCCAGGCAACGCAGGGCGGCCAGTACCCCCAGCAGATTGGAGACGTTGTACTGACCGACCAGACGTGTATTCATGCGCAGGCTGTGACCGGCTTCCAGCACGGTAAAGCTCAGGCCCTCGTCGCCCAGACCGATGTCCTTGGCCTGCAGGCGTGCCGGCCCCTGGATGGAGACGCTCCACACATCCATTGCGCGGCCTTGCAGCCTGGCCCAGAGCCTGGCGCCGTGTGCGTCATCGATATTGACCACGGCCGCCGGCAGGCCGGGCCAGTCGAACAGCTGGGCCTTGGCCTGCCAGTAGGCCTCCATGCTGCCGTGGTAGTCCAGGTGGTCCTGGGTGAAATTGGTGAACAGAGCCACGCGAATCTTGCTGCCATCCAGACGGTGCTCGACGATGCCGATGGACGATGCCTCGATGGCGCAGGCCGCGAGGCCCTGGTCGGCGTAGCTGCGGAACACGCGCTGCAGCAGCACCGGGTCCGGCGTGGTCATGCCCGTAGACTCCAGCGCAGGCGGTACGCCCACGCCCAGGGTGCCCACCAGCGCACAGCCGGTGCGAGCCTTGAGCGTCACCTTGGCCAGCGCATGGGCCAGCCACCAGGCTGTGGTGGTCTTGCCATTGGTGCCGGTCACGGCCAGCACGTCGAGCTCGCCACTGGGATGAGCAAACCATTGGTCGGCAATCAGTCCCGTCGCGGCCTTCAGATCCTTGAGAGCGGCAATACGGTCGCCGCTCAGGTCAAAGGCCTGCAAGCCTTCGGCCTCCACCAGCACGGCGGCAGCTCCCTGCTCCAGAGCCTTGCCCACGTAGGCTCGGCCATCAGCGGCTGCTCCGGGCCAGGCGACAAAAGCATCGCCTGCCTTGACCTTGCGGCTATCGGTCTGCAGGTCACCCTGCACACGGCTGCGCAGCCAGGCAACGGCCTCGGCTGCATTGTTCAGGATTTGAATCTGGGTGCTCATAGCACAGGCTCCTCAGCGGGTGCAGCCACGATCTGAGGCTTGACTTCCTTGTCGGGCTGAACGCCCATGAAACGCAATGTCTGCTGGACCACGTCCGCAAACACCGGGCCGGCCACCGTGCCGCCGTAGTAGGAACCGGCCGTAGGCTCGTCCACCATCACGGCCACGATGATGCGCGGCTTGTCGATGGGAGCGATGCCCGTGAACCAGGCGCGGTACTTGCCTGCGGCATAGCTCTTGCCCACCTGCTTGCGGGCAGTGCCCGATTTTCCGCCGATGGTGTAGCCCTCGGCCTGGGCCTTCTGGCCGGTACCACCAGGGCCTGCGGCCAGGCGCAACATGTGCAGCACCGCCTCTGCGTTTTCCTTGGAGATCACGCGCACGCCCACGGGAGGCTCGTTCGTTTTCAGAATCGTCGAGGGAATGACATTGCCCTCGTTGGAGAACACGGTGTAGGAGCGCGCCATCTGGAACAGCGAGGCCGACAGGCCATAGCCATAGGACATGGTGGCCTGCTCGATGGGCTTCCAGGTCTTCCAGGCACGCAGACGACCCGAGACCGCGCCCGGGAATTGAATCTGCGGTTTCTGGCCAAAGCCCAGAGCACTGAAGTACTCCCACATCTCCTGGGGCGAGAGCCTTTGCGCGACCTTGGTCGCGCCCACGTTGCTGGACTTCTGGATCACGCCCTCCACCGTCAGCGCGCCGTAGTTGTGCGTGTCGGTGATCGTGGAGCCCGTCACCGTATAGCGGCCAGGTGCGGTATCGATGATGGTGGACGGCTTGACGCGCTTGAGCTCCAGTGCCGTGGCAATGGTGATGGGCTTCATGGTCGAGCCGGGCTCGAAGGTGTCGGTCAGCGCGCGATTGCGCAGCTGCTCGCCCGTCAGGTTCTTGCGATGGCCAGGGTCATAGCTGGGATAGTTCGCCAGGGCCAGCAGCTCGCCGGTGTGCGCATCCATCACCACCACGCTGCCGGCCTTGGCTTTTTGCGACTCCACCTGCTGCTTGAGCTTCTGGTAGGCGTAGTACTGAACCTTGCTGTCGATGGACAGCTGAATGTCCTGGCCGTCCTGCGGCGGCACTTCCTCGCCCACGCCTTCGACCACACGGCCCAGGCGGTCCTTGATCACGCGACGCGAACCGGGCTTTCCGGCCAGCTCCTTGTCAAAGGCCAGTTCCATGCCTTCCTGACCATGGTCTTCCACATTGGTGAAGCCCACGATATGCGCCGCCGACTCCCCTTCGGGATACTGGCGCTTGTATTCCTTGCGGTTGTAGATGCCCTTGATATTGAGCGCCACGATCTTCTGGCCTACATCCCAGTCCAGCTGACGCTTGACCCAGACAAAGGTCTTGTCCTCGACATCCAGCTTCTCCATCAGGGAGCGCAGCGGCATGTCCATGAGGCGCGCCACCTCCTTGAGCTTCTGCTGGACTTCAGGATCCTTCAGATCCACGTCCTCGGGAATAGCCCAGATGCTGGCCGCCGGCACGCTGGAGGCAAGGATCAGGCCGTTGCGATCCAGCAAACGGCCCCGGTTGGCCGGCAGCTCCAGAGTACGCGCAAAGCGCACCAAACCCTGACGCTTGAAGAAGTCGTTGCCGAAGACCTGCACATAGGCAGCACGCGCACCCAGGCCCACAAAACCCAGCGCCAGCGCAGCCACAATGAACTTGCTGCGCCACAGCGGCGTCTTGGAGGCCAGCAAAGGGCTGGTGGTGTAGAGCACGCTGCGTGTCATCGCGCCGCTCCCGCTGCAGTCTCCTGCACGTACTGGGTGATTGCGGGGGATGCCGGCTTCATCTGCAGCTTTTCTCGCGCCACGGTCTCGATGCGCTGAGGCGTGGCCTGAGCACGCTTTTCTACCTGCAAGCGCAGCTGATCGGTCGCCAGCCGACGCGCCTCTGCCTCGGCGCGGTCCAGCTCGGTGAACAGGCGACGCGACTCATACTGGGTATGCACCAGAAAAATGGCGCTGGTCATGACCGCCAGCAGCAGCAGCAGGTTTATGCGCAGCATGGCAGCCCTCCCGCAGCCATGCGCAGAGCGGCATGGCGATGCATCATGCAGGCACCTCGGTGCGCTCGGCGACGCGCATCACGGCGGAACGCGAACGGGGATTGGCATCCACCTCGGCAGCACTGGGCTTGATGCGCTCCAGCGCCTTCAGACGCATGGGCGTGGGAGGCGCAAACGGTGCACGGCGGTCGTAGACCTCCTTGGAATGCTTGGCAATGAACTGCTTGACGATGCGATCTTCCAGCGAATGGAAGCTGATCACGGCCAGACGGCCGCCGGGGGCCAGCACGCGCAGACTGGCTTCTAGCGCTTGCTCAAGCTCCTGAAGTTCGGCATTGATGAAAATCCGAAGAGCCTGGAAGGTCCGTGTTGCCGGGTTCTGCCCAGCCTCGCGGGTCTTGACCGCGCCAGCCACGAGTTGGGCCAGCTCGGCAGTGGTGCGTAATGGGCCCTGGCTTTCGCGCCGAGCAACAATCGCCTTTGCAATGGGGCCAGCAAACCGTTCTTCGCCGTAGTCACGTATCACCTCCGCAATCTGCTGCACTTCCGCGTCTTCGAGCCACTCGGCCACGCTCTGACCACGCGTGGTGTCCATGCGCATGTCGAGGGGGCCATCAAAGCGGAAGCTGAAGCCCCGGTCCGGGTTGTCGATCTGGGGCGAGCTCACCCCCAGGTCCATCAACACGCCCTGCACACTGCCTTCGGGCAGTTCGCCCAGATGGCGAAATCCTTCATGCCGAATCGAAAAACGCGCATCGGTGATGCGCGCCGCCTCAGCAATTGCGTCCGGGTCTTTGTCGAACGCGATCAAGCGCCCCTCCGGCCCCAACCTTTGCAAAATGAGCCGGGAATGACCGCCTCGACCGAACGTCGCATCGACCCACTGGCCGGCGGGCGGCTCGGCGGCACCACCCAGCAGGGCGTCCACGGCCTCATCCAGCAAGACGGTGATATGTTGCAACGGCTGATTCACAAGCACTTCCTACAAAACAAAATCCTGGAAAGCCGCCGGCATCGGTTGCTGGCGCGCTTCCGCTTCGCGCAATTCATAAGTGGCCTTGTCCCAGACCTCGAAATGCGCCCCCATGCCCAGCATCAAGACCTCTTTGGTCAGACCTGTGGCCTCACGCAACTCGGGCGAAATCAGCAGCCGACCGGTTGCATCCATCTCCGCATCCATGGCATTGCCCAGAAAAATCCGCTTCCACCACTGAGCCGTGATCGGCAGTTGCGCGACACGTTCGCGAAACTGCAGCCACTCGGGGCGCGGAAACAGCAACAGACAGCCATCGGGATGCTTGGTGAAAGTGACCTGCCCCTCAGCCAAGGACAAAAGGGCGTCACGATGCCGGGTCGGCACCGAGAGCCGCCCCTTTCCATCGAGATTCAGCGAAGACGCCCCTTGAAACACGGCAAGTTACTCCGGTCATCTGGAGCCGCTCGTTCCCCAAAAATGGGCACGAGGGCAACTTTCACCACTTAATTGCACTTTTTTGCACTGTATCAGCAATTCAAGGTGAATCCAAACCCGAAGGAACAATTATTTGCAATGAAATCAAGTACTTAGAGAGAAAAAGAAAAGCCTTATTCTGAAAATACCTTTCCTTTACAAGCACTTAGCAAAGTCAATGCAAGTGGACTCTCATTAGGGAGCGTCAATTGCAACCATTCAATTCAATGGAAAGAACTGATTTAAGTCTCGACCTTCTCCTACAAATGCAAACTGCCCGCACAGGCGGGCAGCTCGCTTCAAGCGCTCAGTTCTTCAAAGAATGAAGCGCGACAGATCCTCATCCTTGCTCAGCATCTGCAGGCGCTGATCCACATAGGCTGCATCGATCACCACGGTCTGTCCCGAAAGCTTGGCAGCATCGAAGCTGACCTCGTCAAGCAGACGCTCCATCACTGTGGACAGGCGCCGCGCACCGATGTTCTCGGTACTCTCGTTGACGTCAAAGGCAATCGTCGCCAGACGCGTGATGCCCTCTGGCTTGAACTCCAGAGTCACGCCTTCGGTCGCCAGCAGCGCCTGATACTGCTTGACCAGGGAGGCGTGAGTCTGCATCAGAATCGCCTCGAAGTCCTGTACCGACAGAGATTCCAGTTCCACGCGAATGGGAAAGCGCCCCTGCAGCTCGGGAATCAGGTCGCTGGGCTTGGACAGGTGGAAAGCACCCGAGGCGATGAACAGAATGTGGTCAGTCTTGACCACACCGTACTTGGTCGAGACGCTGGTGCCTTCGACCAAGGGCAGCAGGTCACGCTGCACACCCTGACGCGATACATCGGAGCCACTGGTTTCCTGGCGCGTCGCCACCTTGTCGATTTCGTCGATGAAGACAATGCCGTTTTGCTCGGCATTGGCAATGGCGCGGGTCTTGACGTCTTCCTCATTGACCATCTTTGCGGCTTCCTCATCGGTCAGCAGCTTCAGGGCCTCGGCGATCTTGAGCTTGCGCGTCTTGCGCTTTTCCTGGCCCATGTGGCTGAACATGCCGCGCAGTTGCTCGGCCATCTCCTCCATGCCCTGGGGGCCCATGATCTGCACCTGAGGCATCTGCTCGGCGATGTCGATCTCGATTTCCTTGTCGTCGAGCTGACCTTCACGCAACTTCTTGCGAAAAACCTGACGCGCCGTATTGTCTGCCGGTACTTCACCGGTGCGGGCCTGCGGGATCAGCACATCGAGAATGCGCTCCTCGGCAGCATCTTCGGCGCGGGCGCGCATCTTCTTCATGTCCGACTCGCGCGTCTGCTTGACGGCAACCTCGGCCAGATCGCGGATGATGGCATCCACATCCTTGCCCACATAGCCCACTTCGGTGAACTTGGTCGCCTCGACCTTGATGAAGGGGGCATCGGCGAGCTTTGCCAGGCGGCGCGCGATCTCCGTCTTGCCCACGCCCGTAGGGCCTATCATCAGAATGTTCTTGGGCGTGATTTCCTGGCGCAGGCCCTCGGGCACCTGCTGGCGGCGCCAGCGATTGCGCAAGGCAATCGACACCGCGCGCTTGGCACCATGCTGGCCGACGATGTGCTTGTCCAGCTCGGAGACGATCTCCTGGGGAGTCATGGCAGAAGACATGTGAATTCTCAGTCAAATATGCTTCTAGCGCCCATCCATAAAGCGCCAGCAGCTATCAATTCGGATAGTCGAGGTGCTTACAGCGTCTCGATCGTGTGATTCATATTGGTGTAGATGCACAGCTCGCCGGCAATCGCCAGGGATTTGCGCACCACATCCTCAGCCGACAGCTCGGTATTGTTCAGCAAGGCCTTGGCGGCAGAATGCGCATAGGCACCGCCGGAGCCGATGGACACGATGCCCTGTTCGGGCTCCAGAACGTCGCCATTGCCGGTGATGATGAGCGAGGTCGTAGCATCGGCGACTGCCAGCATGGCTTCGAGCTTGCGCAGCACACGGTCGGTACGCCACTCCTTGGTCAGCTCGATCGCGGCGCGGGTCAGGTTGCCCTGGTGTTTTTCCAGCTTGGCCTCGAAGCGCTCGAACAGCGTGAAGGCATCTGCGGTTGCCCCCGCAAAGCCCGCCAGCACCTTGCCGTGATAGAGCTTGCGCACCTTGCGCGCCGTGCCCTTGATGACGATATTGCCCAATGTGACCTGACCATCACCGCCGATGGCGACTTGCACGCCCTCGGGAGTCTGGCGGCGCACGCTCAAAATGGTGGTGCCGTGAAACTGTTCCATCTGGGGCAGATGGGGGCAGGCAAGATCGACCTCAAGAGGTCCAGAAAAATTAAATTTGCAGCGCTTGCCGTGGACAAGGCCTCAAAACAGCCCAGCTCCAGCCAGAGACGCAGCCCTCTTCGGAGATGCTGCACAGCCACTCAGGGAGCTAGTCCCGTCTTGGAATCACCTGTGCATGCTCCTGAACGCCAACAACATTGAAGAACACCGCAAGCAACTGGTGCAACTGACTGAACTGCAACACGTGGCCCAGCTCCTGCATCTGCGCAGCCCAGTTCAGCACCGAGCCTGCGGCAGCAAAGTCCATGCGTACCAGGCGCGTGCAGTCAATGGCAATGGCTTCGCCAAGCTTGGCCTTTTCCTGAACCTCGGCCAGCCAGGGCAATGCATCGCCGTCGATCACGCCTTGCAGCGCAAAACGCGGCTGATGCTCCTTCCAGAGCATGCCTGGCTGAATCGTCTCCGGCCCCAGGAGCCGGCTATCTTTGGCACGCAGGTTCTGCGCCTGCCCTTCATTCGAGTATGCACAGACTGGATCGTCCCACGAGGGTGGAGACAACTCGTAGGTCACGCAATAGTCCAGCGCCGTCAGCTCAAATTCGTCCTGCAGATGCATCAGGCGCTGCATGGCCAGACGCAAATACCACCAGTCCTGATCAACGGCGCGATCACCGGAAGGGGTGTGCTTGCTGAGTACGGCCTGCAATCTTTCATGTCCGGCAAAGACCAGTGATCCTTTTTCGTCGGCCCATCGCTGGGTCGCATCCAGCAGCGGCTTCTTCACACCGGGGTCGAGGCTCTCCAGGGCGCTCCAGTCCATGACAGAGCTGCCGGCGCTGCGCGCCTTGCTTGCCAGCAGCGCCTTGAAAGCAGGCTCATCCAAATGCACAGGAGCCTGCCAGCGAACGCCGGTCTGCACTGCTGTGGCATCCGGCGCGGTTTCGCCAAGCCTGCCCGCCTGCTGCGGCATCACAAACCATTGCGGGGCCGAACGACCGAAACGCGCCACAAAGTCCATGGCTGCGTCTTCAAACTGAGCCTGCATGCCTGCTGCGCGGTACATATCCAGCAGTGCCAGCCAGACCTGCAACTGCGCCGGCGTATCCTGAGCACGCTCGGCGATCAAGGCCTTGAGACTGGTCTCGGCTGCGACGTTGTCACCGCTGGCAAACACAATCGCTGCGTCCTCAAGCGCAGCATCATGCTCGAAGCGCGCAAAGGATGGCGGAACCATGTTGATATCGGTTGGAGCCGAGACCTCGGTCGTGGCAAACGCCGGCGAAAAGTCTGTCTCGCCACGCAGGCCCGGCAAAGCCACAGGATTGCCCAGTCGACTTGATGGCGGCAGTTCCAGATCGCTTGGCAGCACATCCTGAAGCAGAGGCAGCGTGCTGATCGAAAGCGGCTGGCTTTTAAATACCGAAGGCATGCTGCCTCCGCCCTCAGGCAGTTGCAGCGGCATGGTCGCGGCATCAGCGGCCAGCTTGCCGCGCCACCATTGCTGGGCCATCTGCGCTTCGATCTCGTCGATCTTCTTGATGGTTTCTGCGCGCTCGCCCGGCACGGAGCTTTGGGCAGTCTGCAAAAAAGCGGAAGGCGCTAGTGGGGTCAGCGTCTCGAGTGGAGCCCTGGCAGTCACCGCCGTCTTGGACAACTGAGCCTGGCGCAGCTTGCGCAGCTGGTCAAACTCACGCTTTCGCACAAAGTCGTTCTGGCGCTTGCGCTCCAGCATTTCCTTGAGCGCCTGCTTGCTGTACTGACTTTCTTCGCTGTCCTGGTTGAGATTCTCCAAGTCGGACCAATTCACGGTCGGGTGGCGCACAAAACGCACCACCTTGGACAGCAACCCTCCCGACTTGTTTTCTTCTTTTGCCATGGTCCTCTACTTTGCTGCCTGCAGCCCCTCCAACGCCTGACGCAGATCAATCGCCGTACATCTTCTGCTTGAGTTCACGGCGCTGCTGGGCTTCCAGCGACAGTGTAGCCGTGGGGCGAGCCAGCAGTCGTCCCACACCGATGGGCTCGCCGGTCTCGTCACAGTAGCCGTAGTCACCTGCATCAATGCGGGCAATGGACTGATCGATCTTCTTGAGCAGCTTGCGCTCGCGGTCACGGGTGCGCAGCTCGAGAGCGTGCTCTTCCTCAATGGTGGCACGATCGGCAGGATCGGGCACCACGACGGTGTCTTCACGCAGGTTTTCCGCAGTCTCGCCCGCATTCACATGCATATCGTTCTTGAGCGCGACCAGCTTGCGACGGAAGTAGGCCAGCTGGGCGTCGTTCATGTAATCGTCATCAGACATGGCCAGCACTTCAGCATCGGTCAGCTCCTCTACCGACTTGGTCTTCCAGGCGTTGGCCAGCTTGGGATCTTTCTTGGGCACAGCTTGCTTTGTGTTGGTCATTGCTTTCGTATCTCTCATGGTTGCCGCTGCCCTGGCTGCCGAAGCTGCCAGGGGCGGAACATCTGTTTCAGGCTGCCGCGCTGGAGGCGATGCAGAACGCTTGGATCTGGACGATTTGGAAGATTCTCCCGCTGCTGCAGGTACCAGCACCGGGTTGTCCAACGCGGCGTCCACCAAAGAGGTCTCGACGCTGCGGGGGTGCACAGCCGCTGACGCAGCTTTGGCTGCAGCCTTGGGCAGATTACTTTTCACAGCGGTCACGTCCTGTCTCCTTACAGTACAGAGCCCTTGCAGGGCCGGATTGCTCCAACACCCTCTTTAGGGCCGGCATTGTAGCCACGCCAGTCCCCCCAGCCCGGCTCCGTTGCACATACCCCACAATTTGCAACAAAGCCTGCGCCTGTTTCGGTCAGTTTGCGAGAAATAACAGACAAACAAAACGGCCTGCTTGGCAGGCCGTCAGTCATTGTCAGCAAACCGTTAGCTTTCGCCGAAACAGCCCCCAAACCAAGGGTTTACACCAGGCATTGATCCAGTCCCTGGCGAAGAATGTCCTGCGGCAGGTCGATGCCGATGAAGACCATTTTGCTGACTCGCTTTTCATCGGCTTCCCACTCGGGCCCCAGATCGCTGCCCATGAGCTGGTGCACGCCCTGGAAGATGACCTTTCGGCTGGTGCCCTTCATGTCGAGCACGCCCTTGTAGCGCAGCATCTTGGGGCCGTAGATATTGACGATGGCGCCCAGAAAGTCTTCCAGCTTGGCCGGGTCGAACGCGCGATCGGCGCGGTAGACAAAGCTCTTCACGTCATCGTCGTGATGATGGTGGTGCGGGTGATTGCAGTGCTCGCCATGCTCGTGGTCATGGTGATCGTGGCCGCAATGCTCGTCGTGCTGATGTTCATGATCGTGCTCGCATTGGCCATGGTCATGGTCGCAAGCGCTGTGGTCGTGATGATCGTGGTCGTGATCATCTTCCTTGAGGAAATCAGGGTCGATGTCCAGCTTGGCGTTCAGGTTGAAGCCACGCAGGTCGAACACTTCGCTCAGGGGCACATCGCCAAAATGAACGGCACGGATGGGCGCACGAGGGTTCATATGTTTGAGGCGATGGATCAGCGCCTCCTTTTCCGCATCCGTCACGAGATCGGTCTTGGACAGGAACATCTGGTCGGCAAAGCCCACCTGGCGGCGCGCTTCCTGGCGGTCGTCGAGCTGCTGATTGGCATGCTTGGCATCCACCAATGTGATGATGGAGTCGATCAGATAGGTCTCGGCGATCTCGTCATCCATGAAGAAGGTCTGGGCCACGGGGCCGGGGTCTGCCAGGCCGGTAGTCTCGATCACGATGCGGTCGAAGTCCACCAGTCCCTTGCGGCGCTTGGCAGCCAGCAACTGCAAAGCCTCGCGCAGGTCTTCACGGATGGTGCAGCAGATGCAGCCGTTGCTCATCTGCAGAATCTGTTCTTTGGATTCGGTCTTGAGAATATCGGTGTCGATGTTCTCCTCGCCGAACTCGTTCTCGATCACGGCAATCTTCATGCCGTGGGATTCGTGCAGCACGCGCTTGAGCAGCGTGGTCTTGCCCGAGCCCAGAAAGCCCGTGAGGATGGTGACTGGAATGAGAGCCATGCGTTGAAACCTCTTGCTGCGGCCAGCCGCCACATGCGGCTGTCCAAAAAACACGGGCGGCGCATCCCTATGCGCGCTCCGGTGATAACAGCTGGGGAGTGTAGCGGTGCTTTCAAGCGCGCATGGGCAGCAGGGACGGCAGAAATTTCAGCAAGAAATCGCCTCCATCAATTACCCAATAATCATTTCACGCTATCAAATCAGGATTCTTCAGTCTTGTTCTTCGTCGTCCGGCTTGCGCAATGGGCCGGACGTCTCGCCGACACTGCTGCGCTGCGCACGCGGGTGGGCTTTTTCATAAGCCTGGGCCAGATGCTGGAAATCCAGCCGCGTATATATCTGCGTGGTGGCAATGCTGGAATGCCCGAGCAGCTCCTGTACGGCACGCAGATCGCCACTGGACTGCAGCATATGACTGGCAAAGGAATGACGCAGCACATGCGGATGCACGCCAGTCGCAAGCCCCGCCTGCTGGCCTCGCCGCTTGAGACGTGACCAGACCGACTGGGCGCCGAGCCGCTCGCCCCGGCGGCCGACGAACAAGGCTGCTTCATCCTGTGCCTTGAGCTGTGCGGCCCCGACCAGCGCGCTGCTGCGCAGCGCCAGCCAGCGCTGCAAGGCCAGGATCGCCATGCGCCCCACGGGCACGATGCGTCGCTTGCTGCCCTTGCCCTGAACGTGGGCATCGCCCGCCTCCAGGTCGATCCACCCCCTGCCTTCATGCCGACTCTGCTGGTCGGGCCGCAGATCCAGCCCCACCAGTTCGGCCACACGCAGGCCGCAGCTGTAGAGCAGCTCGGTCATCGCGACGTCGCGCGCCTCCATCCACGGATCAGCTTCGGGGTTCTGAAAACTGGCCAGTTGCACGGCGTCGTCCACAGCCAGTGCCTTGGGCAGGGGCTTGGCAGCCTTGGGGCCGCGCACGCCCTCCACGGGATTGAAAGGCACCAGCTCCCGCTGGGCCGCCCAGCGAAAGAAGCTGCGCCAGCCCGAGAGAATCAGTGCGATGCCGCGTGCACTGCGGCCGGCGCCATGCATTTGCGCAGCAAAGCGGCGGATATGCGATGGCTGCAGCGTCAAAAGCTCCTGAGCTGCCGCCTGCGCAAAGCTCTGCAGCTTGATCAGGTCCAGCGCATACAGCGTATGCGTGCGCTCGGCCAGGCGCTTTTGCACACGCACATGCTCCAGATAGCTATGGACAACTTCCGGAAGCTGCGCGTACTGCTCCTCAAAAGAGGGCTGCTCGCGCTCTTGCATCGGCATCTACACCCTTTTGCAGCCTCAGCCGTGCGCCAGCGTCAGCGCAGGAGCGCGCATGCGCGAGAGCGATGCACTGGCCAGCTCGGAGATGCGTGAAAGGAATTCAAGGCCCATGGTGGCATCGAAGCGAAGCGGGTCGGGCGAGCCCAGCACCAGCATGCCAAAGGCGTTGGAAGTGCTGTCCATGGCACCGTCATGCAGGGTCAGCAGCGCGACCGACTGCACAGCATTGGGGTTGGGCAGCCAGGTCACGGGTTCGAAGCCCATATTGGGGCCGCAGAACGGCATGGTCAGAGACGAGGCAAAGGCCTTGGCATCATCGCTCACTCCCATGGTGTAGACGGTGCCGCTGTGCGCGCCCGCCACATTCCACAGACGCAGTGCGACCTGGGGTACATCAAACGTGTGCTGCAGGCTGGCGGTTAGCGCATGGGGCAGCTCGCGCAGGTCCTGCACCTTGACCAGGGCATGGGTCCACTGGTGAATCTTGTTGGCGATGGATGCGTTCTCGCTGCCATGGCGCACCATGTCCATGATGCGATGCTCCAGACCCTTGATCTTTTCGCGCAACATCTCGGCCTGACGTTCCTGCAGGCTGACGGCACGTGGGCCGTGGCCGCTGATCAAACGCACGCCCGTCAGCATCTCGGCGTGGCGCTCGAAGAAATCGGGGTTTTCCTGGAGGTAATCGGCAATCGACTCTTCGGTCATGGCGGTATCGGTCAAGCTGTTCATAAAGTATCAGGTATGTCGATCTGGCCTTCAAAAACAAATTCGGCAGGGCCTGTCATGCGCACGCGATCCTGCGCACCGCCAGCCCATTCAATGGTAAGCAGACCACCGCGGGTATGCACATCGACGCGCTGGTCGAGCAAGCCCCAGCCAATGCCGGCCACCACGGCGGCACAAGCCCCCGTACCGCAGGCCAGGGTCTCGCCGGCACCGCGTTCATAGACACGCAAGCGGACTTCACCGCGGTTGAGGATCTGCATGAAGCCGGCGTTCACACGCTGAGGAAAACGGGCATGGTTCTCGATCAACGGGCCGTGCAACTCCACCAAAGCGGCATTCACATCGTCCACCAGTTGCACCGCATGTGGATTGCCCATGGAAACGGCTGCTATCCAGACTGTAGCTGGCTGCAAAGGCGTGTCGAGTGTCAGAGGCCATTTTTGTGTTGACCCCAAGGCTTCTGGCTCCAGACCGCCGGTCGTGAACGGCACCTTGGCCGGATCCAGCTGAGGCGCACCCATATCGACCGTGACGCGGCCATTGCCATGAATTTCGGGGGCAATGATGCCCGAAAGGGTCTGTACGCGAATCACGCTCTTGTCGGTCAGACCCTTGTCATGCACATAGCGCGCAAAACAGCGTGCGCCGTTTCCGCACTGCTCGACCTCGCCACCGTCGGCGTTGTGGATGACATATTCAAAGTCCACGCCCTCTGCGGGAGCCGGACGCACCGTCAGGATCTGGTCGGCACCCACGCCAAAGTGACGATTGGCCAGGTAGCGGTACTGGGCGGTGCTCAAGCCCAGGCGAGCCTGGGTTTCGTCGAGTACGACAAAGTCGTTGCCCGCACCTTGCATCTTGGTAAAGCGAATCTGCATGATGCCGCACATTATCGCGCCGGGCGCAGGATCTGCGCCATGCCATGGGATCAGCGATACAGCTTTTGCAGCAACTCCATGAGCTGCACCTGCTCGGCAGCACTCAGATGCGAGATGGCACGGGTCTCGCTGCTCTTGAGCTCGGGCTCGGCGGTGTCCACCAGTTCGCCCCCGGCGGCGGTCAGGTACAGCCCTGTGGCGCGCCCGTCGCGCGGGTGCGGACGCCGCTCCAGAAAGCCGCGTTTGCCCAGCGCATCGATCATGCCCACCATATTCGGCGGCAGCACGGCCAGTTGCTGACAGAGCTGGCGCGAGGTGATGCCCGGATTGCTGCCCACCAGAGACAGCACGGAGAACTCGACGATCTTGAGGTCAAAACGCTCCATGCAGCGCATGAAGACCCCCACCAGAGCCAGCGAGGCGCGCCTGGCGTTGTAGCCCAGCAGGGACTCCAGAAAGCTGGCATTGACCTGATCGACGGCAAAAACCTCGGCACTGTCCCTGGGCTCCTGCCCCGAGCCCGGAACGTCCGAGCCGGCCTCTCTGGAGCGCGTGCCGCGCAAAGAGCGTGCAGGTTTGGAGTCTGGTTCAGCAGTCTTGTGAGCGAGCATTGGCGATGTCAACTTCGAAGGCAAAAGAGCAATCCAGGAGCGCGATGAAAAGACTGCAATTGTGCCGGCATTGCTCGCATCTTGCAGCCATTTAGATCAATGCGCGGAGGTGAAGAGCTGGTTGCCATGTACGACGGAAGCCTGCGCCCACTGCGCCTTCATCAGAGTCAGACGCCAGTCCATTTCGGGCAATATGCGCTGCTGCACCTGCTTGCAGGGGCCTCGCCAGCGCTCACTATCGCCCCCCGCCGTGGCCGCAATACGTGCCCACGCCCAGCCCAGCAGTACCACGGCCACGCAGCGCAGATAGTCGTCGGCCACGCGCCAGGCCAGGGTGTCATCTTCCTTGCAGGCCTGCGCCAGCACCGTGGTGAAGTAGCGCAGCTGGGCCAGGCAGCGCAGCACTTCTGCATCCAGCGTCCGACTTGCATCCAGGCTGTTGCGCAAAGTCAGCAGCCATTGCCCCATGGCCTGACCACCGTCCGGCAACACCTTGCGCACCAGCAGGTCGATGGCCTGAATTTCATTCGTGCCTTCGTAAATCATGGCCACGCGCGAATCGCGCACGATCTGTTCTATGCCCCACTCGCGGATATAGCCGTGGCCACCGAATACCTGCAGACAGGCGCTGGAACCATCGAACGCCTGCTGGGTCCAGGCCGCCTTGAGGACGGGGGTGATCAGACTGCACCATTGCTGGGCCTGATCACATGTCTTGGCATCTTCGGCATGTCGCGCCACATCGAGATAAATACCGGTCTGGTAGGCGAGCACACGCCCGCCATCCACCCAGGCGCGCTGCAGATCGAGCGTACGGCGAATGGCCGGATGCTCGATGATCAGATCCGCTGCATCATTCGGGCCACGCGAGGCCGGCACCGCCCCCGGTGCACGCATCTGGCGGCGTTCCAGCGCATAGGCATGGGCCTTCTGGCATGCCGCATCCAGCAAACCTATGCCCTGCAGCGCCACATGCAGACGCGCGGCATTCATCATGACAAACATGGCGTTCAGGCCCGCTCCGGGCTGACCGATCAGCCAGCCGGAAGCTGCATCAAAGCGCATCACGCAGGTGGGGCTGCCGTGCAGGCCCATTTTCTCCTCGATGCGCTCGCAGACCACGCTGTTGCGCTCGCCATCTGACAATAGCTTGGGCACGAGAAACAGCGACAGGCCCCTGGGCCCTGCAGGGGCCCCGGGCAGACGCGCCAGCACCAGATGCACGATGTTCGCGCTCAGATCATGCTCGCCGCCCGAAATGAAAATCTTGCTGCCGCTGATCTCGAAGCGCTCGCCCAGCTCGGATTCGCCAGCCGGCACGGCCTGCGTGCGCACCTGCCCCAGGTCGCTGCCCGCATGGGCCTCCGTCAGACACATGGTTGCCAGCCACTCGCCGCTAGCCACCTTGGGCAGATAGACGCTCTTCAAGGCCTCGCTGCCATGGTGCTTGAGGCACTCATACGCTCCATGCAACAGACCCGGTGCCATGGTCCAGCCATGGTTGGCAGCGCTCAGCCATTCATAGAGCACGCCTTCCAGCACCCAGGGCAGCCCCTGGCCTCCATCCTCCTCGGCACAGGCCAGTGCAGGCCAGCCAGCCTGCCAGAAGTCCTGATAGGCCTGGGCAAAACCAGGCGGTGTGGTGACCTTGCCCGCTGCAAACTGCACACCGACCTCATCGCCTTCACGCGACAGCGGCGCCACGACCTCGCCCACCCATTTGCCGGCCTCCTCCAGCACCTGCTGCATCAGCCCCCGGTCTGTTGCCACATGCGCCGGCAGGCGCTGCAATTGCTCATCGGCCTTGAGCACATCAAATAGAAGAAACGCGTTATCGGCACTGGCGGGCAAATAGGACATACAAAACCGGCTGCCAAGCAGCAAATAAAAATCTCTGAAGGCTGCCCCATTCATGCCGAAGCGCGGCCCAAGCCAGGGATGCCAAGCAAGGGCCGCCCCGCAGCGAGGGCATCGTCCCCCTCCCGCGCAGCGAGAGAGGGGGAAGCCGCAAAGCGGCTCAGGGGTGATCAGGTATCAGCCGTAAACCCAATCTGCTTGACCAGCGGGCCCCAGCGCTCGAACTCGGCCTGCTGCGAACGGGCCATTTCCTCGGGCGTGGAGCTGGTGGCAATCAGACCGACCACACCCACGCTTTCCTTGAGAGCCTCGCTCTTGAGCGCTGCCGTGATGGCAGCATGGGCGCGTGCACGCACTTCGGCGGGCGTCCTGGCATTGGCATAGAAGCCGAACCACTCCTCGGCCGTCAGATCGGCAAAGCCCTGCTCGGCAAACGTGGGCACATTGGGCAGATAGGGGTTGCGCTGCGGACCGCTGGTGGCCAGCACGCGCAGCTTGCCGGCCTTGTAGTAGCTCAGGAAGTCGCCGCTGGGGCCCATCACGGCAGCAATCTGTCCACCGGCCAGGTCGGACACTGCAGGCGCCGTGCCACGATAAGGCACATGGCTGAGCTTGATGCCCGAACGCAGGCTGAGCAGGGAGCCGATCAGATGCGGCTGGGTGCCGGCACCGGGGCTGCCGAAGCTGGCCTTGTCGGGGTTGTTCTTGCACCAGGCCAGGAAGTCCTTGAGCGTCTTGACCTCGGCCGGCACGGCGGGACCGACAGCCAGACCGTGGTGCATGATGGCTCCGATGGAGATCGGCTCGAAATCCTTGGCCTGATAGGTCAGCTTGCTGTAGATATGCGGGTAGATGGAGAAGGCCGAGACCTGGGACAGCACGATGACCGAGCCATCGCCCACGGAGTTGCGCAGATTCTCCAGCGCGATGCGGCCGCCGGCACCGGGCTTGTTTTCCACCACGCCCATGTTCTTGGAGTAGCTGGTGCCGCCGATCTTTTCCGCCACGCGTCGCGCCACCGAGTCACCGGCGCTGCCTGCGGGGAAGCCGTACAGAATGCGCACCTGCTCCAGCGGTCCACTGCCCTGTGCATAAGCATTGCGGCCGGCGATGCCGCCGAATGCGGCCAGCGCGGCACCAGCGCCCAGGCCTTTGACGAAATTGCGACGATCTTGCATGTTTGTCTCCTCTATTGTTCGATCGCTATGTGCAGGCTTGAGCCTGTCTGAAAAATCCCGACCCGAATGCTATTCGATACCGAGGGGTCATCAGGAATCGCCTGTAAAACCGATCTGCTTGACCAGCGGTCCCCAGCGCTCGAACTCGGCCTGCTGCGAACGGGCCATTTCCTCGGGTGTGGAGCTGGTGGCAATCAGGCCGACTACACCCAGACTTTCCTTGAGCACGTCGCTCTTGAGCGCTGCCGTGATGGCCGCATGGGCGCGTGCACGCACTTCGGCCGGTGTCCTGGCATTGGCGTAGAAGCCGAACCATTCTTCGGCCGTCAGATCGGCAAAGCCCTGCTCGGCAAACGTGGGCACATTGGGCAGATAGGGATTGCGCTGCGGCCCGCTGGTGGCCAGCACGCGCAGCTTGCCGGCCTTGTAATAGCTCAGATAGTCGCCGCAAGGCCCCATGATGGCGGCGATCTGTCCGCCCACGACGTCCGAGACACCAGGGGCCATGCCACGATAAGGCGCATGGCTGAGCCTGACGCCGGAGCGCAGGCTCAGCAGCGCCCCCAGCAGATGCGGCTGACTGCCGGCACCGGGGCTGCCGAAGCTGGCCTTGTCGGGGTTGCTCTTGCACCAGGCCAGAAAATCCTTGAGCGTCTTGACCTCGGCCGGCACGGCGGGACCGACGGCCAGACCGTGGTGCATGATGGCTCCAATCGAGATCGGCTCGAAATCCTTGGCCTGATAGGTCAGCTTGCTGTAGATATGCGGGTAGATGGAGAAGGCCGAGACCTGGGACAATGCAATCACCGAGCCGTCCCCCACGGCATTGCGCAGGCTCTCCAACGCGATGCGGCCGCCGGCACCGGGCTTGTTTTCCACCACGCCCATATTTCTGGTGTAGCTGCTGCCACCCATTTTTTCGGCCACACGGCGAGCCACCGAGTCCCCCGCGCTGCCTGCCGGAAAGCCGTAGAGAATGCGAACCTGCTCCAGCGGGCCTCCACCCTGGGCATAAGCACTGCGGCTGACGATGCCGCCGAATGCGGCCAGCGCTGCGCCAGCGCCCAGTCCTTTGACGAAATTGCGACGACCTTGCATGACTTGTCTCCTGCTTGAAATACGGACTCTTCGGTCCTGTGGAATCAATACCTGCCTCAATCTTTGGCACTGAGCTGGCTCTGGCACTCTCCAGGCCAGAGACATCGAGCAAGGGCAGCCCCGCAGCGATGGTGTCATCCCCCTTGGGGGAAGGCGCAGAGTGCCTCAGGGGTTAACACTTACCGAGGTGCCATGCGCAGCGCACCATCCAGGCGAATCACCTCGCCATTGAGATGATCGTTGTGCACGATATGCACGGCCAGATCTGCAAACTCCGAAGGCTTGCCCAGGCGCGAAGGAAAGGGAATGGATGCCGCCAGCGACTGCTGCACAGGCTCGGGCAATTCCTTCATCAACGGTGTGGCGAACAGGCCTGGAGCCACGGTGCAGACACGAATGCCGTGCTGGGCCAGATCACGCGCCATGGGCAGCGTCATGCCGACCAGGCCGCCCTTGGATGCGCTGTAAGCCTGCTGCCCCACTTGGCCGTCAAAGGCAGCCACCGAGGCGGTATAGAGAATCACACCACGAGCACCGTCCTCCAGCGCTGCCAGCTTGGCGCAGCGTGCGGCAAACAGTCGCGTCATGTTGTAGCTGCCGACAAGGTTGACGCGAATCACGCGCTCAAAGTCTTCCAGCGGCGCGGGCTCGCCGTCGCGGCCGATCACGCGCTTGGCCGTACCGATGCCGGCCACATTCATGAGAATGCGCGCATCGCCACCCCATTGCTCGCGCACGGCATCCAGCGCAGCCGTGACGCTGGCCGCATCGCAGATATCGCACTCCAGCGCCAGTCCGCCGATCTCGGCAGCCACCACCTTGGCCTTGTCGAGCTGGCGATCCAGCACGGCAACCCTTGCCCCCGCGGCAGCCAGTGCACGCGCCGTGGCTTCGCCGAGGCCCGAGGCTCCCCCGGTCACGATGGCAATCTGATCCTGAACTTGCATATCACTATCCTTTCAAAAGCTGCTTGCGCTTTCTGTTATCGGGCTCAAGCCTGTTCTGGCTCAGAGATTGGGCTTCAGGATCAAGGCCAGCGTTTCGTCATACAGGCCGGTCACCACATCGGCGCGATGCTGGAGCACGGCGCGCTGGTTGATGGAGCCCTTGTCCGTAACCTCGCCCAGGTCCAGCGATGGCGGCTTGACCGCAGCCACCGCACGCGCAATGCGGGTGGCACTGCCAGTTGCCGTCTGCGCCAGCTGGTTCAGAACCGTCTGCAAATGCTGCTGCACGGGCTCGCTGTGCATGATCTGCTCCAGCGTCGCCCCCGCTTCCAGACCGCTCAAGGCCGCACAGGCCGGGGTCCCGAAAACGATGGCACCGACCTCCTTGCGATCCAGGCCGGTCAGCACCACGTCCTGAATATAGGGGGCGCCCGCGTGAATGATCCTGGCGCGCAACGGCCCCACGTTGACGAATGTGCCCGTGGCCAGCTTGAAGTCTTCGGCAATGCGGCCATCGAAGCGCAGGCCCTGGTTTCGATCCTGCGGGTCGCGCCACTGCACGGCGTCGCCGGTGCGGAAATATCCGTCCTCGTCAAACGCCTCCTGCGTCGCTTCAGGCGCGCGCCAATAGCCGGGCGTGACGTTCGGGCCGCGATAGCGAACCTCCAGCTTGCCATCCACGGGCGCCAGCTTGAGCTCCAGACCCGGCACCGGTACGCCCAGGTCCCCGGAACGCACGTCGGGACGGTTGATGAACAGGGCCGATGGCGAGGACTCGGTCATGCCCAGGCCGGTTCCCATCACGATGCGCTCGCCACACTCGGCCTCCTGCGTGCGGTGCAGGCTATCCCAGACGGGCTGCGCCAGAGAGGCTCCGGCGTAGAAGAACATCTTGACGCGCTTGAGCAGGCTGCTGCGCAACTGCGCATCGCTCTCCATGGCACGGGCGATGTATTCGAAGCCCGTGGGTACGTTGAAGTAAACGGTGGGAGAGATCTCGCGCAGATTGCGCAGCGTCTCGGCAATGCCCGCCGCCGTAGGCTTGCCCTCGTCGATATAGACAGTGCCGCCGTGATAGAGCGCGAGGCCGATGTTCTTGTTGCCGCCGAAAGTGTGATTCCAGGGCAGCCAGTCCACCAGCACGGGCGGGCCTTTGACCATATCGGGCATGGTCTGGGCAATCTGCTGCTGGTTGGCGCACCACATTCCATGGGTGTTGATGACGGCCTTGGGCAGCTTGGTCGATCCCGAGGTGAACAGGAACTTGGTGATGGTGTCTGGCCCGGTGGCCTGCATGGCGGCATCCGCCGCAGCCGTGTGCTCGGTCGCAAGCAGGTCGGCAAACAGGGTGCAGGTCTGGGCATCGACGGCCGGCTGGCGGTACACCACCTCACAGCCCTCGGGCAGCACGGCACGTACCGCCTTGTCATAGCGCGCAGCATCGGCGGCAAAGATCAGGCCGGGCGTGAGCGTGTCGACCACATGGCGCAGCTTGGCGTAGTCGGTGCTGACCAGTGAATAGGCCGTGGAGACCGAGCAATAGGGCACGCCTGCATACAGGCAGCCCATGGCCAGCATGGCATGATCCAGATCGTTCTCGCTGAGGATGATGACGGGACGCTCTGCCGAGAGCTTTCTGTCCAGCAAGGACTGTGCAATGCTGCGCGCCGCTGCCAGCGTCTGGGCATAGCTGATGCGTTGCCAGTCTCCTGTGCTGCCGTCGGCCAACCGCTGCCGCTGGGCGATGAAGGTCTGCTGCGGCGTGGTCTTCGCCCAGTGCACCAGCCTGTCGGTCATGCGCGCTGCGTGCTCTGCCAGCGCCTGGTCGGAGCGCACGTAGAAAGTGCCGTCGCCTGCCTCCCTGACCTGGATGCTGCGCACGCCGAACTCCAGCTCTCGGTAGCGGGGCCTGCTCCCCTCTGCCACCTGGCCGAGGGCCTGCATGGCTGTGTCTGTCTCCTGCATTGTCTTTGTCTCCACAGCTTTGTTTTTCGAGAGTGCTTTCAGTCCTTGCTGACCTTGGCAGCCCGCCCGGACAGAAATTCCTGCAAACGGAACTTGGCTTCTGGCGCGCTCTGCGCCACGGCGGCCATCAGCGCTTCGGTCATCAGACCCTGATCGGCAGGCTGATCGGCAATCCGGGGCAGCGCGTGCATCAGGGCGTAATTGGTCATGGGGGCGTTTTCGGCAATGCGCAAAGCCAGTTCCACGGCCTTGTCCAGCGCATGCCCTTCGGGCACCAGATATTGCGACAGACCGATGCGCTCGCCTTCTTCCGCCTTGTACACACGACCCGTGAACATCATGTCAGCCATGCGCGCCGCACCGATCAGGCGCGGGATGCGCACCGAGCCGCCGCCGCCGACGAAAATGCCGCGCGAGCCTTCGGGCAAGGCATAGAAGGTGCTGCTGTCGGCCACACGGATATGACAGGCGCTGGCCAGTTCCAGGCCGCCGCCCACCACGGCGCCATGCAGGGCGGCGACCACGGGCACCGCGCCAAACTGCACCTGACGCAGCGCCTCATGCCACATGCGCGAGTGTAGAACGCCCTGGGCCGCATCGCGCTCGCTGAGCTCGCTCAGATCCAGGCCGGCGCAGAAATGCGGTCCATCGCCATCCACCACCGCCGCACGCACACTGGCGGGCAGATTCATGAACACATCGCGCAGACCCAGCACCAGCCCATCGGACAAGGCGTTGCGTTTGGCGGCACGCATCAGACGAATGACGGCAACCTGCCCGGCTTCGCCGCGAAACTCAACTGCAATTTCTTTATGAGTCATAACCATTCCTTTTGCATCATTATTGTTATTTAAAATAACTAAATGCAAGACATCCCAGGCCGTTTGCTCTCAGTGCTTTCCCCGATTCGCGCAGCTTGAGTGCACAACTAGTCCAGGCGTGATATTCACGAACGCGGCGACTTCGCATAATGTGACCTCATGACATCACCCAGCCAGACCCGCCCCAGCCAGTTGCTTCAGCCCCAGCGCGCGCCAGTTCCCGTGCGCGAAGCTTCCACGCTTTTGTTGCTGCGCGACTGCGCTGATGGCAATGGTTTTGAAGTACTGATGACAAGGCGTGCCGATCAAGGCATCTTTGCCAATGCCTATGTTTTCCCCGGTGGCGGTCAGGAAGATGAAGATGCAGCCCCAGCCAGTCATGCACTGGCGCGCGTGCGCCCCGGCATGATCGCCGAGGCGGGTGACGAACGCATTACCCAGGCTCTGACAGGCATTCGCGAGACTTTTGAGGAGTTGGGCATCCTGCTGGCCTATGACCAGGCCGGCCAACCCGTTCCTCCTGCCCAAGTTCAGCAACTGGACCGCAAGGCATCGCTGTATGAGCAATGCAGTGCGCGTGGCTGGACGCTGGCAGTGGACCAGCTCTGGTATCTGGCGCACTGGACCGCACCACTGGACCTGCCCAAGCGCTTTAACGTTCCGTTCTTTGTGGCCCGCATGCCCGAGGGGCAGACGGCGGTAGCCGACGAAAGCGAGCAGTTCGAGCCTACCTGGATTTCTCCACAGGATGCGATTGCGCGCTTTGAAGAGAAAAAGCTGTTCATCCTCTTTCCCACCCAGCGTACATTGCAGCGCATCGCTCACCTGCCCGATACCCAGGCCGTGATCAACGCCCTGCTCAACGAGAAGCCGCTGTGGCAGGCCTGCCCCCGTGGCGGCCACCTGAAAGGCAAAGACACACGCCATATCGAAACCGATATGGCCTATGGCGAGCTGGAAATGGTGCTGCCCGACGGCCACGGCATTCACCATCTGGACTGGCAGCCTGAAAAAGCCGTGCCGCTGCGCAAAAACCTGCTGCGCCTGACAGCCCCCAACTCCGGCATGATGACCGGCCCCGGCACCAACAGCTATCTGGTCGGCGATGCGCATACCGGCTATATCGCCATCGACCCCGGACCGAACGATGCCGAGCATCTGCAGCGCCTGCACGATGCCGCCGGCGGCGATATCCGTTTCATCGTCTGCACCCATTCCCACCCCGATCACTCGCCGGGTGCCGCGCCGCTGCAGGCCATGGTCCTGCTCTCGGGCCACGCCAGGCCGCCCATCATGGGCCTGCCTTCAGCGCCCACGGCACGTACCAACAGTCGCTTCAGACCCGAGGTGACGCTACAGGACGGGGAGCGCATCACGCTTAGCGGGAAAGGGGCAGAAGGCGAGATCACGCATACGCTGCAAGCCATCTTCACACCAGGCCACGCAGCCAACCACCTGTGCTTTCTGCTGGAGGAGGACGCGCTGCTATTCAGTGGCGATCACATCCTCAATGGCAGCACCACCGTCATCAGCCCGCCGGACGGCAATATGATCGATTACCTCGATTCGCTGGACCGGCTGCATGCCATGTGCCTGGAGCATGACATTCGCTACATCCTGCCCGCCCATGGCTATGTGCTCGGCTTTGCGCGTCATCAGATCACCCGCCTCAAGGCCCACCGCCTGGCACGCGAGGCCAAGGTGCACCAGGCCATGCGCACCAAGCCGGACGGCAGCATTCAGGACTGGGTGGCGATTGCCTACGCCGACACGCCGCAGGCGCTGTGGCCCGTGGCCCAGCAATCGCTGCTGGCGCATGTGGAGCGCATTCAAAAGCTCTGCCTTGGCAGATAGCGCGCCGCAACCGACGCGCTAGACCTGTGGACAACTAGGACATGGCCGGAGCATTAAGCTCTCGTCATGTCTGAATCCCTGCCTGAACAAGAAAGCATCCGCCTGGCCAAACGCGTGGCGGAGCAAGAACAATGCTCGCGCCGCGAAGCCGAGCTCCATATCGTCGCGGGCAATGTCCAGGTGGACGGCAAAGTGGTGCAGGTGCCCGAAACCCGCGTGCACCCCGATCAGGTAGTGATCCTGCGCAAGGATGCCAAGCCTGAAGCCATTCCGCCCGTCACCATCCTGATGAACAAGCCTGCTGGCATGACCCAGGGCCCGGCCTATGGCCGCGTGCGCAGCGCGCATTCGCTGCTGAGCGAGGATACCAAGGCCAAGCTGGACACACCCATGCCCCAGCTGGTGCTGGATCATCACTTCAGGAATCTGGAGTCGTTTCTGACGATTCCCCTGCCCGCCAGCGGCCTTATCGTCTACACCCAGGACAAGCGCGTGGCACGCAAGCTGGCCGAGGAAGGCATGTGGCTGGAGCAGGAAATCATCGTCGGCGTGGAGGGCCGGATCATTGAAGATGGCCTGGAAATTCTGTACGAAGGTTTACCTATCCCTGGCGGCAATGGCCATCGCCGCATGCCCCCCTGCCATGTGAGCTGGCAAAGCGAAAACCATCTGCGTTTCGCTCTCAAGGGCATTGCGCCCGAAGAGATCGAGAAGATGTGCGCCGCCATCGGCCTGACGGTGGTCAGCATGCGCCGGCTGCGTCTTGGCCGCGTCTCTCTGGCCAAGGTGCCCGAGGGTCAGTGGCGCTATCTGATGCCCTGGGAAAGGTTCTGAACGGATTGGCACCTTAGCGCCAATAACTGCTCACCAGTCTGCGCACGCTGGCTGCGGGGGCATGACCGCGCACCCACTGCCGTATGGCTACGGCCATGGCCTGACCGCCCGCAGCCCATAGCTGCGTGCCTTGGGGCTGCGACCAATCCTGCTGCTGCAGCCAGGCCAGCACCGCCGCGATGCCCTCCTCCGATGCCCCCGGCCTGCCAGCGCAGAACCAGGTGACATGCCGCTGCAACTGCGCGGGCAGCGCCCCGCACTCCTGCGGCGAGTCGACCCAGCACCAGGCATACGCCTGCCGGCCAGGCTGGGAGTCTTCCAGAATGCGGGCCACAGCAGGCAGGCCACAGGCATCCGCCAGCAGTATCAGCCGGTCGGCCTGAGGCACTCTGCCGCCCGAAGGGCTGAGGACACCGACCTCATCGCCGGCCGCAGCCGTCATACCCCATCGCACACCGGGCCCCAGCGGCCCATCACCCTCCCGCGCATGCAGCAGCACGTCGATATCGATGGCGCGCGTCTGCGGGTCCCGCGCCCGGATGGTGTAGCTGCGGCGTGGCAGCCCGGGAGCTCCGTGTGGCCAGAGCAGGCGGCCGTCAGCATCTATGAGCGGCCACTGGAGCATAGCGCCCGGAGTCGGCAGCAGCAAGCGCACATGCAGGCCGTCCGGAGCCAGATCCTCGAATCCCTTCTGCGCCTGGGCCTGCAAGCGCAGGCGCCGCATATGCGGCGTCAGCACCTGGTTGCTAAGCACACGCCAGACATTCAGGCTCAGACTGTCGCCCGCGCTCCCGCTGTCCCTGTCACTCTCCCAGGCAATACACCATTGCGCGGCGGGAATGCACAGCTGCTCGGCAAACTGCTGCAGGTGCTCGCCCAGGGACAGCTGCATCAGCTGCGCCATGCGCCCATCCACGGCCTGCAATTCGCAGGCTATGCGCGAGCCCCCCGCAAGGCGCAGCTCCAGGCTGCCCACCTGGTCGAGTTGCAAATGCACCGAGCCTGGTGGCTCGGTGTGCCGGACCTGGACCTCATCATCCTCCAGATGTGCGGCAAACCAGCGGATAAAGGCGGCGGCATCGGGCAGCTGCAACTGAGCGGACGCAATGTGTGCTTCGGATGTCATGCGGCAGCCTCCACGGATCCGCCACTGGTGCAGCGGTAGCTCAGCAACAACCTGGCCACGGCCAGCCAGCTGAAAACGGCCAGCGCGCTGGTCACGGCAAACAGGCCCGAAAAGCCGAACTGCTTTGCGATGAAACCACCCGCCATCGAGCTGAGCATATAGGTCAGAAACTCCGCACAGGCCAGGATGGTGAAGTCCGTACCCGGCTGCAAATGGCTGGACGCCGACATGAACAAGGCATAGAGCGCGACCATTTCCATGTAGCGCAAAAGGCTGAGTGCCATGGTGAGCCCGACCAGCGGCAGATCCGAACCCAGCCAGTGCAGCGAATGCAGCAGGAACAGAGCAAAAACCAGGGTGCGTATGCCGCTCAATGCCAGCAGCACCTGCTCACGGCTGCGCCAGCGCAGCCACAGTGCGGCCAGCGCGCTGCCGGCCAGACCCGCAATGGCTGCCCCAGCGCCACCAAGCACCCCCACCTGGCCCAGCGACAGCTCGTTGTGCAGCAGATAGCTGCTTTCCATGGAGCGCTGCATGCCTTCGCTGAGCCGGATGACCACGGCCAGCGCCAGCACCGACAGCATACCGGGACGCTGCAGGAAGTTGCGCAGACTGGGCCCGGTCTTTGCTCGCCCGGGCGCTGCTGCCGCCGGCATGCGCTCAGGGTCGGGCTCGGGCTCGGGCTCGGGCTCGACCATCCAGGGTAGCGTCAGCAGCGGCAACAAGCACAACGCAGCCATCAGCAGCAGTGCCGGCTGCCAGCCCAGGCGCTCCATGAGCACCAGAGACAGGGAGCCGCCTATGAGCACCCCGCCAGCCACCGCAGCCGCCTGTATGGCATTGCCACGACCCAACTCGGTGCCGCGCAGTTGCTGTGTGGCATAGCCGTCGGTAGCGATGTCCTGCGTGGCCACGGACAGAGAGATCAACATGCCGATGGCAACAATGGTGGCGATGGGTACCTGCGGTCCACACAGCGCCAGCAGCACGACGCCGGCTGCCGTGGCCAGTTGGGTGCAGAGTATCCAACTGCGCCTGTGGCCCCAGTCCAGGGGCTGCCAGCGGTCCACGAAGGGAGCCCAGAGGAATTTGAGGACCAGCGGCAGCATCAGCACCGACAGCATGCCCACCTGCTGCAAAGGCATGCCGGCCGCGCGCAAGGCAGCCGGCACGGCCATGATCAGCAGATAGCCGGGGATTCCCTGAGCAATGTACAGAGCCACGAGCACGGTCCAGAACCCACGCGGGCGGGCATGGTACTCCTGCATCAATACTCCACACGGTAGTTCAGCGTAAAGGTGCGCCCGCGCCCCTGGAAGGCAAAGGCCTGCGGCGAGACGGCTCCCACGCCGTAGAGCGCCATGGCGCGCTGCGACCAGGTGGTGAGGTACTGCCTGTCCAGAAGGTTCTGGATGCCGAAGTTCAACGTGCCCAGCGACAGCTTCACGCTGCCCAGCAAGTCCATGGTGGTGAAGCCCTTGATGCGCTGTGCACTCTCATCCTCGAGCCTGAACTGATGCGTCGCCTGCAGTCTGAGCTTCCACGGCGATGGTGCCCATTGCACATAGGTGCCCAGCTTGGACGGGCTCGCCGTCATGATGCTCTGCCGCGACCACTCCCCGCCCTGGCGCGTCTGCGAGCGTATCCACAGCCAGTTGCCGCCTGCACTCCACTGCGAACCCATGGCGTAGTCCAGCGAGCCCTCGATGCCGTAATTGCGTCGTCTTTCGTCCGCCACCTTGATGGTCACGTTGTTGTTGGCATTGTTGATCTGCAGCGTCTGGTCTGACCATGCGTAGAACAGCGCCGCCTGCAGCTTCAGGGGACCGCCATGCGTCTTCCAGCCCCATTCGAGCTGGCGTGTCTTGATGCCCTTGAGCGGAGATCCGGCAGGATCGATGCCGCTGACCAGTTGCCAGCGCGAACCATTGAGCGTGTAGTTGCCCTGGCCGTAGTACTTGGCAGGATCGGGAAGCTCGAAGCCTTCGGAGTAGCTGAGCCAGGTACTGTGGGCCTTGCTCAGCTCATAGGTGGCCCCCAGGTTAAACAATCCGACCTTGTAGCTGTTCTTGCCGCCGCGGATGGCATCGGCCGTCGTTCCACGGCCCAGCAGCAGGAAGAGCTGCTGGTTGAAGCCCACGAAGTCGCCCACCTCCAGGCCCATGTGCTGGTAGCGCAGCCCGCCGCTGAGGGTCAGCTCGGGCTTGAACTTCCATTCAGCCTGGGCAAACAGCGCCGTCGTATCGACTCGATAACCCGGATAGCGCCCCGTGCTGCCTATGGCGCGGTTCACCATGCCTCCCGAGGCCATGACTTGGCCTGTATCGAACACGGTCGCCGATCCGTCGAAGGTTTCGCGGTCCCAGTCCAGGCCGTAGCGCAGGCTGACATTCCCCCAGGATTTGGCCAGTGCGGACTTGAAGCCCCAGCTGTCCGTGTTCTGGTGCGAGGCGGTGACCACGGAGCTGGGAAACGGCGCAAAGTCCATCTTCTCCTTGCGCCAGAAGCTCTGGATATAGAGATTCTGGCCGCCGAATACCTGCTCTACGTGGTAGTCCGCGTTGAACATGGCACGCTCGGTCTGGGGCATCACATCGCTGACAAAGCCACCGCGCTGCTCCAGCAGCCCGGGCCTGCCGCCGAAGATGCCCGCGAGATTCGGCCCCCCATAAAGATAGGAGCCACCGTCGAACCTGTTGCGGTAGTACTGAGCGCCGAGGCTCAGGCTTTGCCGCGCATCGATCTTGAGCTGCAGGTTACCCATCAGATCCACGATGCGCGTATTTTGCGCATCGGTCTGCGCGATGTCGGTACGCACCGGATCGCCCTTGCCGTCATAGAAACTGCCGTTTTGCTGCAGCGCGATGCCCAGCCGGGCCTGAACGCGGTCATTGCCGCCCGCGATGGACTGAGCGAGTCGGTACTGATGATCACGGCTGCCCTGAAACCCCGAGGTCACGCCCAGCTCGCTGCTGAAACGCGTGGGCGCATCCGAGGCCTTGCGCGTGATGATGTTGATGACGCCGCCGGTCGCTCCGCCGCCATAGAGGGC
Organism: Comamonas testosteroni; assembly: GCF_014076415.1. Lineage (NCBI taxonomy): Bacteria > Pseudomonadati > Pseudomonadota > Betaproteobacteria > Burkholderiales > Comamonadaceae > Comamonas > Comamonas testosteroni. The sequence goes on from NZ_CP043568.1 coordinate 5,184,048, forward strand.
GCTGGCACCGGCAAGCACCTCGATGCGCTCGATGTTGAACGGATCCACGGCATCCAACTGCCGAGCCGTGCCGCGCGAACTGTTGAGTGACACACCGTCGATCATTACCAGCATGGTGCGTCCGCGCAGGTTCTGGCCAAAATTGCTGCGCGACTGCCCTCCCAGGTCTATACCCGGGACCAGCTGGCCCAGGGCCTCCTGCAGATTGCGGCCAGCGCCCAGTTGTGCCTGGAGCTCTGCATGCTCGATCACCTGCACGCTCGCGGCCAGTTCGCTGCGGATCTGGGGGGCAGCCGAAGCGCTGACCTGCTGCTCGGATAGCACGACCTCGGTCTGCGCCGCCGCCCCCCCTGCCACGACAGCCGTCACCACGACGGCCACTCCCTCCAACAACCCGATTTTTCTCATCTGGATACCCACATTGAATGCACGAATAGCCCCAGAAGAATAAACAAACGAGAATGAGAATTCTTTTCTTTTGAGAACAATCTCCGCCACCATGTCCATCAATCCCTCGTTCCTAGGCAAAGAGCAGGCACTTGCCGGCTGGCAGCAGTGCATCTGGTCGCATGCGGTCAGCGACCAGATGTTCGAGGAATGTGTGCGCCCGGCGCTGACCGTGCGTCACGTCCCTGCGGGCCACTACCTGTGGTGCAACGACGACGCCCCACGCGGCTGGGTCGGGGTGCGGCGCGGTGCCGTGAAACTGTGCATGCCGGACGAGGACGGGCGATCCATCACGCTGTGCGGCTTTGCCGGCAGCTGGTTCGGCGAAGCCTGCCTGCTGCGCCAGGGCGCGCGCATGGATTGCGATGCCGTGGCCCTGCACGATCTGACCATGCTGACGCTGGCGGCTCCGGCCTTTCACCGTCTGCGCCTCGAATCCCCGGCCTTCAGCCAGTTCCTGCTGGAGCTCATGGCGGAACGCAACCACCAACTCATGCGCCTTATCTCGGCTCAGCAATGCAGCCACATCACCAGCCGCGTCGCCCAGTGCCTGGGGGCCTTGATCACGCCAATGAACTTTCCGTTCCCCGATGCAGGTCAGCTCAACATCACACAAAGCGAGCTGGCCGACTTCTGTCGTGTCTCGCGCTCGCGCTTCAACGAAGCGCTGCTGGAGCTGGAACGCCAGGACCTGCTGACCGTAGGTTACCGAAGCGTACAGCTCAAGGATGTAGAAGGGCTGCGAAGATACGCGACATAGCGGCATGACCCAGGACGGCATTGCGGCCGATCTCGGACTGAGCGCTGCCCCGGTCAAGACCTGTCGCAACCGCGCCTTTGCGCGGCTCGATATCCACCACCGCCATCAGCTGTTCGCGCTGATGGTGGAGTGAATGCCGGGGATTCGCCGGGGCTGTGCCCGGCCTAGGAAGAAAGTGTGAAGTGCGCCGATAAGCCGGATTCTGTGCACAACGGTTGCCCGCCATGTGACCGCCATTAATCTTGGCCATCAGTCGCCTGATGGCTCGGTGCTACCTACCCGCACACTCCGGGGGCCCCGTCAACGTGTGCCTACTTGGTATTGCTGCGCGTAGAGATTGCCCGTTTCACCCTGGTTGGTCTGCCTTGCGGCACTCCTGCCAGACTCGTCTCTGTTGCTCTGATCCTCACCTCACGGTGGACAGCTGTTAGCTGCTACGCCGCCCTATGCAGTCCGGACGTTCCTCCAGTACGGTCTTTCGACCCAACGCAAGCGTTGGCCTTTCGGCTAGTACCAGCGGCGGTCTGGCGCACTTCACGGCGCGCATTATCCCGTGTTCAGAAAGAACTTGCACAGAACTCGCGCCTGAACTGCTCGGGCGGCAGGCCTGATTCGCGCTGGAACATGGCAATAAAGGCCGATGGCGTGCTGTAACCCAGGTCGTAGGCAATCTGCTGCACGGTGTGACCGACCTCCAGCGCGTCGATCGCCTGCAGATAGCGCATGCGCTGGCGCCATTCACCCAGACTCATGCCCAACTCACGCTGGCAGTGACGGGCCAGGGTTCGTTCCGTCATGTGCACGGTTTCGGCCCATTCGGCCAGACTACGGTGGTCGTCGGGGCGCGACTGCATGGCATCCAGCACCTGCACCAGCGCGGGATGCCGGGCCACGGGCAGAAAGCTCAGCTCCAGCGGCGTGGCACGCAACTGGTCATGCACCACCCGGGCCAGCCGCAGATCGGAGTCCGTCACCGGGATCTGCACGCCCCTGGTTCCGAAGTCCGCCAGCACGGCTTTGACGATGGGTCCAAGGCGCATGCAGCCCGCCGTCTGCGGCAGGTCCGCACACAGATCAGGGGCAAGGTAGACGGAGCGGTACTGCACCGCATGCTGAAGATAGCAGCTGTGCACCACACCCGGCGGAATCCACACCCCGTGCTGCGGCGGGCACAGGATATGACCCGTGGGCACGTCCATGCTCAGACTGCCGTGGGCCGCATAGTTCAGATGTCCCCAGCGGTGGCTGTGCGGCGGAGCCTCGCTGTGTTCGCCGAACTCGTCATAGCGGAAGTAATAGCTGCCAGGCACTTTGTCGGTGTCCAGTATCTGTACGGCATGGCGCTTGGCGGCCGGGCCGGGAGTCGGGGCTGAGGCAGGCATGGGTTCGTCCGGCTTGAGTTATGAAATGTCCGAAATCAGCAATGCGCTTCAAATACGTCAAGCGCATCATAAGCACCTCAAGGAGTTTCATATGGGTGCATACCTATTACCACTGGGCGCGGTGCTGATCTGGTCGGTCAACACCGTGGTCAGCAAGCTGGCCGCAGACAGCATCAGCGCGGCCGAGATCGGGTTCTTTCGCTGGCTGGTGGCCGCCGTGCTGTTCACGCCCTTCGTTCTGCCCTCGATCTGGCGCCAGCGCGCCGACATCAAGCCCCTGCTGCCAAGAATCGTCGTACTGGGCGTGCTGGGCATGGTCATCTACCAAAGCCTGGCCTATTACGCCGCCCACTTCACCACGGCCACGCATATGGGCATCATCGGCTCGCTCACGCCCATGCTGGTGCTGGCCCTGGCCGTGTTCATGCTGGGCCAGCCGCTCACGCATGGCGGCATCTGGGGCTCATTGCTGGCGATCCTGGGAGTCGCGCTGGTGGTTTCATCGGGCCGGCTCAGCCATCTGGCTTCCGAGGGCCTGAACCTGGGCGACGCCATGATGTTCCTGGCCATGCTGGCCTATGCGGTCTACAACATCCTGCTCAAGCGCTGGCCCATGCCGCGCCTGGCCACGGTGCAGCTGCTGTATCTGCAGGTGCTGGTTGCCGTGGTCGTGCAGTTCCCGCTCTATCTCTTCTCGCCCAAGACCGGGCTTGACGCCAGCAACCTGCCGCTGGTCGGCTACGCCGGCATCATGGCCTCCATCGCCGCGCCGCTGCTGTGGATGAAGGCGGTGCAGACGCTGGGGCCCGGGCGATCGAGCATGTTCTTCAATCTGATCCCGGTCTTCACCGCCCTGATCGCTGCATTCGCCCTGGACGAACCCCTGGCGGCCTACCACGCCGTGGGCGGCATCATGACGATTGCCGGCCTGCTGCTGGCCGAGCTGTGGAAGGCTCCGCTACGCGCGCGGCCCGCCTTGGCCTGCAGTGCTAAAGCAGCAGATTGAGAATCGCGTAGCTCATCAGCGACAGCAGACTCACCACGAACACCAGCATGACCCAGGGGCCCCAGCGCTGCTCGCGCCAGGAAAAACCGACCAGCAGGCCTACGCAGCAGGCCCCCAGCAGCATCAGAATTGTGTTGAACGTGAGCAAGAACAGTCCTCCCTCAAACAGACTTCGTTCCATTGTTCCCGATTGCAGGCCCCAGGGGAAACACCATCGCCCCCAGGCTTGATGTGAATCAATCCCCAATCCCTGACAGCAGGCGCAGACCGGAGCTTTGAGCGGCCCGGCAGCGCGATAGGGTGCGCATAGAACCTAGGGTTTCCCCGCGTTTTATCGGTGCACGCCTGCCTCATGCCGGTGCACAGCCCGCACCACCTCTGCTCATAAGAATTTGCATTCAGGGCCGCTCAGAATTTCTTGTTGGACAGCCCCTCGCTGCCTTTCGATACTGCCGCCACAGGAACACCGGCCCGCGCCGCATTCCACTGTTCCAAGGCACACAGGAGCGCCAGCAAAAGCGCCCCATGTGCCCGCTGCACTTTCGCATACAGGAGACTCCCCATGAGCAGCCCGGCTTCCGCCACCCGCCCTCTTGCCGGCCATGCCGGTGCGCACGCGCACCCCGACATGGACGCCACCTACCGCAAGATCACCTGGCGCCTGATCCCCTTTCTGGTCTTTCTCTTTGTCCTGGCCTGGATAGACCGCGTCAACGTCGGCTTCGCCAAGCTGCAGATGCTGCAGGACCTGCAGTTCAGCGAGGCCGTCTACGGCCTGGGCGCCGGTATCTTCTTCATCGGCTACTTCCTGTTCGAAGTGCCCAGCAACCTGCTGCTGGAGAAGATCGGCGCACGCAAGACGCTGGCGCGCATCACCATCCTCTGGGGCGCGGCCTCCATGGCCATGGCCTATGTGACCACGCCCACCATGTTCTATGTGCTGCGCTTCATCCTGGGCGTGGTCGAGGCCGGCTTCTTCCCCGGCGTGGTGCTGTATCTGACCTACTGGTTCCCGGCCCGTCACCGCGCCCGCATCAATGGCCTGTTCATGACCTCGTTCGCCATCGCCGGCGCCGTGGGAGGCCCGATCGCGGGCGCCATCATGAACGGCATGCAGGACGTGGGCCATCTGACCAACTGGCAATGGCTGTTCATCCTTGAAGGCATCCCCTCGGTGATCGCCGGCTTCTTCGTGCTGGCCTGGCTGCCCGAGAAGCCCGAGAACGCCAAGTGGCTGAGCACCGCCGAGCAGCGCGCCGTCACCGCCGCCGTGGCCCAGGAAAGCCAGCAGGGCCACAAGCAGCATTCCTTCGTCGACGCCTGCCGCAACTACCGTGTCTGGCTGTGCGCCGCCGTGTACTTCTGCATCGTCAGCGGCAATGCCACGATCGCCTTCTGGTCGCCGTCCATCATCAAGGAGATCGGCATCCAGAACAATCTGCAGATCGGTCTGATCTCGGCCATTCCCTTTCTCGCCGGCACGCTGGCCATGGTCTGGAACGGCATGCATTCGGACAAGACCGGCGAGCGCCGCATGCACAGCGCCATCCCCGCACTGATCGCCGCCACAGGCCTGATCCTGACAGGCATGTTCCTGCACAACGCCCTGCTGGCCCTGTGCGCGCTGACGCTGGCCTCCGTCGGCATCCTCGCCGCCTTCCCCGTGTTCTGGTCCATTCCCTCGGCCTTTCTGGCCGGCACGGCGGCCGCAGGCGGCATCGCCCTCATCAACTCCATCGGCAACCTAGCCGGCTTTGTGGCGCCCTACATGATCGGCGCGCTCAAGACCAGCACCGGCTCGCTGTCCTCGGGGCTGTACTTCGTGGCCGCGCTGGAGTTCCTCGCCGCCTTCCTGGTCGTGCTCTTCGTCAAGAAGCAGTGACCTCCTGACGCTGCCTGCGCAGCGCCGCCATGCGGGGCCCACGACCCCGCTCTCCCTTTCTTGACATTTCCGCCATGCAACTGCAATTCACCACCCCAGACGGCCAGACCCTGGCCTCCATCTTCGACACCCTCATCGTCGCCGGCTGGGCCGGCCGCGACCATGCGGCCATCGAGCACCATATCGAGGAGCTGGCCGCGCTCGGCATTCCGCGCCCCAGCGCCGTGCCTCTGTACTACCGCATCGCCAGCAACCAGCTGAGCCAGAGCAGCCTGCTACAGGTGCTGGGCCCGGACTCCTCGGGCGAGGCCGAGGTCTTCGTCTTCAGCCATGACGGCGAGATGTTCGTGAGCCTGGCCTCGGACCACACCGACCGCAAGCTCGAAGCCTATAGCGTGGCCTTCTCCAAGCAGGCCTGCATCAAGCCCGTGGCCACCCAGGCCTGGCGCTTTGCCGATGTGGCCGGCCACTGGGATGAGCTGGTCCTGCGCTCGTGGATCGTGGAGGACGGCCGCGAAGTGCTGTACCAGGAAGGCACGCTGGCCAGCCTGCGCACGCCCCAGGACCTGATCGCAGGCTACACCGGCGGCCAGAGCCAGTTGCCCGAAGGCAGCGGCATGACCTGCGGCACCATGGCCGCCATCGGCGGCATACGCCCTGCCACGCAGTTCGCCATGGAGCTGTACGATCCGCGCAGCCAGCGCAGCATCCGCCACCGCTACCGCAGCGAGCTGCTGGACATCGTCGCCTGAACACGGAGCTACCCATGACTTCAGTCTCTCCCCGCCTGGACCAGATCTCCGAGCGCCTGGCCCAAGGCCAGACCAGCGCCGTGCAACTGGCCGGGCAGGCCCTGGAGCGCGCCGCGCAAGGCGAAGGCCCGCGCGTGTTCACACGCGTGCTGCGCGAGCAGGCCCTGGCCGAAGCCCGCGCCAGCGATGTGCTGCGCGCAGCCGGCCTGGCACGCTCGCCCCTGGAAGGCCTGCCGATCTCGGTCAAGGATCTGTTCGACATCGCGGGCCACCCCACGCTGGGGGGCTCCAGGCTGCTGGCCGATGCCGCACCCGCCACGCAGACGGCCGAAGTCGTGCAGCGTCTGCGCCGCGCGGGCGCGGTCATTGTGGGCACGACCAATATGACCGAGTTCGCCTACTCGGGCCTGGGGCTGAATCCGCACTACGGCACGCCGCGCAATCCCTGGCAGCGTGATATCGACGGCGGCCGCATTCCCGGCGGCTCGTCCTCGGGCGCGGCCATCTCGGTGACCGATGGCATGGCGCTGGCGGCCATCGGCTCGGACACCGGCGGCTCGGTGCGCATTCCCTCGGCGCTGTGCGGCATGACCGGCTTCAAGCCGACGGCGCGCCGCGTGCCCATGCAGGGCGTGCTGCCGCTGTCTGCCAACCTGGACTCCATCGGACCGCTGGCGCCCGGCGTGCGCTGCTGCGCCGCGCTGGACGCGGTGCTGTCGGGTGAGTCGCATGGCGAACTGCGCGCGGCCTCGCTGCAGGGCCTGCGCCTGCTGGCGCCCACGAATGTGGTGCTGGACAGCATGGACAGCGCCGTGGCCGCGGCCTGGCAGCGTGCGCTGTCGCTGCTGTACGCGGCCGGCGCGCAGATCACCGAGGCCGTGGTGCAGCCCTTTTCCGAGCTTGCGCAGATCAATGCCAAGGGCGGCTTCACCGCCGCCGAGGCCTGGGCCTGGCACCGCAGCCACATCGACGATGCCGGCCGCCTGGCCGAATACGATCCGCGCGTGGGCACACGCATTCTGCGCGGCAAGGACATCAGCGCGGCCGACTACATCGAGCTGCTGACGCTCCGTCAGCAGTGGATTGCCCGGGTCCAGGCGCAGATGGCCGATCACGACCTGATGCTCATGCCCACGGTGCCCGTGATCGCGCCGAAGATTGCCGAGCTTGAGGCCAGCGACCAGGCCTATTTCGCGGCCAACGGACTGATGCTGCGCAATCCCACGCTGATCAACTTCCTCGACGGCTGCGCGATCTCCCTGCCCTGCCACCGCGCGGGCGAAGCGCCCGTGGGCCTGAGCCTGGCCGGCCTGGCCGGTCAGGACCAGCGCCTGCTGTCGGTGGCACTGGCCGTAGAGGACTTGCTGGCCCGGGCCTGATTGCGGAGAAAAAAACAGGAGCTGCACGCGCTTGACTGCAATCGATTTCAGATAGAAAACACCCTGAAATCGATAGTTATCAGGCGCTAGCAGCTCCTTTTTTATTCAGTATTGATGCACACCCCAATGCACGGCAGGCATTGGCGCCCGCACCATCTGTGCCTGCTCCTGCGCTCTATGCGTCTCCTGCCAGACGGGTGCCGGGCAGCCGCGCCACGGCCTGGCCATGGTTCAGCGCAAACGCCGTGGCCACCTCTTCGGCGGCGCGCACCACGGTTTCGGCCAGCGGGTTCTGGTGATCGTTGCGCCAGCAGGCCACCAGCGGCAGCGAGGGGAACTCGCGATCCACGCGCAGCAGGCGCAGGCGCTGCTCGGCCAGCTCGCGCTGGATGATGGCCGGCGGCACGGCCGCCACGCCCAGGCCGTCGCAGACCACACGGATCATGGTCGCCACCGAGGCAATGCAGTTCATGTGCGGCGAGGCGTTGCCTTCAGCGCTGAACAGCTGCTCGATGACCGCATACGGCTCGGAGCCGCGCGCAAAGCTCATGATGGGAAAAGCCGCCAGCTCGGCCAGGCTCAGGGTCTCGTCGCCTATGCCCAGCTTGGGGCTGCCCACCCAGGCCATGGCGAACTCGCCCAGCGACAGATTGGCAATGGCAGCGCCGGACACGGGCTTGGCCTGCAGCGAGACATCGAGCTGGCCCTTGAGCAGTTGCTCCGACATATGGATGGTGGTGTCGCAGGCAATCTCCACCTGCAGCCGCGGATAGCGCTGCTGCAGCAGCGCGAGAAAGTCGGGGAACCAGCTGTGCACGATGGATTCGATGGCGCCGATGCGGATCACGCCCGCATAGGCCTGCTTGTCCAGCATGTCCTCGCGCATCTCGCGCATCAGCCTGAGCATGCGCTCGGCATGCACCAGGGCCTTGGCGCCGTCGGCCGTGAGCGTGACCTCGCGCACGCCGCGGTCGAACAGGCGCACGCCGAACTCCTGCTCCAGCGTGGCGATGCGGCTGGAGACGGCGGCCTGTGTGGTGAACAGCCGCTCGGCCGTCATGCGGAAGTTGCGCAGCTCGGCCAGCAGCACAAAGGTTTCCAGAAACCGTAGATTCATGGGCCGATGTTAATCACCGCCTGCGGCCTTGCCCACTTTTCGGGTCATATCGATATAGCCCATTCGCAGAACGCTTGCGTGCACAATGCTCTGTGTCTGCGCAGACCGCCTGCGCTGCGATCCACTGTCCCACCATCCCTTATTCGCGGAGGTCCGATGAGAGCTGACAACATTCTGCAAACGATTGGCGACACGCCCGTCATTCACATCAACCGTCTGTTCGGCAGCAATACCAACGTCTGGATCAAGTCCGAGCGCAGCAACCCCGGCGGCTCCATCAAGGATCGTATTGCGCTGTCCATGGTGGAAGACGCCGAGAAATCCGGCGCGCTCAAGCCCGGTGGCGTCATCATCGAGCCCACCAGCGGCAACACCGGCGTGGGCCTGGCCCTGGTCGCGGCCGTCAAGGGCTACAAGCTGATCCTGGTCATGCCCGAGAGCATGAGCATCGAGCGCCGCCGCCTGATGCTGGCCTATGGCGCATCCTTTGACCTGACGCCCAAGGAAAAAGGCATGAAGGGCGCCATCGCCCGCGCCCAGGAACTGGCCGCCCAGACGCCCGGCTCCTGGATTCCCCAGCAGTTCGAAAACCCCGCCAACGTGGCCGTGCATGAGGCCACCACGGCCCAGGAAATCCTGCGCGACTTCCCCGACGGCATCGACGCCTTCATCACCGGCGTGGGCACAGGCGGTCACCTGTCCGGCGTGGCCAAGGTGCTCAAGGCCAGGTTTCCCAACCTCAAGGTCTATGCGGTGGAGCCCGCCGCCTCGCCCGTGATCTCGGGCGGTCAACCCGCGCCCCACCCCATCCAGGGTATTGGCGCCGGCTTCGTGCCCAAGAATCTGGACGTCAGCCTGCTCGACGGCGTGATCCAGGTGGAGGCCGAGCCCGCACGCGAATACGCGCGCCGTGCCGCTCGCGAGGAAGGCCTGCTGGTCGGCATCTCCTCGGGCGCCACGCTGGCCGCCATTGCCCAGAAGCTGCCCGAGCTGCCGGCCAGCGCCAGGGTGCTGGGCTTTGCCTACGACACGGGTGAGCGCTACCTGTCTGTGGAAGGCTTTCTGCCCAACGCCTGATCGCAACCCTCAGCCATGAAAAAACGCCGCTTGTTTGCGGCGTTTTTTCATTCAAATCGATCTCCAGCCCTTTAGGTACAAGCGCCAGAAGCTATCAATTTCAAGAGACTACCGCTTTACCAAGGGCAGTCATCCAGACGCTCGTAGTCCTGCACGGTGGTGAATTCCGAAGAAGCTTTCCTGCCCGCGCTCTTGTCGGCCGGACCTTTGCTGCTGACCTGGAAATGCGTGGCAGAAAAACGCCGCACCTCGATCACGGCGGGCGGCGCCTTGAACAAGGACTGCTTGGCCGCCGACTTGCGCAGTATCTCCTTGCTGGGCACGGGGCAGCTGAGCTGCAGCACCGCCAGCTCGTCGCTATTGGTCTGCAGCAAGCCCTTGCAGCTCATGCTGTCGTCCTGGGCCAGAAAGGCCTGCAAATCTTCCGCAATGTCCTGAGCCGTCAGGCAGCCCTGCTCAGGCGCGGATGACGCAGCGCCTTGCTTCGGCGCAGGCTCGGTACGGGTCCTGACCTGCCACAAACCCGGCTCTATGGACTGCAAGACCTTGAGCTGGGCCATGCCCCCCCTCGGCCGCAGCACCCGCGGATTGCGCCCACACCGCGCCGGCACAGCAAAGACTTGCCGTCAGCGCGGCGGCTGGAAGAAATCGGGTTGATGTGTTGTACATGGCCGAAGTCCGGGTCCATGCGGGCCTGATCTGCGTCATCTTTTATCCAGCGCCACAGCGGCCAGCATGCGCACGACCTGCGCCATGCGCGCATAGTCCAGGCGATCCCAGGTATCCGTGCTCTGGTGGTAGTGAGGGTTGCGCATGAAAGAGGTGTCCGTGACCATGATGGCCGGATAGCCGAGCCGCCAGTAATTGAGGTGATCCGAAAAATCCACACCCTGCACAAAGCGCGGCGAGTTCAGCGAATACACGCCCAGCGGCTGACCGGCATCGGCCGCCGCGCGCATCACGGACTTGGCGTGACGCATGGCACCAAAATTCTTCAGCTCGCCGATCAGCGCGATGAAATTGGCCTGATCGGGATAGAACCAGCCCAGCGCCGTCAGAGGATAGCTCTGGCTGCCGGGCGCATCGCTGTAGTAGCCAATCATCTCCACCGACAGCATCAGACGCACGGCGCGACCGCTGTCCTGCAGCGACCTGGCATGGCGGTAGCTGCCCATATCGTCAGTGCGAAAGTTGGGCGGCTCCTCCAGCGTGTAGAACACCAGCTCCACCGGCTGCGTCGGCGGGTTCGCTGCCAGCACCCGGGCCAGCTCCAGCAGTCCGGCCACACCGCTGGCGTTGTCGTCGGCGCCTGGGGTGTGCGTCTCCGGCGTGGGCCCGGCAGCAGATGCCGTGCTCACACCATGGCTGTGCTCATGCTCGGTCAAGGCGCTGTCGTAATGCGCCCCCATGACCAGCAAGGGCGCAGCATTGTCCTGCGGGCCAAAGCGGGCGATCAGGTTTTCGTACTCCCGGCCATCCACCTCGAAGCGCTGCCGCTGCGCCGTCACACCCGACTGCGCCAGCTGGGCCGCAATATAGTCCGCGGACTTTTGCAGAATTTGCGGCTGGTCAAAGCTGCGGCCCAGAAAATCCTCGCTCAACACCCGCACATGCGTCTGCAGGCGTTCAGGCGAAATCTGCAGCCCCGCAGGCAGGGAGACGGGTGCAGTCTGCGCCACGGGCTGGGCCAGCATGCAGCCGCCGATACCGCTGACGGCCACCAGCGCGGCAAGCAGGGCCGCCGTGCCTCTCACCCATTTGCGGGATGTGCGGGGCGTGTGGGGCGATGAAGATGCGGGGCGGGATGGGATGGATTGCGGCATGACAGAGGTGGCTGCGGATTCAAGGGCACATTGCATAAGCGGTCATCCACGCCACTTTGCACCAACTGAGCCGGCTCCCCTACCATCGGCGCCAGAAGTGCCACACGCATGTACCGGGAGTATTGCCATCTTGTTCCGATTTTTTGAAAAGCAGGTTCCACCTTATCCAGCACAGGAGCCCAAGGTCCCGCCCAAAGGTTTTTTTGCCTTTGTCTGGGCCTGTACCCAGGGCATGCGCGGCTGGATTGGTCTGATGACCCTTACCTCGGCACTGCTGGCAGCCTACGAAGCAGTGCTGTTCGCCATCATGGGCCGCGTGGTGGATTGGCTCGGCACGGTCTCGCCCGCCAACTTCTGGGCCGAACAGCAGTCCACGGTGCTTGGCATCGCCGCCATCCTGCTGGGCAGCGTGGTGCTGCTGGCCCTGCACACCACCGTCATGCACCAGGTGCTGGCCATCAACTTTCCCATGCGGCTGCGCTGGGTGTTCCACAAGCTGATGCTGGGCCAGAGCATGTCCTTTTATGCGGACGAATTTGCCGGCCGCATCACCACCAAGATCATGCAGACCGCGCTGTCGGTGCGGGAAGTGGTGTTCATGGTGGTGGACGTGTTTGTGGGCGTGGGCGTCTACATGATCGGCATTCTGATCCTGGCCGCCAGCTTCGAGTGGCGGCTGATGATTCCGTTTGCACTGTGGTTCATCGCCTATGCCGCCGCCTGCTTCTATTTCGTGCCGCGCCTGGGCCATATCGGCAAGGAGCAGGCCGATGCGCGCTCCATGATGACGGGCCGCGTCACCGATGCCTATACCAATATCGCCACCGTCAAGCTGTTTGCCCACACGCGCCGCGAAGCCGAATATGCGCGCAATGCCATGGAAGCCTTCAAGGCCACGGGCTATGCGCAGATGCGTCTGGTCAGCCTGTTCGAGATCACCAACCACCTGATGATTGCCCTGCTGCTGCTGGCCAGCGGCGGAACGGCTCTGTATCTATGGACGCAGGCTCAGGCCTCCGCCGGCGTGGTGGCGGCCGTGATTGCCATGGCGCTGCGGCTGATGGGTTACTCGCACTGGGTGATGTGGCAGATGACGGGCCTGTTCGAAAACGTAGGCACCATCCAGGACGGCATCACCACGCTGACCAAGCCTCGTGCCATCGTCGATGCTCCCGACGCCAAGCCGCTGCAGGTCACGCGAGGAGCGATTGCCTTCGAGGATGTGAGCTTTGGCTACAAGGTGGGCGGCAAAAAGGTGCTGGACCATCTGAACCTGCACATCCGTCCCGGCGAGCGCATCGGCCTGATCGGTCGCTCGGGCGCGGGCAAGTCCACGCTGGTCAATCTGCTGCTGCGCTTTCACGAGCCGCAAGGTGGGCGCATCACCATCGACGGCCAGGACATCCGCAGCGTGACGCAGGACAGCCTGCGCAGTGCCATCGGCATGGTGACGCAGGACACCTCGCTGCTGCACCGATCCATGCGCGACAACATCCTCTATGGCCGCCCCGACGCCAGCGAAGCCGAGATGCAGGCCGCCGCCGACAAGGCAGAGGCGTCGGACTTCATTGCCACGCTGACCGACCTCAAGGGTCGCAGCGGCTATGACGCCCAGGTGGGCGAGCGCGGCATCAAGCTCTCGGGCGGCCAGCGCCAGCGCGTGGCAATTGCGCGCGTAATGCTCAAGGACGCTCCGATTTTGCTGCTCGACGAAGCCACCAGCGCGCTGGACAGCGAGGTGGAAGCTGCCATCCAGGAAAGCCTGGACTCGCTGATGGACGGCAAGACCGTGATCGCCATTGCCCACCGCCTGTCCACCATCGCCGCCATGGATCGCCTGATCGTCATGAACGAAGGCCATATCGTGGAGGAAGGCACACACCAGCAACTGCTGCAGCGCGGCGGCATCTACGCAAAGCTCTGGGCGCACCAAAGCGGCGGCTTCCTGGCCGACCAGGACGAAGCCGTGCAATAAGCCGGCCCAGCTGGCATGACTTGTGGCGCTTGATATGCGGCTCATCAGGCTCTTTCTTGAGGGCACCAGCAATTCGAAGGGGAGCCTGGCTCCCCTTTTTTGGCTGCGCTGCAGCAGCCATGCAATGCCCGGCACGGCGCCATGCCTTCGAGCCCTATCCATCGCTGTAGACGCTGCTGCGGATAGCCGACCAGCAGCGGCCAGCCGAACGGCCGGGCGGCTTGTCGGCGGAATGTCTAGTCCTGATCAATGGATTGTGTTGTTGGGCCGAAAGTCTCAGCGCTACAATCGACCGCATGTTGCGTGCAATCCAGAGACTTTCTCTGCGGAGCGCATTGCTGCTGCTGATCATGGCGGCGCAACTGCTGATACCGCTGCTGCACGGCCACTTCGGGACTCCGAATCAATCTGGCCTGCATGTGCACACGACGCCTTCCAGAATTGCTGATTCTCATTTCCATCTGTTCACTGGACACGACTCTCTCAGTGACCACGATGTCCATCAAGCTCAATCCGAGCCTTTTGAAGTTGACGTGCAGAATGCATTGCAACCGCTAGACTTGGTCCCTGTCCCGCTGTTGGCCGTTATTGGCCTCACTCTGCTGACTTGGGGTCTGCGTGCCTCGCTCATGCGTTGCACTGCCGCAAGGCCCACATCCCCTCCCGAGCCGGCGCACAGGCTTTCACGCTGGCAAGGTCGCGTCATACGACCATCCCCGGCCCAAGCTCCGCCTCAGTTTTCCTGACCTCCCAAGCCTTTCACAGGCTTGCCAGCATCCATGCATACGCACGGATGCATGTCTTTTCTTTTTCCGGAGTCAGGAATGCTCTTCCACCAATGGCTGTTGGCCGGCGCACTTGCGCTGCCAGTCGCAGGCATGGCCGCCGAGGCCGTGTCTCTATCCCCTGAGCAGGCGCGTACCTTGGGCGTGCGCTTCCAATCCATCCAGAGTTCTGGCGAGCTCAATATCTCGGCTCATGCGCGTGTGGTTCTGAAACCCGATGCCCAGGTTGTTGTGGCTGCGCCTTATGCGGGGGCGCTGCCACGTGTGCTGGTAGCTGTAGGCCAGTCCGTGCGAGCGGGTCAGCCCGTGGTGACTTTCACCAGCCCTCAGCTTTATGAAGCGCGTCGCGCAGTGGCGGAAGCCGAGTCACAGTCGCGGCTGGCACAGCAATCCCTGACGCGAGACCGATTGCTCCATGAAGACGGCATCATCGCTGCCAGTCGATGGCAGTCAACACAGGCACGAGCCACAGAGGCTGCGGCCATGGCACAAGCCCGACGCGCCGAGCTGGCTGCCAGTGGTGTGAAACTGGCTGGGAATGAGGCGCAGTTGCTGGCAACGCGTGCCGGCATTGTGACTGAAGTAATGGTCCAACCAGGCGCGCGTGTCGATGCATCGGCACCCTTGGTGAGAGTGGCTGATCCCAAGGCGTTGGAACTCGATTTGCTACTGGGTCGAGAGGTCCCACTGCCCGCCGTAGGTGACAGTGTGCAGGTCATCACTCGCGGCGCCGCAGGCCGTGTCGAGGGTATTGCGCCAGTTGGCGACGGTAGCGCAGGGATGCGTGTGCGTGTTGCGCTAACCAAGAGCGGGGATCTGCGCTTGGGAGAAAGTGTTACAGCCCTATTGACGCTGAAGGATTCAGACACGGACAAGGCGCAGTCGAAAGCAGGCAACCGTCTGCGCATCCCCGCCTCGGCACTGGTGTACTGGCAAGGCCAGACCGGTGTGTTCATCCGCACGGACAAGAGCGTGCGCTTCGCCCCCTTGTCGGTGGAAACCAGAGACGAAGCTACAGCCGTGGTGCGCGGAGTGCTTCCAGCAAATGCGGGGATTGCGATTGCAGGTATCGCTGCGCTCAAGAACCTGCTGTCCGGAGGTCAGTGATGCTGGCCAGGCTGATCGATTTTTCGCTGCGTCAGCGGGCTCTAGTGCTACTCGCAGCACTGGCACTGGCACTGGCCGGCGCCTGGGCCTATGTGCATCTACCCATAGATGCGTTCCCCGACATCTCACCAACCCAGGTCAAAGTGATCCTGAAGGTGCCGGGCATGACGCCTGAAGAGGTGGAGCAGCGCGTCTCCACCCCCGTGGAACAGGAGCTGCTGGGTCTGCCGCACAAGACCATCGTGCGCTCGGTTTCCAAGTACGGCATCAGCGACGTGACTGTGGACTTTGCCGAGGGTACGGACGTTTACTGGGCTCGCCAGCAGGTCTCCGAAAGGCTGGCCGGCATACAGCGCGACCTGCCTGCTAGCGCAGAAGGAGGGCTGGCCCCCATCACCACGCCGTTGGGCGAGATGTTCATGTTTACGGTTGATGGCGAGAGCTACTCTCTGGCCGAACGCCGACGTGTGCTGGACTGGGTGATACGGCCGGCCTTGCGCACTGTCGCCGGCGTTGCCGACGTGAATGCCCTGGGTGGCGTGGTACGGGGCTACGAGGTGATTCCCGATCCTGCGAGGCTGCGCGCGCGTGGCGTGGCCTTGGAGCAGTTGCGTCAGGCACTCGACACCAACAATCGCAACGATGGAGCAGGCCGACTGGACCGAGGTGAGGAGCATTGGGTGGTACGCGTGGAAGGTGGCGTGCGCGGGCTCGACGATTTGCGGGCCGTCGTGATCGTTCCGGCCAGAAACGGACAGGCCGCAGCCACGGTAGGTGATGTGGCCACGGTACGCCTGGGCGAGGCCACTCGCAACGGCGCCGTGAGTCGTGATGGCCAGGGCGAGGCCGTCCAGGGACTGGTTCTGGGACTGCGCGGCGTGGATGCTCGCAGTCTGGTCGATGCAGTGCAGGCCAGACTGGACGAGCTGGTACCGCGCCTGCCCAAAGGGATGAGCATCCAGGTGTTCTATAACCGGGGCGAACTGGTTTCGCGTGCCGCCGGCACCGTAGTGCGCGCATTGGTCGAAGCCAGCGTGCTCGTAGTCGTCATCCTTTATCTGTTCCTTGGCGGCGTGCGCGCTGCATTGGTAGTGGCCGCCACACTCCCTCTGTCCATGCTGGCCACATTCCTGCTCATGCGCTACGTGGGCCTGACGGCCAATCTGATGAGCCTGGGTGGTCTGGCCATCGCTTTGGGCATGTTGGTGGATGCCTCGGTGGTGGTGGTGGAGAACATCGAGACAGCACTGGCTCACAGTCAAGAAGATGCGTCTTCGGCAAAGTCCGTGGACCGTTTCGGCCTGATCCGGGATGCCGTATCGGCAGTGTCTGCCCCCATGCTGGCAGGCGTTTCCATCATCGCCATTGTGTTCCTGCCGCTGCTGACGCTGCAAGGCCTGGAAGGCAAGCTGTTCGCGCCAGTCGCCCTGACCATCGTTCTGGCCCTTGGCGCGTCTGTACTCATCGCATTTACTGTGGTTCCGGCGCTGGCTTCACTGCTGCTGCGCTCGCATTCCAGTGATGCCCCCTGGCTGATGCGAAAGCTGTCCGGCGGCTTTGCCTGGCTACAGGCCTGGAGCCTGGCGCACCGGCGCACGGTGTTTGGCATCGCACTGGCGACGCTGGCCGGCGCAGCGGCCCTGTATCTGTCAGTGGGAAAGACCTTTATGCCAACCATGGACGAAGGCGATCTCATCGTGCAGCTGCAAAAAGCCCCGTCAATTTCACTGACCGCATCGCTGGATATGGATCAGCGCGTGCAACAAGCCCTGCTCGAAGGCGTCCCGGAAATCCGCTCCATCGTGGCGCGCACGGGCTCGGACGATCTGGGGCTGGACCCCATGGGCCTCAACGAGACCGACACCTTTCTGGTGCTCAAGCCACGTGCTGAGTGGCGTGGCAGCAAGGAAGATATTGCAGATGCCATCCGCCGCGTGATGGAAGGCTTTCCGGGCCTGATCTACGGCTTTACGCAGCCCATCGAGATGCGCGTGTCCGAGATGCTGACCGGCTCGCGAGGCGACGTGGCCATCAAGATCTTCGGTACCGACCTGACCAAGATCGATGCCGCGGCCCAGGCGATTGCTGCACGCATGCGCACCGTCTCCGGCGCCTCCGAAGTCATTGCCCCCAGCAACAGCGGCGTGCAATATCTGCAAGTCGTTCTCAATCGTGCTGCACTTGGCCAATCCGGCTTTTCCGGTGATGCCTTGCAGGCCCAGTTACGCGCATTGATTGAGGGCGATCGTATAGGCATCGTGCCCGAAGGCATGGTACGTACGCCGCTACTGCTTCGTGGCGGAACGACACTGCGGCAATCACCCGAAGGCCTGGCAAGCCTTCTTGTGACCGCCCCCGACGGGACCACTTGGCCACTCACTTCGCTAGCGACACTTTCCCCTCAGGACGGACCGGTACGTATCGACCATGAGGACGGAGCGCGCTTCGCCGTGGTTCAGGTCAATGTCGAAGGACGCGATCTCGCAAGCTTCGTAAGCGAGGCCCGGGCATCTGTGACTGCCGACCCCGCACTCAAGGATCTGCGCATTGTCTGGGGCGGCCAGTTCGAAAACCAGCAGCGCGCGGCCGCCCGCCTTGCGTTGGTCGTTCCTGTGGCGCTCTCGGCGATCTTCGTGTTGCTGGTTCTCACCTTCCGCTCAATGCGACAGGCCTTGCTGGTCATTGCCAACATTCCGTTCGCACTAGTGGGAGGCATGGCCGCATTGCGCATAAGCGGCGAATACCTGTCGGTGCCCGCCTCTGTGGGCTTTATTGCACTGCTGGGCATTGCCGTGCTCAACGGCGTGGTGCTGGTTTCGCACTTCAACGCACTGCTGGCGTCAGGCATGGAGCTGACCCAGGCTGTACGTCAAGGCGTGCGCGACCGCCTGAGGCCTGTGCTGATGACGGCCTGCATCACGGCCCTGGGCATGGTGCCGCTGCTGCTGGCTACTGGCCCTGGCTCGGAAATTCAGCGTCCGTTGGCCGTCGTCGTGGCGGGGGGATTGATCAGTTCCACGGCTCTGACCCTGCTGTTGTTACCACTGCTGTTTGAGCGCTTTGGCGTAGCACGCAGTGCTAGGGAAGTTCAAAAATGAAAGCTGCAAACGCTTTCTGCAACAGAGCCCACGGTAGCTCCAAATCGTATTTTCGGAGTTTGCCTATGAAAAATCGTCTGCTTCATGCCTGTGCCACAGTTCTACTTTTTACGAGTGCAGCCCAGGCTCAGAGCTACCTGCCTTCGGAGGCGGCGGTGCGCATGGCGGTAGAACAGTCGCCTACCGTGCAAGCAGCCGACGCAGCACGAAGGGGTGCTCAGGCTCGAGCCGACGGTCTGCGCGTGGGCCCCCATGAAACAGTAGTCCGAGCTAGTGGTCAGCGCCGTTGGACCCATGATGGCTCCGGCCAGCGATTCACCGAAGGCCAGATTGCCATCGAGCGACCGCTACGACTCTGGGGCAAGGCAGCCGTCGACGCCGAGCTGGCCGAGGCAACCCGGACCACCGGCCTGCTGGCAGCGCAGGACGCCCGGCACGAGACTGCACGCCAATTGCTGGCCTTGTGGTTTTCGGCTCAGCGCTCTGCTCAGGCCCGCCAGGCGGCGCAGGACAATGCCGATGCCGCTGCAGAGCTTGCAAGCATCACCGAGCGCCGTCTGCGCGCGGGCGATGCGGCCAGGCTTGAAGCCGAGCTGGCAGCCGCCGAACAGGCCCGCATGCAGGCTGCGCTGGCCGCAGCAGAGGCCGCGCGGGCCTCGGCGCAGGCCGAGCTCTGCTCACGCTTTCCCGACCTCTGCCCTCTGGCCGGCATTTCAATCGACGCAAGCGCGCTGCCCGCACTCCCGAACGGATCGGAGGCTCAGCTGCGCTCACGCTACATAGAGCACAGCCATGAGTATTTGCTGGCCCTGTCCGAGGAAACTCTGGCGCAGCACCAGGCCCGCCGCACGGATCTCGAGCGCCGCCCAGACCTCACTATCGGTGTGTTTGCCAGCAGTGAGCGTGGTGGTGCCGAGCGCATTGCAGGCCTCAGCATCAGTCTGCCACTGGGCTCCGCCCACCGGGCTTCCCAGGCTGCGGCCGCGCTGGCCGATGCCGATGCAGCACTGTCGCGTCGCCTGGCGGTAGCCAGACGCCTGGGGGCGGACTTCGATGTGCTCTGGAGTCAGCTGAATGGCAGGCGAGCTGCAGCCGCGGCGCAGGTCCGAGCGGCGACGCTTCAGCGCAGTGCGACCGACCGCGCAATGCGCGCCTATCGTGCCGGCGAGTCCGGCTTGGCCGAGCTCCTGGCTGCGCGCCGTGTGCTTGCCGACGCAGCGCTGGCCGAGCGCATGGCACGCATGGACACGCTGGAGAGCGATAGCCGCCTGCGCCTGGACCTGCATGAGCTCTGGGACTTTGACGATTGATGCCTCGCCAGACAGTGCGATGCCTCCGTGTGCCGGCACCTGCGGCTGCCGGCGCTGATCGGGCCAGGACCGAGAATGTCGGCCCTGCCAATTCCTGCCGGCTCGTCCCGGCCAGCGCCGGAACCAGGGACACCAATGACGCCATGGGTGAAGTCTTGCAAATCGAAGCCGAACAACCAGGCGCTGATAATGCGAGACAGCAAGAGGTCAATGCAATGAGCCCCACCTACGGCAAACTGAAACCCATCGATTACGCACAAGCCTCAATGACTTTTGCTCTCAAAGATGGCTCGATCTCCGGAGTTCAGAACCCTGAGACAACAGAGCTGATCAGTGCGGAGCGCTTCAGCGAATTCATCAATCACCTCTACGATGCGGCTTCTTTGCCGCAGGCCTGGGTTCCCTGCCTGGAGGTGATTCGCACGCATATGCGCAGCAATTTTGCAGTGCTGATCATCCGCCAGACCGAGGGAGACAATATCGGTTTGGTGGTCACCGCATCCGGAGGGCTCGAGGGCTTGCTTACGCACGACGTCTACAGCGAGCACAGTCCTTTCCTTGGCATGCCCAAGGAGCAATTCACGACCATTCCGGACCTCATGTCTGAGCACGAGTGGCGCAGCTGCATCTATTACAAGGACTGGTGCCGTCTGCACAATATTTTCCATGTGATGGCTGCAGATATCGTGACCACGGATGGCAGTGTCTACGGCCTGCGGATCACGCGCCCCGAGTCGGAGCCCGCCTTCAGTCAGCGGGATCTGGATCTGGGGCGCATGCTCATGCCGCACATCCGCCGTGCGCTGAACATGCATCTGGCACTGCACCATGATCGTCAGGTCATGTCGCTGTACAGCACCGTCACGGCTCGCTTGATGGTGGGTGTCGTCATCCTGGACCAGAATGGCCGATTGCTGGAAAGCAATCCTGCGGCCAAAGGCATTCTCGATGCTCAGGATGGACTCAGGATCTCCGGCGGCATGCTGGAGGCTGAATATGCCAGCGACAACCGAAAGCTCCAGCGCTTGGTCAAGGATGCCTTGCTGTCATCCCAGGCATCGACGTCCGTCATGACCGAAGGCATCTCGATTGCCCGCCCTTCGGGTCAGCTCAACTGGGGGCTTGTGGTCCAAAGCATTTCCTCGGGCGAAAGAGCGGAGGGAAAGAGCCGTCCCTGCGTCGCCGTGTTCATGCGCAACACGGATGGCAAAGCCGATCCTTCCACACATCTGGCGCAGCAGCTGTTTCAGCTCACCTCTGCAGAAACCTCGCTGGTGATACAGCTGACCCATGGTTTGACACTGGAGGAGGCTGCCAAAGAGCTGGGCATTCGCCTCAATACCGCAAGAGCTCACCTGCGCTCCATCTTCTCCAAGACCGGCGCACGCCGTCAGAGCGAGCTGGTACGGTTCTTTCTCAATAGCGCGGCCTGGCTGGGAAGCAAGAGCGACTCCTGATCCTCGCGCAGCAACCGCGCCCCAGGCCTTGTGCGGTCCGTCCTCATCGCCCTGAAGCAGCGGGACAGGCAAGGCTCCTCAGCGGTCTGCGGGCCGCCAGGGCGCTGCCGCAAAGGCCTCGGTCACCCATTGCCTGAATGCCTTCATGACGCCGGTGTTGTACCGCCCCGATGGGCGCACCAGGTAGATGCCTCCGGCTTCCCCCAATGTCCATTGCGGCAGTATGCGGACGAGTTCTCCAGCATGGATGGAGGGCATGAGGTGCCAGTCACTGCCGGCGATGATGCCCACACCTTTGAGAGCCGCATGAAGCAGCGCTTCATTGTCGTTACTGAGGATGGAGCCACTGACGCGCACCGATTCGGCAACACTGGCGACCTTCTTTCCTGCCGGCTGAACCAGCCGCCATTGCGGAAAGTCCAGCAGGCCGGTGTAGCCCAGGCAGTTGTGATGAGCGAGATCCGCAGGCCTGCTTGGCGCTTCATGGCGCTCAAGATAGCTGGATGATGCACACAGAAGGCGGTACTGATCACATAGCCGCGTGGCAACCAGCCGGCTGTCCGCCAGATTGCCGATACGTATGGCGGCGTCAAAACGCTCTCCCACAATGTCCACGATGCGCTCGCTGTACTCCACTTCAAGCGCAACCTCCGGGTAGGCCAGGGAAAAATCCGCCAGCATGGGGCTGATCCACCGCCGCCCCATCGTCGCAGGCATGGACAAGCGCAGGCGCCCCCGTATTTCCTGCGCTCCCTGCGCCGCTTCCTGCTCTGCATCCCGAATCAGATGGGCAGCCTGGCGCAGCTTTTCGACAAGTCGCCAGCCCTCGTTGGTGAAATGCAGTTGGCGCGTGGTGCGCTCCACCAGGCGCACGCCCAGTCTGCGCTCGAGAGCCTGCATGCGCTTGGAGAGCACCGAAGGGTGACGCGCCAGCAATCGTCCCGCAGCGGCAAACGAACCCTGGTCTGCCAGTGCGACCAGCGTGGAGAGCTCATCCATGTGCTGGCTGTCGAATATCTCCATGGTGTCTGTAGCGATTCAGGGGGTGAGGATGATCGAGCCTTGCGAGCGTCCTTGCTCCAGGTCTGCGTGCGCCAGGGCTGCGTCCCTGAGCGCGTAGCTTTTCCATATGCGAGGCGTGAGTATGCCGCCTGCGATGGCATCCAGCACGTCCTGCGCACGGCTCTGATACTCCTCTGTCGTTGCCGTATGCGCGGCCAGAGACGGACGGGTCAGAAACAGCGAGCCCTTGGCATTGAGCACGCCCACCTCGACGGCAGGCGGCAGGCCCGATGTGGCACCAAACGACACCATCAGCCCTCTGGGTCGCAGGCAGTCCAGCGAAGCCAGGAAAGTGTCTTTTCCGATGGAGTCGTAGACCACATCCACCTTTTGGCCCTGCGTGGCCTGCATCACCTGGGATGCCAGTGTCTGCGCATCAAAGACAAACACCTGGTCGCAGCCTGCCGCCTTGGCGCGTTCCACGCTGGCGGGCTTGGAGACGACGCCCAGAACCTGGGCGCCCAGATGCTTGGCCCAAGCGCACATCAGTTGCCCCAGAGCCCCCGCTGCGCCATAGATCAGCACTCGGCTGCCCTGCTTCACCTGGCCGGTGGTCTTGAGCAGGTACTGGGCCGTGATGCCCTTGAACAGGACCGATGCGGCAGCTTCGTCCCCAAGTGCGTCCGGAAGCCTGATCAGACGGTCAGCGGGGAACAAGCGCGCGCTGGCATACGCGCCCAGCGGCCCGGTGGCGTAGCCGACCCGATCGCCTGACTTCAGGCCCGACACCCCCGAGCCCACGGCGGCCACAATACCCGCGCCCTCAAGGCCCAATCCCGAAGGCAATGCAATCGGGACCATGCCCTTGCGCTGATTGACATCCAGAGGATTGACACCGATGGCGGTCTGCTCGAGCAGAACCTCGCCCGGCCCCGGCAACGGCAGATCCAGCTCTTCGAGCTGCATCACTTCGGGTGCACCTGAGCTGTAGATTCGAATGGCGAGGGCCATGGCTTTTCCTTGCGAATGATGAAGCAGCCATCGTATTCGTGCCATCTGCGTGCATCAATATGAGCTCATGCACATAATAAGTGCATGTGGTGCAGCAATATCCGCCTCAAACCCTGAGCTTGCTCCGAAGTCTCGAAGCAGAGTGCCACTGTCACGCCGCCTGTTGCGAGACAGGATAGCCAGTCAGCTGAAGAAGAATCAGACGCTTGAAGCGAAAGAAGATTTACAAGAAAGCTTGATCGATGAGCATAGAACTCCCCAAACACGCGCAGCAGCAGGCCATTGCCTCCATAGAACGCTATTTCCGCGAAAACATGGACGAACCCATAGGCAATATGCAATCCGGTGCCCTGCTGAATTTCTTTCTCGCGGAAATAGGCCCCAGCATCTACAACCGTGCCGTGGCCGATGTGCAGGAGAACCTGCAGGCCCGGCTGCAGGAGCTGGACTATGAAGTGGGCAAGGAAGAATTCAGCTACTGGACGGCCAAACGCACAGGCAAGCGCTGAAATGATGCCTGCCCGACGCCTGCAAGCAGCTTTGCGGCCAGGTCAGCCGGCACCGACTGTGGCGGCGTTGGAGAAACTGGCTCATGCCCTCAGGGACGAAGGCATGAGCCAGGCCGCGCTCTACCGCCTGTTCCAGGCCGAGCATGCACGCTCGGACCTCGACGAACTGCGCCTGGATGCTCTGGCCGAGACCATGGATTTGATCTGGGGTGGCGGCTGGGCCAAAGGCCATGCATTGTTCGAACAAGAGCTTTCGCAAGCACGGCTGGATAGCGAATAAGACGGCGCCTGCACCCGCCAGTCGGCCCGGCTGACATACCATCGCCGCATGCGTCTTCTTCATACCTCCGACTGGCATCTGGGCCAGCACTTCATGGGCCGCAGCCGTCAGGCCGAGCATCAGGCCCTGATCGACTGGTTGCTCACCCAGGTCCAGACCCATGCCGTGGATGCCGTGCTGATCGCCGGCGACATCTTCGACACCGGAGCCCCACCCAGCTATGCACGCGAGCTGTACAACCAGCTCATCGTGCGCCTGCACGACGCAGGCACGGCCTTGCTGATGCTGGCGGGCAATCATGACTCGGTCAGCGTACTCGATGAAAGCCGCGAGCTGCTGTCTTACCTGGGCGCCCAGGTGGTCAGTTCGACCGGTGATGAGGCCCGGCATGTGGTCACGCTGCCGCGGCGTGGCACAGCGCAGGAGCCTGGCTGTATCGTCTGCGCCCTGCCCTTCATCCGCCCGCGTGATGTGCAGCAAAGCCAGGCCGGTCAAAGCGCACAGGACAAGCAGCAGGCACTGCAAACCGCGATTGCGTCCACCTACCAGCGCGTGTATGCCGCCGCCCTGCAGCAGCAACAGGCGATGCAGGCCGCCCAAGGCAAACTGCTGCCCATCATTGCCACCGGCCATCTGACCACGGTGGGTGCCAGCAGCAATGAATCGGTACGTGAAATCTATGTGGGCGCACTGGAGGCCTTTCCGACCAATGCCTTCCCGCCGGCCTGCTATATCGCCCTTGGCCATATCCACAAGCCGCAGCTCGTCGGCGGACTCGATCACATCCGCTACAGCGGCTCTCCGATCGCCCTGGGCTTTGACGAAGCCAGACAGGCCAAGCAGGTACTGCTGGTGGATCTGGATGCCGACGGGCTGCAGGCCGTCACCGCCCTGCCCGTGCCGGTGTTCCAGCCCATGGCCTCCATCGCCGGCACTCTGGCGCAGATGCCAGAGCTGCTGAAGTCTGCCGCCGCGCAAACCCGCAACAATCTGCCTGTCTGGCTTGAAGTCACGGTAGAGGAGGACGACTATCTCACCGACCTCACAGCGCGCGTGCAGGCCATGGCCGAGTCGCTGTCCGTGGAGATTCTGCGCATCAAGCGCCAGCGAAGCCAGGCTGCTGCACCGCTGTCCGGCGAGGCCCGCGAGTCGCTGGATGAACTCACCCCGCTCGATGTGTTTGCGCGCCGACTGGCCCAGGAGAGCCTGGAGCCGCCGCTGCAATCGGCGCTGACCGAGCGCTATCGACAGGTGCTGCACGGTCTCCATGACGAGCAAGGAGCAGCGGCATGAGAATTCTCAAACTGCGGCTGAAGAACCTGAACTCGCTCAAGGGCGAGTGGAACATCGACTTCACCGCAGCCCCTTTTGTCGACAACGGCCTGTTTGCCATCACCGGCTCCACGGGCGCTGGCAAATCCACACTGCTCGATGCCATCTGCCTTGCGCTCTATCACCAGACGCCCCGGCTCGACAGCATCAGCGGCAGCAACGACATCATGACGCGCCACACCGGTGAGTGCGAAGCAGAGGTGGAGTTCGAAGTCAAGGGCGTGGCCTATCGCGCCTTCTGGAGCCAGCGCCGCGCGCGCGGCAAGCCGGACGCAGCCCTGCAAGCTCCCAGGGTGGAGCTGGCACTGGTAGCGGACGGCAGCATACTCACCACTCATGTCAAGGACAAAACCCGGCGCATCGCCGAGATCACCGGGCTGGACTTTGCGCGCTTTACCAAGTCCATGCTGCTGGCCCAGGGAGGCTTTGCCGCCTTCTTGCAGGCCACGGCCAATGAACGCGCCGAGCTGCTCGAAGAACTGACCGGCACCGATATCTACGGTCGCATCTCGCAGTCCGTTTTCGAAAGAGCGCGCGACGCCCGCCAGGCCCTGGAAAAACAGCAGGCCCAGGCCCAGGGCATGCAGCTTCTGGATGCCGGCACGCGCGAGCAGCTGCTGTCCCAGGCCGCGCTGCTGCAGACCGGCTTGACGGATCTGCAGGCACGCCACCGGCAACTTCAAACCGTGCAACGCTGGCAGGCACAGACCATGCAGGCCATGGAGGACGTGGAACAGGCGCGCAATGCACAAGCGAACGCCCAGCAAGCGCTGAGTGATGCCGCGCACGATTTGCTGCGTCTGCAGGCCCACGGACCTGCGCAGGCAATCCAGCCCATGCACCATCGCTGGCAACTGGCACAAGACCAGCAAAGCGAACAGGCCGCGCAATTGCAGCAACTGCATACCCTGCGGCTGCAAGCCCAAAGCGTGCAATGGCATCAACACCAGCAGGCCCGGCAATTGGCTGGCGATCAGTTGCAGCAGTCAAGGCTGCAGCTGCAGTCTGCACAGGCCCAGCAGGCTAATTTGGCCGTATGGCTGCAGACCCATGCCAGCCACGCCCTGCTGGGTGAAAACCTCAGCGGCTGGCGCGAGCAGCTGCAGCAAGGCCAGCAACTGCAACGGCAAACCGTTCAGGCAGAAGGCCAGATGACGCAGTTGCAGAAGCTCGCCCGGCAACTACAGCAGCAAGCAGATGAACAGACGCAGCAATCCACGCAGTCGACACGGCAAGTCTCCCTGACGCGGCAACAGCAGCAGGCCGCAGAGCAGGCCCTGCAGCAGCAACTGGTCGCGCACGGCAGCTTGCCTCAGTTGCGCAGCCACTGGCAAAACGCAGAGCGCCAGCTGCATCACTGGCAGCAGTTGCAGGAGCATGCCGCGCTGCGCCAGCCCCTGGACGTGCAGCAGCAGCGCAATGCGCAAGCCTTGAACTCCGTTGGTTCCCGCATTCAGGAGCAGCTGGCGCAACGCGATGACTTGCGTGCGCAGTACAAGGCGCTCAAGGAAAAGGTGGCCGACAAGCAAGCCCTGCTTGACCAGGAGCGCCTCATCCAAAGCCTGCAAGAGCACCGCGCCGCGCTGCAGCCCGGCGAAGCCTGCCCGCTGTGCGGGTCTCAGGATCACCCAGCCATCACCGAATACGCGGCGCTGGATGTATCAGCCACTGGCGCTGCGCTGCAGCAGGCACAGAGTGAACTCGAGTCCCTGCAGCGCCAGGGCGAGCAGCTGAACACCGCGCTGGCCACTGCCCAGGGTCAGCAGCAGCAACAGCAGGAGCAGCACCAGGCCATTGCCCAGCAGATTGAAAAATGGCTGGCACGCTGGGCTGACTTGCGCGCGCAGAGTGTGGTGCCGCCGGACGAGGCTGCATGGCAACAGCCCGATGCACTGCGCACCGCTTGCGCTGAAGCCGGGCAGCAGATTGCGCAGCTGCAGCAGAACCTGGCCGATGCCGAAACTGCCGAACGCCAGCTGCAACAGGCCAAAGAGGCCTTCCAGGCGGCCCTGCAACACCAGCAGCAGATCGAGCATGCACAGGCCGGCACCCGGCAGGCTCTGCAGAGCAATCTGACGCAGCAGGAGCAGACCGCTCAGGCACTGCAAGCCTTGATGCAGCAGGCCTGCGGCCTGCAGACCCGCTTGCAGCATGCCCTGCAGACGGCAGGCTATGCATTGCCCGAGAGCGCGGACACGACAGACTGGCTGGCTGCACGCCAGCAGGAATGGCAACAATGGCAGCGCCAGCAACAGGCAATGCAAGAGCTGAGCCAGCAGATCGACCTGCTGCAACGCCAGGTAGAGCAAGCCGCGCAAGATGCAGAGCACTGGCTGCAACGCGGCCAGGCCCTGCCAGACCTGTCCGCCGACGCCATCGCCTATACAGTGCCAGCCGCCGCCACGCTGCATGACTGCAAAACCATGCTCGAGCAGACAGCGCAGCAGCTGGCCAAGCTGCAAGGTCAGACAAGCCAGGCACAAGCCACGCTCGAGCAGTTGCAGCAATCGACGCGGCAGGCCCAGGCCGAATGGCAGCAAGCGCTGCAGGCCAGCCCGTTTTCCGACGAGGCTCAATACACTGCAGCCCTGCTGTCCGATGCCGAACAGCAAGGTCTGCAGGCACTGAGCAACCAGCTTCAGGGCGCGGCACAACGCACGGCGACCTTGCAGGCAGACGCCAGCCAGCGCCTGACCGTACTGCAAGCACAGGCGCTAAGCGATGAAGCACCCGAAGCCATTACCGAGCAGATTACCCAGCTGGAGACCGAACGCGCCCAGCAGGCCGAGCAACTGGGCGCCCACCGCGCCCGCCTGGCGGACGACGACCAGCGCCGCGCGGGCCAGCAAGCCCTGCTGGCCCGGATTGCCGAGCAGGAACAGGACAGCGATCTCTGGCAACACCTGGACAGCCTGATCGGCTCCGCCAAGGGCGACAAGTTCCGAAAATTTGCCCAGGGGCTGACGCTGGACCATCTGCTGCATCTGGCCAACCGGCACCTGGAGCGCCTGCACGGCCGCTATCTGCTGCGGCGCAAGCCCACGGGCGAGCTGGAACTGGACATCGTGGACGGCTGGCAGGGCGATGTGGCGCGCGACACGCGCACGCTTTCGGGCGGCGAGGCCTTTCTCGTCAGCCTGGCACTGGCGCTGGCACTGTCGGATCTGGTCAGCAGCAAGACCTCGATTGACTCGCTATTCCTGGACGAAGGCTTCGGCACGCTGGACGGCGACACGCTGGAGATCGCCCTGGCCGCACTAGACGCACTCAACGCCAGCGGCAAGATGATTGGCGTCATCAGCCATGTGGAAGCGCTCAAGGAGCGTATTCCGGCGCAGATCCGCGTGGAAAAAGCAGCCGGAATCGGCTACTCCAGACTGGTGATCTGAAGCCTGGCTCAGGTGCCGGGCGGAGGTGGCGGCATCATGCCGCCGGGCCGCCCCGGACCTCCTGGCCCAACCGGGCCGCCTGGCGGCATGGAGCCCTTGACCTGGCAGGGCCTGTGGGCAGTCTCGCTGCGCACCACCACGGTCTTCGATGCCAGCATCACCCCGCCCAGGTTCTGCACATCGAAGACATAAGGCGTCTTGTCCGGCTCCTGCCCGACCACGTTGTCCACATCCAGGCGGGTATCGGGCTGGCCCTTGTCCTTGTAGAGCGGCGCCTGCGCAAAGATCTCGCTGTTGAGCGCATCGCTGAACAACAGCTGGCTGGTCAGCCACGATGCAGCGCTGTCCGCCGGATCGTAGCTGCCTTGCTGAATGCGAAAGTGCACATGCACGGCGCGGCCGCGATACCAGCCGGGGTAGCAGCTGTCGAAGCGCGCCACGCCATTGCCGTCGGTGCGCTGATAGCCGCGAAAGAACTGCTTGTTCACATCGGCGGCATCGTTGTTGCACATGCGGTGAATCTGGCCCGAGTAACCGCCCGTGTGATTGGCATGCCAGATCTCCACAATCGTGCCCGCCACCGGCTCGCAGCGATCGTTGACCACACGGATCTGCATATGCAGCGGGAGGCCATCCCAGCCATCGCTGACATCCATGCGCTCGGGCGACAGCGTGTGGCAGGGGCCTATGGTGGCCTCGCAGGTAAGGCGGCAGCCGCCCGCCAGCCCGGCGGCAGCAAACGGATTGATGCCGCGCACGGCAGCGGTGATGGCCTTGGTGCCGCCGCTGAGCCATGGAACAGCGGCCTTCGCCGTGCCGGCCGTGGCCGGCGCTGCTGCCGAACCGATTGCGGCGGGCGCGGCACGACCGGGCAATGGCATGAAGGGCAGTGCCCCCAGCAGGGCTGCGGATTGCCGCAGCCAGCTTCTGCGCGAGGTTGCGCGCGCGGCCGGTACAAGCGTTTCGGATGAGGAGTGCGGCTGTGTCATGGGCGGCAAGGACTCGTCTGTGAATCGCACCATGCTAGCGCCGCAGCCACCAACGCAGTCAGCGACTGCCTCATCTTTACCGATGCTATACAAAAATACGATCCATGCCTTTACCGTAAAGCGCCATACGCTACGTTTTTTGATGGTTTCACCGATCAGGCGCCAAGGTCACCCCGCCCACGCCGAGCCGGCCCAAGGGCTTTGGCTTACCATCCAGACCCTTGCTTGATAGGTACAAGCCATGATCCGGATCGCAGAACTCAAACTCCCTCTCTCGGCGGTTGAATACCACCCCGAGAACCACACCGAATACCAGCCCACGGACAAGCTCACGCAGCTTGCGGCCGAGCGCCTGGGAATTGCGGCCGCCGCCATTGCCGAGCTGCATGTGCACAAGCGCAGCTTCGATGCGCGCAAGGCAGAACTGCTGGCCGTCTACATCGTCGACATTGCGCTGGCCGACGAGAGCCAGGAGGCCGCGCTGCTGACGCAGTTTGCCGACCATCCCCATGTCAATCCCACGCCCGACATGAGCTGGAAACCCGTGGGCCAGGCCCCGGCGGATCTGGACGAGCGCCCCGTGGTCGTGGGCTTTGGACCCTGCGGCATGTTTGCCGGGCTGGTGCTGGCCCAGATGGGCTTCAGGCCCATCGTGCTGGAGCGCGGCAAGACCGTGCGCGAGCGCACCAAGGACACCTGGCGCCTGTGGCGCAAGCGCGAGCTGACACCTGAGTCCAATGTGCAGTATGGCGAAGGCGGCGCCGGCACCTTCTCCGACGGCAAGCTCTACAGCCAGATCAAGGACCCGCGCCATCTGGGCCGCAAGGTGCTGACCGAGTTCGTGACCTATGGCGCGCCGCCTGAGATTCTCTACGCGGCTCACCCCCATATCGGCACTTTCAAGCTGGTCAAGCTGGTCGAGGGCATTCGCGAGGAAATCGTGCGCCTGGGCGGCGAAATCCGCTTCGAGCAGCGCGTGACCGATGTACAGATCGAAGAGGTCGACGGCCAGCGCCAGTTGATCGGCCTGCAGGTGCTCGACCAGGCCACCGGCCAAAGCTATGCGCTGCCCACCCATCATGCCGTGATGGCTCTGGGCCACAGCTCGCGCGATACTTTTGCCATGTTCTACGAGCGCGGCGTGGCCATGGAGGCCAAACCCTTCTCCGTGGGCTTTCGCATCGAACATCCGCAAAGCGTGATCGACCGCGCCCGCTGGGGCAAGGATGCCGGCCATCCGCTGCTGGGCGCTGCCGACTACAAGCTGGTACACCATGCCAAAAACGGCCGCGCCGTCTATAGCTTCTGCATGTGCCCCGGCGGCACCGTGGTGGCCGCGACCAGCGAACCCGGGCGCGTCGTCACCAACGGCATGAGCCAGTACTCTCGCGCCGAGCGCAATGCCAATGCCGGCATGGTCTGCGCCATCAGCCCAGAAGACTACCCGCAGGACGCCGAAAGCTTTGCCTGGGCCTTTGACGGCAAGACCTTTGGCGTCGAAAAGCTGCAAAAAGGCGAGCATCACCCGCTCTCCGGCATTGTGCTGCAGCGCCAGCTGGAGTCCAAAGCCTATGTGCTCGGCGGCCAGAACTACAGCGCGCCCGGCCAGCTTGTGGGCGACTTTGTGGCCGGCAAGCCATCCAAGGAGTTCGGCGAAGTTCAGCCCTCCTACAAGCCCGGCATCAGTCTCGGCGATCTGCACCAGGCCCTGCCCGCCTATGCCATCGAAGCCATGCGCGAGGCCCTGCCCGCCTTTGGCAAGAAGATTCGCGGCTACGACATGCAGGATGCCGTGCTGACCGGTGTGGAAACCCGCACCTCGTCCCCGGTCAAGATCGGCCGCGGCGCCGACTTCCAGAGCGACAACACGCGCGGTCTGTACCCTGCCGGCGAAGGCGCCAGCTACGCGGGTGGAATTCTGTCGGCCGGTGTGGACGGCATCAAGGTCGGCGAGGCCGTGGCGGCGGCGATCCTGGGCGTGGCCGTTCCCTCGTCGGGTGCGCGCGGCTCGGGCGGCGCGCTGTAAGCCACCCGGCCTGCCTCGTTGCTCCCCAGGCATGCCAGCCCCCGGCTGACTGCCTTTGATGGGCGCGAGCACACCGGCGGTCATGGCTCTTACAAGTTTTTGGACGCTGACTGACATTGCCCGAGGTCTGGCATCGGTACGCTGAGGGCTTCATCGCACGTCAAGCGTCACCATGAAACCTCTGCGACTCGCCCCTGCCTCTGCAACCCTGGGACTGGCCTGCTGGCTGGCTGCCGCCAGTGCCGGCGCACAGACCAGTGATTCCACTGCTGCAGCAGACACTGCCGCCGGCAAGCCCTCTGCGCTGTCGGGCTGGATGTTTGGCTACGCCCCCCTGGACTGGCATTTTTCCGATGCCAAGAAGGAAAACGATTTCGAGCCCGACGAGCAAAAGCATGCCTATGTCTGGCTGATCCAGGCCGAGAAGGAGCTGGACGAACGCCATATCGCGGGCTTTGCCTATTTCAAGAATTCATTCGGCCAGCCCAGCCAGTACGCCTACTACGGCTGGCGCTTCAGGCCGTTTGACAGCGTGCCTGGCCTTTTCTTCAAGGTCACGGGCGGCATCATTCACGGCTACAAGTTTCCGTACAACAAGAAGATCCCGTTCAACAACCGGCATGGCTGGGGCATCACGGCCATTCCGGCCGTGGGCTATGACTTCAATCGGAACTGGGGAGCCCAGATCAATGTGCTGGGCAATGCCGGCGTGATGTTCCAGCTCAACTACACGGTTCGCTAGGTCACCAGGAGCGCCCTGTCAGGCTCCGCGCAGCCTGGCAAAGTCGGGCGCACGCTTTTCCAGAAAGGCCGCAATGCCTTCGCGGGACTCCTCGCCGCCCTGGGCCTCGACCATATGATCGGCCTCCAGCGCCAGTTGCTGCTCCAGGCTGTGGCGGTGGGCCACCCGGCACAGAGCCTTGATACGCGCGGTCGCCACCTCCGGCCCCTGGGCCAGTTGCCGCGCCAGTTCCAGCGCTTGGGCCAAGGCCTGGCCCGGCTCCGCCAAACGGTTGACGCAGCCATGCGCATGCATGCGCTCGCCGCTGATGCGCTCGCCCGTCAGGCAGAGCTCGGTCAGCAACTGACGGGACATGAACTCGGCCAGAAACGAGGTCGCACCACCGTCGGGGGTGAGGCCGACCTTCACATAGGCCACCGAGAAAACCGCCGACCTTGCCGCCACCAGCATGTCGCAAGCCATGGCCAGAGACAGGCCTGCACCCGCAGCAGCGCCCTCCACCGCCGCGATCACGGGCTTGGGGCAGTCGCGTATGGCACGCATCAGATGGTTGAGATCCTCGAGCCTGAGACGGCGTTCGGCCAGCGGCATCTCGCGCCGCGTCGCCAGCTGGTTCAGATCGCCGCCAGCGCAGAAATGACCGCCCTCGCCCGTGAGGATCACGGCGGCCACCGAGGCATCGGTGCCGGCCGCACGCAGCCCTTCCATGACCGCGTGGTAATACTCGGGCGACAGCGCATTGCGCGCGGCCTGGTTGTTGTTGGAGAGAACGAGAACAGCGCCTTCGCGGCGGGTGACAAGAGCAGGATTCACGGCAAGCCTCCTGCACCCGACTCTAGCGGCGCAGGCACGGACCGCCTAGCGGGCCAGTGCCATCTCTTGTCACCTAGCGGACGCCCTCAACGGCGCGGTCCCCAATGGCCGCCGCCATGATGCCAGCCACCAGGGCCATGGTTCCAGCCCCCTTCATGCCAGCCGTAGCCGGGACGTGGCGGCATGGCCCAGCGACCGGGACGCCAGTTGTAGCGTCCGCCGCCCCAGCCCCAGGAGCCGCCGATCCAGACATAGGCCGGCGAGGGAGCCACCGGAATCACCTCGTTGATCAGGGGAGGCGGGGCCATGGGTGCATAGACGTCGCCTGCGACCACCTCGGTTCCATAAGCCGGATAGGCCGGCGCCACCACACAGCCCGTAAGCAGGGCCGCCGAGCCGCCCAGCAGCAAGACCGGCAGCAGGCGGCGGGTCATGGTTTGAGAGATGAAGGACATCACAACTCCTGAAAGTCCGGGGACATGTATATGCTCTTACAACGCAAAAGCCCCTGTCGGTTGTTGACAGGGGCTTGTGAAGCAGCGGTAAAGACCGGCTACTGCCGTTTACACATGTGTACGCTTAGCGGGCGTTTTGCAGTGCAGCAATGCGCTGCTCGATGGGCGGGTGGGTAGAGAACAGCTGGCCAATGCCGCCGGCAATGCCCATGGCCGCCACGCTCTTGGGCAGCTCGCCCGGATGCATGCCGCCCAGACGGGCCAGCGCATTCATCATGGGCTGCTTGCGCCCCATGAGCTGTGCGGCACCCGCGTCGGCACGGAACTCGCGCTGGCGCGAGAACCAGGCCACGATCATGGCGGCGACAAAGCCCAGCAGGATATCCAGCACCACGGTGGTGATCATGTAGCCGATGCCGGGGCCCGAGCTTTGCTCGTCGTTGCGGCGCAGGAAGGAGTCGACCGCATAGCCGATCACGCGCGAGAGGAAGACCACAAAGGTGTTCATCACGCCCTGGATCAGCGTCATGGTCACCATGTCGCCATTGGCGATGTGGGCCACTTCGTGACCGATCACGGCCTCGACCTCTTCACGCGTCATGCCTTCCAGCAGCCCCGTGGACACGGCCACCAGGGCCGAGTTCTTGAAGGCACCAGTCGCAAAGGCGTTGGGCTCGCCCTCATAGATGCCGACCTCTGGCATGCCGATGCCGGCCTTTTCGGCAAAGCCGCGCACGGTGTTGACGATCCAGGCCTCATCGGCGTTGCGCGGCTCGTTGATGACCTGCACACCCGATGTCCACTTGGCCATGGGTTTGGAGATCAGCAGCGAGATGATGGCGCCGCCAAAGCCCATGATGAAGGCAAAGCCCAGCAGGGCGCCCAGGTTGAGGCCGTTGGCAGTGAGGTAGCGGTTGACGCCCAGCAAGCTGGCGACGATGCCCAATACCGCCACCACGGCGATATTGGTCAATAGAAATAAGGCAATACGTTTCATCGAGGGTGTACTCCACACAGGGGACAAAATGGCCAGAACCCCTGAGGCACCGCCTGTGCAGGACGAATGCGCATCAAGCCAGCTCTCTTTCTGGCAGTACCCGTTGTTGTGTTGTTTGTGCGGTACGTGGGGCTCGGAAAACTAGAGAGTCATCATAGAAGGAAAAGTTCTGGTTCTGCAGGCACCAGTCCGGGATTCCCAATATGGGAATTGGTAGATAGGGCTTGCTGGCGAGATTGCAAGACTGGGTCCGCAACTGATCGTCCAGCCAGCCGTCGGCCTCGGCCGGCGACGCCAGGCCCGGAGCCTGCTCCAGCGGCACGCAGATCACATGTGCGGTGATGGCCTTGCGCGGCCGGACCAGCTTTTCCAGCAGGGCATGGCCTATGGGCAGAAAGCGCGCCTGCTGCCACAGCGCACGCCGGGCCACGAACAGCTCCTGCCAGCGCTTGTCGCGCAGCGAATCGCACAGGGCCTGCGGCGCGAGCAGCAAGCCGCCGTTTTCGTCCAGCACCGTGATCGAATCGCGCAGGCGCCCGCGCTGCGCTCCCACGCCCTGGCGCGCGATCTCGGCCGCCTGCAGCGCATTGAGCCGCTGCTTGAGCAGCGGCCAGTGCAGCCAGATCAGGCCGTTGAAGAAGTCATGCAGATTGTCGCGCGTGGGAATGCACTGCTCACGGTGGATGAAGGCCTCATAGGCCTGGCCGGGAGGCAGCTGCAGTTGATCGACGAACCGCCATCCCGGCAGCAGTCCGTGGGCTGCAGCCACCTCCTGCAAGGCCCTGGCCACGCCGGCACCATCCAGCACCTGGTCATGCACCTTGCGCCCCAGCTCTTGCAGCGGTGCCAGCCAGGGCGCCTGCCAGTCAACGGCCCAATCCACCGACTGCATTGCGGCTGGCTGCATCAAGGCAGCACCTCGTCCTGATGCCCACGCAGATCGCGCACCGCCACGCGGGCCGTGCCCTCGTCGCGCAGCTCGAACACCTGGGTCGCGGCCATGAGCTTGGTCAGCGAGGCATAGCCATAGTTGCGTGCATCAAACGACAGCTTGTTGCCTATATGCGTACCCACCGCCGCCACACGCGCCCAGCCGGCCTCGTCCTGGGTGGCCTTGACGGCATCGCGCAGCATGGCGATGAGTTGCCGGTCTTCCTTGAGCATGTGCGAAGGCACGCGCAGCGTGGTGCAGGCGGGTGCGGCCACACCGGTGCCGCCAGCCACCCGGCCATTGCCGGCGTTGGGGCTCGATCCCTGCGGCTGGCTTGCCGCAGGCACTGCACGTGGCACTGCATCGGCCTCCAGAGCCTCGCGGCGTTCGCTGCGGCTGACAATGCCATCGCCCAGCTCCTTGAGCGCATCGAAATACAGAAAGCGCGAGCAGGCGTTGACGAAAGCCCTGGGCGTCTGCTCCGCACCGAATCCATAGACGGCAGCGCCCTTGGCGCGCAAATGCATGACCAGCGGGGTGAAGTCGGCGTCCGAGGAGACGATGCCGAAGGCATCGGGCTTTTCGGTATAGAGCAGCTCCATGGCATCCACCGTCATGGCCATATCGGTCGCGTTCTTGCCCTTGGAGTAGTCGAACTGCTGCATGGGCCGCACGGCGTACTCCAGCAGCTTGCTCTGCCAGCCATGCAGACCGGCCTTGGTCCAGTTGCCATAGGCACGGCGGATATTGATCAGGCCGAAGGTGGACAGCTCGGTCAATATCTCGTCAATCATCTCCGCGGGCGCGTTGTCCGCATCGATCAGCAAGGCAATCCTGGGCTGGACATCGTTGGGCATGCAATCTCCTGAGCGCTGTTTGGCTAAGCCTAACCGAGGCCATGCTCAAAGCCAAATTAAAAAAGGAGCAGCTTGCGCAACTCCTTTATTGATTTCAGACCGAAAACACTTGTGATTCAAGTGAACACAGGCGCTTGCAGCTACTGTTTTTAATCCAGCATCTTCCAGGGCAGGGCTTCGCCGAAACGTAGCGGCTTGAGCTGCGCCCCTTCGCCGTATTCAAAGCTCACGGGCGGCGTCCAGCTTTCCTTGACCAGGGTGATGGTGTCGGTGTTGCGGGGCAGGCCGTAGAAGTCGGCGCCGTTGAAGGAAGCAAAGGCTTCGAGCTTGTCCAGGGCGCCGGCGCCGTCGAACACCTCGGCATACATCTCGATGGCGGCATGTGCGCTGTAGCAGCCGGCGCAGCCGGTGGCGGCTTCCTTCAGGTGCGCGGCGTGAGGAGCGCTGTCCGTGCCCAGGAAGAACTTGCGGCTGCCGCTGGTGGCGGCCTGCACCAGCGCCAGACGATGGGTTTCGCGCTTCAGGACCGGCAGGCAATAGAAGTGCGGGCGCACGCCGCCCAGGAAGATGGCGTTGCGGTTGAACAGCAGATGCTGGGGCGTGATGGTGGCCGCCAGGAAATCATCGGCTGCGGCCACGTATTCGGCGGCTTCCTTGGTCGTCACATGCTCCATGACGATCTTGAGCTCGGGGAAATCCTGGCGCAGAGGCTTGAGCTGCTGCTCGATGAACACGGCTTCGCGGTCGAACAGGTCGATGCTCTGATCGGTCACTTCACCGTGCACCAGCAGCACCAGGCCTTCGCGCTGCATGGCCTGCAGCGTCGGGTAGATCTTGCGCAGGTCGGTCACGCCATGGTCGGAGTTGGTCGTGGCACCTGCGGGATAGAGCTTGCAGGCCACCACGCCGGCCGCCTTGGCTCGCACGATTTCCTGAGGCCCCAGGTTGTCTGTCAGATACAGCGTCATCAGCGGCTGGAACTGGCTGCCTGCAGGCACGGCCGACAGAATGCGGGCGCGGTAGTCTGCAGCCATCTCCGCCGTGGTGACCGGGGGCTTGAGGTTGGGCATGATGATGGCACGGCCCATCTGGCGGGCAGTGTGCGGCACCACGCAGCGCATGGCATCGCCATCGCGCACATGCAAGTGCCAGTCATCGGGGCGGGTAATCGTGATGGTCTGAGTCATGGCCGATATTGTCCCATCTTCGCTGGCGACAGGCCCGCACTCAAACCCATTCGTGCCCTGCCCCGGGCCTGCGCATAGCGCGGTCATGGACCCACCTCTTGGGTATTTCCCAGGCATTTCTCTGGCATTTGGCGCTGAAATCCTCAAAAATGAGGTCAAGGAGGAAGTCTCATGTCTGTTCCTCAAGCTCTGGCCGGGACACCATTCCGGACCGACTTTCTCAGCGCCAGCGATGCAGCCCGGCTGGTAGCGCGCATCGGCATCACCCAGGTGCTGCGCCTGATCAGCCAAGCCCTGGAGGCCGACTTCGGCCGCTGGCAGGACTTCGACAAAAGCGCGCGCACAGCCGCCCATTCAGCCAGCGGCGTGATCGAGCTGATGCCGGTGGCCGATGCGCGGGACTACGCCTTCAAATACGTCAACGGCCACCCGCACAATCCGCGTCTGGGACTGCCCACGGTGATGGCCTTCGGCGCGCTGGCCGATGTCGCCACCGGCATGCCGCGCTTTGTCAGCGAGCTGACGCTGACCACGGCCTTGCGCACTGCCGCCACATCCGCCATGGCCGCGCTCCATCTGGCGCGCGCCGGCAACCGCAGCATGGCGCTGATCGGCAATGGCTCGCAAAGTGAATTTCAGGCTCTGGCCTTCATGGAGCTGCTGGGCGTGCGCGAGCTGCGCCTGTTCGACATCGACCCTGCAGCCTCGCAAAAGCTGCTGCGCAACCTGCAGCCGTTCCTGCCCGGCTTCTGCGCCACGGCCATCGTCTGCACCAGCGTGCGGGACGCAGTGGCCGGCACGGACATCGTGACCACCGTCACCGCCGACAAGACCCGCGCCACCATCATCCCCGGGCATTTGCTGGAGCCTGGCATGCATATCAATGCCGTAGGCGGAGATTGTCCCGGCAAGACGGAGTTCGATGCCAGCGCCCTGCAACGTGCACAGGTCTTCGTCGAGTACGAGCCGCAGACGCGCATCGAGGGCGAGCTGCAGCAAATGCCGGCCGACTTTGCCGTGACCGAGCTCTGGCGCGTGCTGCAGAAGCTGGCGCCGGGCCGGACATCGGATGCCCAGATCACCCTGTTCGACTCCGTGGGCTTCGCACTGGAGGACTACTCGGCGCTGCGCACCATGCACAGCCTGGCACGAGCCGCGGGCCTGCTGTCTCAGATCGAGCTGGTGCCGGAGCTTGCCGACCCCAAGGATCTGTTTGCCATGGTGAGGCAGGCATCGAATCCCCAGATCATCAATCTTGCGGCCCGTAAGACGGCCTGAAGCGGAGCGGCTCATGGCATACACATCGTCCACACTGATCGGTCTGCCCACCGATATCGGCGCCTCGCGCCTGGGCGCGGCCATGGGGCCCGATGCCCTGCGTGTGGCCCAGCTGGGCCCGGCTCTGGAACGGTTGGGCGTGCAGGTCAGCGATCTTGGCAATCTGAGCGGCCCCGCCAACCCGCGTGGCGCGCGCGATGCCCAGGGTCTGCGCAATCTGGCCGAATGCCTGAGCTGGAACCGGATCGCCCATGACACGGTGCTGCAGGTGCTGCAGCAAAACCGGCTGCCCATACTGCTGGGTGGCGACCATACGCTTGCCACAGGATCCATCAGCGCCGTGGCCCGCCATTGCCGCGCCACGGGCAAGCAGCTGCGCGTGCTCTGGCTCGATGCCCACTCGGATTGCAACACCCCCGAAAGTTCGCCCACGGGCAATCTGCACGGCATGCCGGTGTCAAGCCTCTGCGGACTGGGGCCGGCGGAACTGGCCTCGCTGTCCGGCGCGACTCCCGCCCTGCCCGCCTCATCGTTCTGCCAGATCGGGCTGCGCAGCGTGGACGAGAGCGAAAAGCACATGATCCGAGAGCTGGGGCTGGAGGTCTACGACATGCGGGCCATCGACGAGCTGGGCATGCGTGAAGTGATGCGCCGCGCACTGCTCACCTTGCTGGGACGCAACGACAGGGACATCCACCTGCATCTGAGCTTTGATGTGGACTTTCTCGATCCTGACATTGCTCCCGGCACCGGCACACCGGTACGCGGCGGCCCCACCTACCGCGAGGCCCAGCTGTGCATGGAAATGATTGCCGACACCGGCCGTCTTGCCTCGCTGGACATTGTGGAGCTCAACCCGGCGCTGGACCTGCGCAACCAGACGGCGGAGCTCGTGGTGGACCTGGTGCAAAGCCTGTTCGGCCAGAGCACGCTGATGCGCCCCGCGCTGCAAGCGGCGCCGCGCTGAGGCAGGCACAGCACGAGCCACAGGGGGATCAGCCGCCGGCCGCCGGCCGCCTGGCGCAGGGCCTCGAGGTCGTGGATGGTCACGCACCCGTAGGCTGCATTGATCACGCCCATCTGCTCCAGCGTGCGCAACTCCTTGTTCACGGTCTGACGCGAGACCGCCACCATGGCTGCCAGATCGCCCTGCGAGATGCGCAGGTTCAGGGCCTGGCCGCCTTTTCGATGGCCTTGCCGTGGATCAGCGCCAGCCGCGCCAGCGCATCGGCCACATGTTGGCGGTATGGCCCAGAGCCCGGCGTTGCTGGGTGGCGATCTGCTCATGCAGGCGCTCCAGTACCAGCATGCAGACATCGCGCCACAGCGCCGGATGCGCATCCAGCACGGTCATGAACGCCCCGCCCGGTGCACGAGCACCGTGCCCTCCTGCACCACAAAGTGATAGACGAAGCAGGTGTTGCCCAGCATGCGCACCAGGCTCACGATCTCTCCGGGGCCGTGCAGGGACAGCACGAAGCGCACGCCCGCCGCATCCACGCCCTCCACCGCCAGACGCCCCGAAGCCACCACCAGCACCTCGCGGCGCGATCGCTCGCCGACCATGAGAGGCGTTCGCTTGTCATAGCGCCTCAGCCGCGCCACGGCCACCACTTCGTCCAGCACGTCATCCGGCCAGTGCCTCATCAGCGGGCACAGCCTCAGGGCACGCTGTATCAGCGCCACGGAGTCGTCTGCAGGGTGGTGTTTGCGAGGCATGGATCTGCGTGCGCGGGAGAACAGGCTCCGGGTTAGTCCCGGGCTCGAGTGCCGCCAATTGTCAAAGCGTTGACAGAGTGCCAACCGCACTGGTTCGGATAGTAGCAGTCACACCGCAGCGCAAGGCTATGCGCCCGTGCAAAAGCACAAACACAGGAGACATATCGTGAAGCACAAGCAATGGCTGGCCGCCGCAGCCTGGACCATATTCGGCAGTGCCGCCTGGGCGCAGAGCAGCGTGGAGATCTTCGGCGTCATGGACGTTCACCTCAACAGCGCCCGATCCGGGGCCACGCGGCTGACACGCCTGGAGGACGGCGGCAGCGCCGCCTCGCGCATAGGCTTTAGCGGCTCCGAGGAGCTGGGCGGTGGCTGGCGCGCCCGCTTCATGCTCGAGGCCGGGGTCACCGGCAGGGGCACCATTCCCGCCCCTTCCCTGGCCTTTACCCGCCAGTCCTTCATCGGCCTGAGCGCGCCCTGGGGCCACGTCGAGATGGGCCGCATGTACACGCCCATGTTCAGCGCCCTGTTCCGCGCCGATCCATTCAGCATGAATGCGCTGTTCTCTCCCACCAACCTCGGCTATAGCACCGACGGCCAGCCGCACCTGAAGGCCTTTACCGCGCGCGGCAGCAATCTCGTGCGCTACCGCCTTCCCGAAGGCCAGCCCTGGGTGCTGGACCTGGCCTACTCCTTCGGCGAGGTGCCCTCGCCCAACAGCAACAACGCCCGTCTCTACGGCGGCACCGTGGGCTGGAACCAGAAGCCCTTCTTCATGGCCTACAGCGTCCAGAACTCCACAGAAGGCAGCGCTGCAGCGCCCGTGGCCACTCCGCGCACCAGCCGCTACCAGACGCTGGTGGTCAGCTGGGAGGCCATGCCTAAGCTGCGCCTGAGCGGCAGCTACAGCCGAGCCAGCATCAACCAGGCCGGTACGGGCAACGCCCACCTCCTGCAACTGGGCACGGAGTGGCGCGCGACCTTCACGTCCAGGGTGCTGCTGTCGGTGGCACGCCGCAAAGTCGACGGCTCCGAACGCCGCCAGACCGCCTGGGCCCTGGGCTACGACCACTACCTGAGCAAGCGCACCATGCTGTACGCGCGCTGGCTGCAACTGAGCAACGAGGGCGGTTCCTCGGTATCCATCGCCAATGTGCCCGTGGTGGCCGACAGCGGCAACGGCGTGCGTTCGTTGGCACTGGGCGTTCGCCACAACTTCTGACAGAGGAACTTCATGCAGCCATCCATGGACTTCGATTTCGCCGGGCTGGATGCCCTGTTCTCGCCACGCTCCATTGCCGTCGTCGGCGCCACCGACTCGCCGCAGCGCATAGGCGGCATTCCGCTCGACTACCTGCTGCGCTTCGGCTACACGGGCCGCCTGCATGCCGTGAACCCGCGCGTAGCCACGGTGCAGGGCCTGCCCGCCCACGCGCGGCTGACCGACATCCCCGAGCCCGTGGATCTGGCCATCGTGGCCGTACCCCAGGCCCATGTGACTGCGGTGCTCGAGGACGCGGCTGCGGCCCGCGTGCGCTCCATGGTGCTGTTCTCGTCGGGCTTTGCCGAGACCGGCGCTGAAGGCGCTGCGGCCCAGCAGGCCCTGCAGGAACGCGCCCGCGCAGCCGGCATACGCCTCATAGGCCCCAACTGCCTGGGCTTCATGCGCCCCGGCCACCAGACCTATGCCACCTTCTCGCCCGCCCCCAATGCAGGCCGCGTCAAACCCGGACGCATATGCCTGGTCAGTCAGTCCGGGGCCTTTGGAGCCTATGCCTACAGCATGGCGCGCGAGCGCGGTCTGGGCCTGTCCCTGTGGGCGACCACGGGCAACGAAGCCGACGTGCAGCTGGCCGACGGCCTCGCCTGGCTGGCCCGCGATCCGGAGACCGATGTCATCATGGCCTACATGGAGGGCTGCCGCGACGGCGAGCGCCTGCGCGCGGCCCTGGCGCTGGCGCGCGAGCCCGGCAAGCCCGTGATCATGTTCAAGGTGGGCACCAGCGAGCTGGGTGCGGCTGCGGCCGCCTCGCATACGGCATCGCTGGCCGGCAACGATGCCGTCTATGACGCCGTGTTCCGCCAGTACGGCGTGCTGCGCGCACACACCATCAGCGACTTCTTCGCGCTGGCGGCCAGCGCCTCCATCGCGCCGATTCCGCGCAACCGCTCCCTGGGCCTGCTCACCGTCTCGGGCGGCGTGGGTGCCATGATGGCCGACGACGCCTGCGCCGCCGGTCTCGACGTACAGCCCCTGTCCGAGGCCGCACAGCGCCAGTTGCTCGAATGGGTGCCGTTTGCCGCGCCACGCAACCCCGTGGACATCACAGGCCAGGTCACCAACGACGTCACCCTGCTCGAGCGCAGCGCCGAGCTGATGATGCAGGACCGGAACTTCGCGAGCTGGCTGGGATTTTTCGCCGCGGGCGGCCTGTCCGACGCGTTCTGGGCCGTGCTGCGCTGCCTGGTGGAAAAGCTGCGCGCCGCCCACCCCGACACGTTGCTGGCCATCTGCACGCTGTGCTCCGACGCGCGCCGCGCCGAGATGGAAGCCCTGGGCGGCCTGGTGTTCTCGGACCCCAGCGCGGCCATACGCTGCATAGGCGCCCTGGCCTCGCTGGCTGATGCGCCGCGCGCCGCGCCGCTGCAGTCGGCTTGCCCGGCCCCGCCCACGCTGCAGCTGCCCGCGGGCAGCCTGTCCGAAGCCCGCAGCATGGAACTGCTGGCCAAGGCCG
Organism: Comamonas testosteroni; assembly: GCF_014076415.1. Classification (NCBI taxonomy): domain Bacteria; kingdom Pseudomonadati; phylum Pseudomonadota; class Betaproteobacteria; order Burkholderiales; family Comamonadaceae; genus Comamonas; species Comamonas testosteroni. The sequence goes on from NZ_CP043568.1 coordinate 5,227,657, forward strand.
GCATGCCCGTAGTGCCCCACCTGCTGGTGCGCACCCAGCAGCAGGCGGCGCAGGCCGTGCAGGCCCTGGGGGGCACCATTGCGCTGAAGGTGGCCAGCGCCGACATCGCGCACAAGTCCGAGGTCGGCGGCGTGGCGCTGAACCTGCACACGGCCGTGGATGCGGGCGCCGCCTTCGAGCGCATTCTCGCCAGTGCGCGCCAGGCACGGCCCGAAGCGCAGCTGGACGGAGCGCTGGCCGCGCGCATGGTGCACGGCGGCGTCGAATGCATTGCGGGCGTGCACCGCGATCCGGTGTTCGGCCCGGTGCTGATGTTCGGCCTGGGCGGCATCCACGTCGAAATCCTGCGCGACGTGTCGCTGCGCGCACTGCCCATCACCAGGGACGATGCCCTGGCCATGGTGCAGGAGCTGCGCACCTTCCCCATCCTGGCCGGCGCGCGCGGCAAGCCGCCCGCGGACCTGCAGGCGCTGGCCGATGCGCTGGTGGCCCTGGCCGACTTTGCCCAGCGCTGCGGCGACACCCTGTCCAGCGCCGAGATCAACCCGCTGATCGCCCTGCCCCGGGAGCAGGGCGGCTGCGTGGCGGTCGATGCGCTGGTGATAGGCGCCGACCGCTGCACAGTCCCAGCCCGCTGAGCGCGGCCCGCATGTCCTCTGCCCCAACCCAAGGATTCGCATGAAGACCCATCACACCCAAGCCCCGGCCGCTGGCGGCCGCAACGACGGCGCCATGCAGGGCCTGCCTGCTGCATCTGGCGGGCCTGGCTCCCGCACTTGCTCCCGTATTCGCCCTGGCTCCGGTCGCCGCACGCGCCCAGGGCAGCTACCCCAGCCGCCCCGTGCGCATCATCGTGCAGTTCGCGGCCGGCGGCTCCTCCGACATCCTCGCGCGCGCCCTGGGCGACGGCCTGTCCAAGCGCCTGGGCCAGCCCGTCATCGTGGAAAACCGCAGCGGCGCGGGCGGCATCATTGGCACGGACCACGTGGTCAAGAGCGCTGCCGACGGCTACACCCTGCTGCTGACCGTGCCCGGCCCCATCGCCGCCAACCTGGTGCTGTACAAGAAGCTGCCCTACGACCCGCGCACCGACCTGCGCATGGTTTCGGACGTGGCCGGCCAGCGCACCGTCATGGCCGTGCACTCCTCCGTGCCTGCCAAGACCTTTGCCGAGCTGATCGAGCTGGTGCGCAAGGCGCCCGGCGACTACGCCATGGGCTCCTGGGGCGCGGGCACGCAGCCGCACCAGATACAGGCCTTCATGGAGCGCAAGTATGGCGTCAAGGTACTTCACGCCGCCTACAAGGGCGAAAGCCCCATGGTCTCCGACCTCATCAGCGGCATGATCCAGATGACCTCGGCCTCCATCTCCACGCTCAAGCCCTATATCGAGTCCGGCCGGCTGCGCGCCCTGGCCGTGCCCGGCACCAGCCGCGCCACCGCCCTGCCCGACGTCCCCACCTTTGCCGAACAGGGCTTCAGGGACGACGTCTACACCTTCATGGCACCCACCTCGCTGATGGCTCCGGCCAAGACGCCCGACGCCATCGTCGAGCGCATAGGCCGCGAAGTGGCCGTGGTGGTCCGACAGCCCGAGATGCTGCGCCGCCTGCAGGAAATGGGGGCCGACCCCATAGGCAACACGCCCGCCCAAGCCGCCAGCGACTACCAGTCCTACCTGCCCGTCGCCATTGCGCTGACCCAGTCCACCGGCGTGCAGCCGAACTGAAGCCCCGCACTCTTTCCCGAACGCCTTCCTGTTCCTTTTGCAAAGGTAGATTCCATGACCCAGTCCATCACGACCCTGCAGCACGCGCGCCAGGCCCTGGCCCGCTCCATAGGCCAGGCCGCCTTCGTCTACGGCTACCCGCTCACCGAGACCTACCGCACCTGCGCCCCGGCAGCTCGGCCGGCTCGGATGTGCGCGCGCCCATGAACACGCTGCACCATGCGCCGCGCCCTTCCACCCACGAGGACCGCGACGTGGTCACTCCGGCCAACGACCTGCTGTATTCCATGGCCTGGCTGAACCTGGAAGGCGGCCCCATGCTGCTGACCATTCCGTCCTCGGCCCGCCATCCAGGGCGCTACTTCGTGCTGCCGCTGTACGACGCCTATACCGAGAACTTCGAGAACCTGGGTCCGCGCAACTGCAATCCCGAAGGCGAGACCGTGGTCCTGCTCGGCCCCGGCGGCCAGGTGCCGGCATCGATGTCCCATCTGCGCGCGGTGCACTGCCCCACCCACCTGGTCTGGCTGATAGGCCGCATCCTCGCGGGCGACGAGAGCGACTGGCCCGCAGCAGCTCGGGGCGGCTGCCGTCCCTGCCCGAGGTGCCCTCCATGACCGAGGCCGGCTACCCATTCAAGAACTACTCGTGGTACGGCATCTTCGCGCCGGCCAAGACCCCGCCGGCCATCGTCGCGCAGCTCAACGAACAGGTGCTGCGCGCGCTGCGCGACCCGGCCCTGATCCAGCGCATGCGCGAACTCAACTTCTCGGACCTGCCGCTGACCACGCCCGAGCAATTCACCCAGACCCTGCGCCAGGACCTGGACGACTGGAGCCAGCTGGTCAAGGAAACCGGCGTGCAGCTCGACTAGCGCGCCGGCCTGGCCCTGCCTGATGCAGGCAAGTTCACATTAAAAAATAGGAGCTGTCATCGCTCACCAACCAATAAATCTGAATACTTTTATATCCATATTTGTTGATTGACAAGCGATTCCAGCTCATCTTTTTTTCAAACCTTCTCATGACCGGACCATGAAAAAAGGCGCTCACGAGGAGCGCCTTGGGCCCAGAGGGCAGCAGCATCAATGCTGCAGGATCTTGTTGAGGAATTCCTTGGTTCGCGGCTGGCGATTTTCGGGATGGCCGAAGAACTCTTCCTTGCTGCAGTCTTCCAGAATCTTGCCGCCCACGTCCATGAAGATCACACGGCTGGCCACCTTGCGCGCAAATCCCATTTCGTGGGTCACGCACATCATGGTCATGCCTTCGTTGGCCAGGCCCATCATCACGTCCAGCACTTCGCCCACCATTTCGGGGTCCAGTGCCGAAGTGGGTTCGTCGAACAGCATGACGATGGGATCCATGGACAGAGCGCGCGCAATGGCCACGCGCTGCTGCTGACCGCCGGAGAGCTGGCCGGGGAACTTGTCCTTGTGAGCGGTCAGGCCCACGCGGTCCAGCATCTTGAGGCCACGGGTCTTGGCGTCGGCAGCACTGCGGCCCAGCACCTTCATCTGTGCGATGGTCAGGTTCTCCGTCACCGACAGGTGGGGAAACAGCTCAAAGTGCTGGAACACCATGCCCACGCGGCTGCGCAGCTTGGGCAGATTGGTCTTGGGATCGTGCACTGCCGTGCCGTCCACAAAGATCTCGCCCTTCTGGAAAGGCTCCAGCGCATTGATGGTCTTGATCAGCGTGGACTTGCCGGAGCCCGAAGGGCCGCACACCACCACCACCTCGCCCTTGTTGATATTGGTGGAGCAATCGGACAGCACCTGAAAGCTGCCGTACCACTTGGAAACGTTCTTGAGTTCAATCATTTTTCACTCCGACTTTTGTCAGTGATCCATCGCAGCGCCTGCAACGGGCTCGGTCAGGCCAGCCCGCAGCCGAGGCCGTCGTCCCCCTTGAGGGGGAGGGCGCGAAGCGACTCAGGGGGTGTTTCATCGAATAATGGCGATCTTCTTGTGCAGACGCTTGACGAACCAAGACAGTGCAAAGCAGATCACAAAATAGGTCACGGCAGCCGCCAGATAGGATTCGATGGGTCGGCCGAAGTTCTTGCCGGCGATTTCGAAGCCCTTGAGCATGTCGTAGGCACCGATCGCATAGACCAGCGAGGTATCCTGAAACAGGATGATGGTCTGGGTCAGCAGCACGGGCAGCATGTTGCGGAAGGCCTGAGGCAGCACCACCAGACGCATGTTCTGACCATAGGTCATGCCCAGCGCCTGGCCTGCAAACACCTGTCCACGTGGAATGGACTGGATGCCGGCACGCATGATTTCAGAGAAATATGCTGCTTCGAAAGCCACAAAGGTGATGATGGCCGAGGTTTCAGCGCCGATGGGCTTGCCGATGAGCATGGGCATCAGCAGGAAGAACCACAGAATCACCATCACCAGCGGGATGGAGCGCATGCCGTTGACATAGATGGTGGCAGGCAGGTCCAGCCACTTCTTGCCTGACAGGCGCATCAGCGCCAGCAAGGTGCCGAAGAAGATGCCGCCCAGCGTGGCGATCAAGGTCAAGGACACGCTGAAATACAGCCCCTTCAGCACAAAGTTGCTGAACAGGTCCCACGAGAAAAACGACCAGTCGAGGTTGAGATTCATATCAGTGGCCTCCACCGCTGGCTGCAATCAGGCCGGGAACGCGAGAACGCTTCTCGATGAAGGCCATGATGCGGTTGATGATGAAGGCTGAAATCACATACAGACCTGTCACAGCCATATAAATTTCGACGCCACGGGCCGTCTCTTCCTGGGCCTGCATGGCGAACATGGTCAGTTCGGCCACGGACACGGCAAACGCCACGGACGAGTTCTTGAACACGTTCATGGCCTCGCTGGTCAGCGGCGGAATGATGATGCGAAACGCCATCGGCAGCAGCACATAGCGGTAGGTCTGGAAGGTCGTGAACCCCACGGCCATGCCGGCATATCGCTGGCCCCGCGGCAAAGCCTGAATACCGGAGCGCACCTGCTCGGCGATACGGGCAGAGGTGAAGAAACCGATAGCGAACACCACCAGCACAAAGCCCGGCAGGGACTTCATTGCAGGGAAGATGGCCGGAACCACGTGGTACCAGATGAACACCTGGACCAGCAACGGAATATTGCGGAACAACTCCACCCAGGCATTGCCCAGGCGCACTATCCACGGACGATCGGGCAAGGTACGCAAGGTACCAATGACTGCGCCCAGCACCAGAGCGATGACCAGCGACAGCAATGCCACCGACACAGTCCAGCCCCAGGCCGACATCATCCAATCCAGATAGGTGATGTCACCGTTCTTGCCAAAACAACTCTGCCCGACCTCTTGGGTAATGGTGTCCTGACAGAACACCTGCCAATCCCAACTCATACGAGCACCTCTTTCATTCTTGGTTTATGAGGGCAAACGCTCACACCGGCCCTCGCAACAAAAAAGCCCCTTCTAACCGCTTGGCAGAAGGGGCGGTACACCTATAGGCGGGATTACTTGACTTCGTAAGCTTCCATGGGCTTGTCGTTGGGGTGAGCCCACGCATCCTTGGTCGCTGCCGACAGTGGCAGACCCACCTTCACGTTGTTGGGAGGAATGGGCTGCAGGAACCACTTGTCGTACAGCTTGGTCAGAGAACCATCCTTGATCTGACGCACGATGGATTCGTCCACAGCCTTCTTGAAGGCGGGATCGTCCTTGCGCATCATGCAGGCGATGGGTTCCACCGACAGCACTTCACCCACGATCTTGTAATCGTTGGGAGCCTTGGACTTGGAGATGTTGGCAGCCAGGATGGAGCCGTCCATGATGAAGGCATCGGCGCGGCCGGTTTCCAGCATCAGGAAGCTGTCGGCGTGGTCCTTGCCCATGACTTCCTTGAAGGTCAGGCCGTCAGCGCGCTTGTTCTTGCGCAGGGTCTGCACGGAGGTCGTACCCGTCGTGGTCACGATGGTCTTGCCGTTCAGATCCTTGATGCCGGTGATGCCGGAGTTGGCACGGGTGGCAATACGCACTTCTTCCACATAGGTGGTGAAGGCGAAGGCTGCATCCTTCTGGCGAGCCGTGTTGTTGGTTGTCGAGCCGCACTCGAGATCCACGGTGCCGTTCTGCACCAGGGGAATACGGTTTTGCGAGGTCACGGGCTGGTACTTCACTTCCAGCGCGGTCAGGCCCAGTTGCTTCTGGATGTCCTTGAGGATGCGCTCACCCATTTCGGTATGGAAGCCTACATATTTGCCATTGCCCAGCGTATAGCCCAGGCCGGACGATTCACGCACGCCCAGAGTGACGCTGCCGGTGGACTTGATCTTGGCCAAGGTGTCATTGGCCTGGGCAAACACGGTGCCAGTTGCCAGTGCGGTTACGGCGATGGCCAACAAATGCTTCTTCATACGGATCTCCTATTGGTAAGGACCAAAAACGCTTGCCACTCCTTAACGCATCGCCCTTTGTGAGGGTAGACAGGTTGCGTTAACAAATGTACTGCACACATTGTGCAGTCATGAAGATGGCTGAAATGCAATCATTTCTAAGACTTTTCCCGTAGGTAATTCAGGATGGCAACCACCTACTCACCGCCTCAATCTTGTATTGCAAAGCAGCACCTCTTTTTGTGCAAGCTGCGAACTCTAATGCTTTCGTGATTTCACAAGCCAATGCCGATGGCAAAAATCCTTATGCGCAACTTGCATATTCAGTATTAACCCGATGCATAACATTAGGGTTTTCACCAGGAAAATGCCTGAAATCACGACAAGCTGGTCACACAAGCAAAAAAAGGGCCAACTGGCCCTTTTGGAAGAAAAGCAACACTCGATCAGGTTACACAGCCTTGACCTCGCCACCCGCAATCTCGCCCTGCTCCTTGAGGAAGTTCCAGAGCGCGGCCGCTCCTCCCTGCGGGGCATCGCCCGTGGGTTTTTCCCGATAGGCCCGTACTTCCATGTCCATCTGAAAACCGGTCACGCCTTCCGGCACGGCACGCACCAGTCGACCGGACTCCAGATCGCCGCGTACTGCGCTGTAGGGCAGAAAAGCCACGCCATGACCTTCCAGCGCCATCGCCTTGAGGCCTTCGGCCATATCGGTTTCATAGACGCGCTCAAGGTGCACGGCCTCGGCCGCCTCCTTGAGGATCAGCTCCGTCACGCGACCCAGATAGGCACCAGCGGCATAGCCCAGGTAAGGCAGCGGCTGCCCCTGGCGGCCGGGCAGGACAAAGATGGGGTTGCCGTTCTCGTCCGGCTTCGAGTAGGGAGCCAGCACCTCATGCCCCAGGCTCACCATCTCATAGCGCGAAGGGTCCAGCTGGAAGGGCTGGGAAGAGTGGTAGTAGGCAATCAGCAGATCGCAGCCACCTTCCACGAGACGCATCACCGCATCATGCACATTGAGTGCAAACAGACGGCTGCGGAAAGGGCCGAACTTCTCGTGCACGGCCGAAACCCAGTTCGGGAAGAACGTGAACGCCAAGGTATGCGGCACGGCAAAGCCCACCATGCCCTTGCCCGCACTGACATGGGCACGCAACATGGTGCGGGTGCTCTGCAAGGACTGCAGTATCTCCAGCGCCTGCTCGTACATGGTCTTGCCTGCTGGCGTCAGGCGCGTCGGATACGAGCTTCTGTCGACCAGATCCGTGCCCGCCCAGGCCTCCAGCGCCTGGATACGGCGCGAGAACGCAGGCTGCGTAACGTGGCGCAGCTGGGCCGAGCGGCTGAAACTGCGGGTTTCAGCAAGGCTGACAAAATCTTCAAGCCATTTGGTTTCCATAGACTCTCATTATCCGCTGCCCTGCACCAAAGCTGTGCAACGGAGGTAATCCTTGTTGGCTAGTAAACGGGACAAAACACGGACTCGACGATGAGCCATGCCTTGGTCAACAGACCCTAGGGTAATGCCTGCCGCCGGACGTAAGTGCTGCGACATAGATACCTTGATAATATTTGTTCACATCTATCCGGTGTGTCTACTCGCTCCAAGCCATCCCGGCGCACAACGCCGTGAAGGTCAAGGAACAACATCAGGACTTACGCAAACAAGAATGCAACAACGGCCTGCCTCCTGAGGCAATCGTCTTGCCTGAACCCGTTTTGCGTAAGTCGTGAACATAAGGGCATTCTCATCGAGTGCGCGCGGATCACGCCATTCAGGCGAGCTGCCCTGACTCCTGTGTGTTTTTCTGACTTTCCGCGTTCATGTCCTCCACTCCTCCCGAGACCGATGGTGCAGCCGATGTCGGCACGCGCCCGGACGAGCCCCGTTCCCTGCGCATTGAAGACTGGCTGACCGTGATCATCATGGCCGCTCTGGCCCTGATCACGTTTGCCAATGTGCTGGTGCGCTACTTCACCAACTCCTCCTTCGCCTGGACCGAGGAAATTTCCGTCTTTCTGATGATTTTGCTGGCCCTGGTCGCAGGCTCTGCCGCCGTGGCCCGCAATCAGCATATCCGCATCGAGTTTTTCTCGGACAGCGGCTCCGTCCAGCGCCGCAAGGCACTGGCCCGCTTCGGCTCTCTGATGGTGGCGCTGCTGTTTGCCATCATTGCCGTGCTCAGCGTGCGCGTGGTCTGGGACGACTTCCGTTTCGAGGAGACCTCGCCCGGCATCGGCCTGCCCCAGTGGTGGTATTCGATCTGGCTGCCCGTGGTCTCGGCACTGATCACCGTGCGCGCCATCGGGCTGTTCATCCGCCAGGGCAAGCCCGGTGCCTTCCCTGACGAGCCCGTGGAAAAAGACCACAGCAAGGAGATCGCATGATCGCCACCTTGCTGTTTGTGGCCTTTCTGGGCCTGATGTTCATCGGCGTGCCCATAGGCGCGGCCCTCGGTCTGGCCGGTGCTGCCGCGATTGCCCTGGCCAATGCAGATACGCAGTGGTTCGGCCTGCTGGCCGTGCCGCAGAATTTCTATGCCGGGCTGGGCAAATATCCGCTGCTGGCCATTCCCATGTTCGTGCTGGTGGGCTCCATCTTTGATCGCTCGGGCGTTGCCTTGCGACTGGTGAACTTTGCAGTGGCCATCGTGGGCCGCGGCCCCGGCATGCTGCCGCTGGTGGCGATTGCCGTGGCCATGTTCCTGGGCGGCATCTCCGGCTCCGGGCCGGCCAATGCAGCGGCCGTGGGCGGCGTGATGATTGCCGCCATGAGCCGCGCCGGCTACCCCAAGAGCTTTTCTGCCAGCGTGGTCGGAGCGGCCGCAGCGACGGACATCCTGATTCCGCCTTCGGTGGCTTTCATCATCTACTCGGTGCTGGTGCCCGGTGCTTCGGTGCCGGCCCTGTTCGCGGCCGGCATGATTCCCGGCGTGCTGGCGGGTATTGCACTCATCATTCCCGCCGTGTGGATGTCGCGCAAGCACAAGATGGGCGCGCTCGAAGCCTCCATGCCGCGCCCGCCGTTCTGGAAGAGCCTGCGCGAGGCTTCCTGGGGTCTGGCAGCTCCGGTGCTGATCCTGGGCGGCATGCGCATGGGCTGGTTCACCCCCACAGAAGCCGCCGTGGTTGCCGTGTTCTACGGGCTGTTCGTCGGCATGGTGATTCACCGCACCATCGGTGTGCGCGATCTCTTTCCGATTCTGCGCGAAGCGGGCGAGCTGTCGGCCGTGATCCTGCTGGTGGTGTCGCTGGCCGGCATTTTTGCCTTCTCGCTGTCCACCCTGGGCGTGATCGATCCGGTGGCCAATGCCATCGTGAATTCCGGTCTCGGCGAATACGGCGTGCTGGGCCTGCTGATCCTGCTGCTGATCACCGTGGGCATGTTCCTGGACGGCATCTCGATCTTCCTGATCTTTGTGCCGCTGCTGCTGCCCATCATGAATCACTACCACTGGGACCCCGTCTGGTTTGGCGTGATCCTCACCCTCAAGGTGGCACTGGGCCAGTTCACGCCGCCGCTGGCCGTGAACCTGATGGTCAGCTGCCGCATTGCGGGCGTGCGCATGGAGTCCACCGTGCGCTGGGTAGGCTGGATGCTGCTGTCCATGTTCGCCGTGATGATTCTGGTGATTGCCTTCCCCCAGCTTGCACTGTGGCTGCCCGCAAAGATGGGCTATTGATTCCGGCAGTTGCGGCCCTGGAGGCCGTAACTGCTCATTCCTGCTTTCCGGTTTTTTCGTTTCTAAAAGGGAGACAAACCAAATGAAACTTCGTACCTTCCTCGCATCCGCCGTGGCGACCGCCGCCGCACTGGCCTTTGCATCGCCCATGGCCATGGCCCAGGCCAAGTACAAGAGCGAATACCGCATGTCCCTGGTGCTGGGCACGGCCTTTCCCTGGGGCAAGGGCGGCGAGCTGTGGGCCGACAAGGTGCGCGAGCGCACCCAGGGCCGTATCAACATCAAGCTCTATCCCGGCACCTCGCTGGTGCAAGGCGACCAGACGCGTGAGTTCTCCGCGCTGCGCCAGGGCGTGATCGACATGGCCGTGGGCTCGACCATCAACTGGTCGCCCCAGGTCAAGTCGCTGAACCTGTTCTCCATGCCCTTTCTCTTCCCCAACTTCAAGGCCGTGGATGCCGTGACCCAGGGCGAAGTGGGCCAGGAAATCTTCAAGACCCTGGAAAAAGGCGGTGTGGTGCCTCTGGCCTGGGGTGAGAACGGCTACCGCGAAATCTCCAACTCCAAGCACGCCATCAAGACGCCTGCCGACCTCAAGGGCATGAAGATCCGCGTCGTGGGCTCGCCCCTGTTCCTGGACACCTTCACGGCCCTGGGCGCCAACCCCACGCAGATGAGCTGGGCCGATGCCCAGCCGGCCATGGCCAGCGGCGCCGTGGACGGCCAGGAGAACCCCATCGGCGTGTACATGGCGGCCAAGCTGCAGTCCGTGGGCCAGAAGCATCTGACCATGTGGGGCTATATGAACGACCCGCTGATCTTCGTCGTCAACAAGGACGTGTGGGCCAGCTGGACACCGGCTGACCAGGCCATCGTCAAGCAGGCTGCGCTGGATGCCGCCAAGGAAGAAATCGCCATTGCACGCAAGGGCCTGGTCGAGGCCGACAAGCCCTTGCTCAAGGATCTGGCCGGCCTGGGCGTGACCGTGACCACACCGAACGCCGCCGAGCGCGAAGCCTTTGTGAAGGCCACGCGCCCCGTCTACGACAAGTGGAAGAGCCAGATCGGCGCACCGCTGGTCGACAAGGCCGAAAAAGCCATTGCCGCCAGCCAGAAATAAGCTCCCCCTGAGCCGCTACGCCTAGGCTGCCCCGCGGCTTCCCCCTCTCTCTTCGGGAGAGGGACGACACCCTCGCTGCGGGGCGGCCCTTGCTTGGTGTCACTGGTTTGGTCCGCGCCAGCTTCATGACGCCGCAGAAAGTCAAAATCCCCGCCAGAGCGATCTGCGCGGGGATTTCTTATTGCTATGCATATCAAAGCTGATAGCGCTTATTAACAAATGATTTCAACAAAAAATTTATCTGAAATCCTTGAAAATCAAGCGCAGAAAGCTTTCAATTTAATAGCACACATTGCTTGCCATCAGATTGGCGAAACCAGCGGTTTGCCGTCCAGGTGGTTCCGCATATTGGCGATGAAGCGATCCACCGAGTTCTGCACCGCCTCGGGCGACCAGCCACCCACATGGGGCGTCAGCACCACGGCGTCAAGGTCGATCAGCTCCTGCGGCGGCAGCGGCTCGCTTTCGTAGACATCCAGCCCGGCACCGGCCAGACGGCCTGCGCGCACGGCGTCGGCCAGCGCTGCGGTATCGACCACCGAGCCGCGTGCGATATTCACCAACACGCCTTTTTCGCCCAGTGCCTCGAGCACCTCGGCATCGATCAGATGGCGGGTAGCCGCGCCTCCCGGCGTGGCCACCAGCAGCACATCGGCCCAGGCGGCCAGCGCCAGCAGGTCGTCGAAGTACTGGTGCTCGACTCCCTCGCGGGGCTTGCGGTTGTGATAGCCGACGGGCATGTCGAAGGCGGCAGCGCGCCTGGCGATCTTGGCGCCGATCTGGCCCAGTCCCACAATGCCCAGACGCTTGCCCGAGACATTGGCGGGCAGCGGCAGGGCCGAGCGCCAGATGCCGGCACGCGTGGCCTTGTCCAGCTTGACGATGCCACGCACCGCGGCGATCAGCAGACCCATGGCGTGGTCGGCCACGCAGTCGTCGTTGGTGCCCACGCCATTGCCGACGGCAATCCCGTGCGCCTTGGCATGGGCCACGTCGATGTTCTCGTAGCCCGCGCCCATGGCGCAGACCAGCGACAGCCCGGGCATGCGCTGCATCTGCGCGGCCGACAGGCCCGTCGCGCCAATCGTGCACACGCATTGCACGCGATCACCGTGGGCGGCGATTGCGGCCTCGGCCTGATCGGCCTCGGGCGCATAGATCACATCAAAGTCGGCAAAGGTCTGCTCCATCTGCTGCAGATGGGCGGGGACCTGGAGATTCAGAACTAGCAGGGCAGGCTTCATGGCGGGAACGCGGCGCTTTCATGGAAAACGCCTATTTTGAGCAGGCTGCGCCAGCCCTGCCCGCGCATGGTCAAAGCCTGCCCAATCCGCGGGTCACAGATCCAGCACCAGACGGCCGGACTTGGCTCGCGAGCAGCAAGGCAGGAACTGGTCGTTGGCCGCCTGCTCGTCTTCGGTCAGATACATATCGCGGTGATCAGGCTGGCCCGAGATGACGCGCGTCAGACAGGTGCCGCAGACGCCCTGTTCGCACGAGGTCTGAACGCAGACGCCTATGGACTCCAGCGCCTGCACCACGGTCTGCGCCGGCGTGACGCGCACCACCTGGCCGCTGCTGGCGACCTCCACCTCGAAGCTTTCGTCGTCGGCCCGGTGCTCCACTTCAGCGGCAAAGAACTCGTAGTGCAGCTGCTCGGCAGGCCAACCCGCCTCTCGCGCCGTGTCGAGCACGGCGTCCATGAAGCCCTTGGGTCCGCACACATACAGATGCTGACCCTGCTCTCTTTGCTGCAGCAATTCGCTCAAACCCAGCGACGACTTTCCATTCACGTCATCCACATGGATCTGCGCCTTGTCAGCCCATTGCGCAGCCTCGATGGTCTGGGCAAACGCCATGCGCTCGCGCGAGCGGCCACAGTAGTGCAAGGCGAACTCCGCACCGTCACGCGCCAGCTTGCGCGCCATGGCCAGAATCGGCGTGATGCCTATGCCGCCTGCCAGCAGCAAATGCTTGCGGGCCGGCGCATGCAACTCGAAATGGTTGCGCGGGTGGCTGATGGTGAGCTGCTGGCCGGCCTGCAGTTGCTCGTGCACAGCGGCCGAGCCACCGCGCGAGGCAGGCTCGCGCAGCACGGCAATCACATAGCGATCCAGCTCGGCGGGATCGTTGCTCAGCGAGTACTGGCGCACCAGCCCTCCGGGCAGGTGCACATCGATGTGCGAGCCGGCGCTGAACGGCGCCAGGCTGCCGCCTTCCAGAGCCCGCAACTCCAGGCAGCAGATACCGGCGGCCTGCTCCTGCTTGTGCGCAATGCGCACCTCGAACGTGGTTTCAGTCTTCATCTCGGGTACTTCTCTTTTGCTTGTGCGTCGCTAGGCCACCGCCTGCGAGGCTTGCGCGCCGGCCTGGCGCAGCCTCTCAATCACGCGCCGCGCACGGTTGGGCCCCACATCCACGTGGATATCCACCACGGCGCGTGAACCAAACCGTTGCTGGTTGCGGAACTGGGCTTCGATGACCACCTTGTCTTCTTCGAAAGTGGCCGCCGTCTGATCGATCACCAACTGTGTCGTGTCCTGCATCTGCGGATGCGGATTGGTCGCAATCGTCCAGAAGTAATGCGCGCTGGTCTCCGTCTCCGGGGTCACGCCGTGAAAGCCGCGCATATGGAATCCTTCGCGCGCCGGATTGTCCAGCCTGTCCTGGCCGGCATCCATGGCACCGGTCCAGATACGCACATGCGAGGGGTGGAATTCCACTTCCTGCCAGCGGTCGATGCGGCCCTGAAAAGGCCAGGCCTGCGCATAGGTGGGCGGGGGATCGGAGTCCGGCATCCAGCGCACGACCTTCACGCTGTCCCCGTCCTGGCTGACCTTGAGATCCGCGTTCATATGGACCCTGGCGTTGCCGCCGATGGTCTTGAGATGCACATAGCCCAGATGGCTCAGATCCAGCAGGTTGTCGTGAATCAGCTGATACGGAGCATCGTAGTGGTACACGCCGCCGCCAAAACGATATTGCGGGTCGCTGTGCACGGCATAGGCCGGCGGCTCGGTGCCCGGCACGGACTCCGGTGTCGCGCCCATCCAGATCCAAAGAATCTGGTCGCGCTCGCGCAGCTCGAAGGACTTCACGCAGGCCTTGGCCGGAATCCGTTCCTGGCCCGGTATTTCCAGGCACTGCCCCTCATGGCTGAAGAGCAGGCCATGGTAGCCGCAGCGCAGACCCGCAGCCTCCACCGTACCGCAGGACAGCGGCAGCTCGCGGTGGCAGCAGCGATCCTCCAGCGCCGCGACCCGGCCATCCGCCGTGCGGAACAAGACCACGGGCTGGCCCAGCAAGGTGCGCGCCACCGGCTGCTCCTTCAGCTCCCAGGCAAAGCCTGCCACATACCATTGATCCAGCGGAAAGGCCGGCACGGCCGCGTTCATGGGTTGAGAAGTCTGGTTCATCGAAGTCTCCCTGGTCAATGAGCGGCTGCAACTGTCTCGGACACAGCGCGCCTGTCTGCAGCCTGCGGGCCGGCAATGCGGTGCATGGACACGATGACGGCAGCCAGGACAAACGCCATGCCATAACCCAGGTACAGCTGATCGGGCGACCAGGCCGCATCCAGCAGGCCGCCGGCCACCAGCGGCGACACAATCGCACCGATGCGGCCGATGCCTATGCCCCAGCCCACACCGGTGGCGCGCACATCGCTGCCGTAGACCACCGGCGCAATCGCATAGAGGCCGGCCACGCAGGCATTCACGAACACGCCGATCAGGAAGGCCAGCGTGTATGACATCCAGAGCGCACCGGAGCTTCCCACCAGAAAGCACAGCAGCACTGCCGTCACCAGCATGAAGACCGCCAGCGCACGGTGAATCGCAAAGCGCGCAGCCAGCAGGCCCAGCAAGGTCGCACCGAGAATGCCGCCCAGGCTCAGCAGCACGCCCGTGGTCACGCCCTGCTCGGGCGTCAGGCCCGAGGCCGCCAGCAGCTTGGGCGTCCAGCTCATCACGAAATAGAAGCCGAACATCACCGAGAAGAAGGACAGCCAGACCAGCACCGTGGGGCGCAGCAACTGGGGAGACAGCAGCTGCAAAGGGCCCATGCGCTTGCTTTCACCACTGCCTGCCACCACGGCCTGAGTCAGGGAGCCCAGTGCGGGCAGGCCCATCTTGCGGATCAGTGCATTGAGACGCTGCAGCGCATTGGCGGGCCGCTTGACCAGCAGAAAGTCCAGTGACTCGGGCAAGGCAAACCAGGCCAGAACCAGCACCGCGAGCGTGGAAAAGCCGCCGAACATGAAGACGGAACGCCAGCCATGGTGCGCGAGCAGCCAGACCGCGATACTGCCGCCGATGGTCGCGCCCAGCGCATAGCCGGTCGATTGCAGCGTGACTGCCAGACTGCGCCAGCGCAGCGAGGCATATTCGCTGGCAATCACATTGCTGCACGCCAGAATGCCGCCCACGCCCAGGCCCGTGATCACGCGCAGCACCGCCAGCTGCGTGGGCGTCTGGCTCCAGGCCGACGCCAGCATGCCCAGCCCGGACACGGCCAGGCACAGCAGGATCAGGGGGCGGCGCCCCAGCTTGTCGGCCATGGGCGCCAGCAGCAGCGAACCTGCGGCCATGCCGAAGAGGCCGGCACTGAGCAAAAAGCCCAGCTCCGAGCCGCTGAGCTTCCAGTGCCCGGACACCGCCGAAGCCGTGAAGGCCATCACCAGCACGTCAAAACCATCAATCATGTTCAGGGCCATGCATACCGCGATGACCGACCATTGGAAGGTCGTCATGGGCCGCTGGTCCAGATGCGCGCGCAAATCCTGTTCCATCGTTGTCTCCTTGTTTCTTATCATTCATTCAGCATACTGAATCACATTCAGTTTACTGAATGAAACCTTGATCCAGCACAAGTGGATTCCCTAGTCGTGCCGGTTCACAGCCGGCGCTGGCCGGCGTGATCGTGGTGAAGCCGCCGCGCCAGAACGGGCTGCTAGCCGTTGATCGCCGCTTGCTCGCCGGTTTCAGTGCTGTCGTGCAACTGCACGAACTTGCGCAGCAGGCGCTTGAACTCCGCCTGCTCCTCGGGCTCCAGCGCGGAAAGCATGCGCTGCTGCAGCTCGTAGACATTGGGCACAAACGCGGCCAGCATGGCTTCGCCCTCGGTGGTCAGGCTCAAACGGCGCTGACGCCTTGGCAGCAGCTCGCGATGAATCCAGCCCTTGCTTTCCAGACGCGCAGCGATATCGGCCGTGGTCGAGTTGTCGAGTGCGACAAGACGCGCCAGCGTCACCTGGTCGATGCCCGGAGACTCTTGCAGCATGCGCAGGATGGCGTACTGAACCGGCGTCACATCGGGGCCCAGCACTTCTCGAAACAGCAGCGCAGCAATCTGCTGGGCTCGTCGAATCAGATGACCTGGCTGGTCGTAGAGATCCAGGGAAAGCGGGTTGGGTGTGGTGGGCGATTCCATGCAGCAGCGTAGCAAGGGCAGCGCTGACTATGGACAGCGCTGACTCCGATTCGGGGAGCTGCAAGATTACTCCATCTACAGACATGATCTGCCCCGCCTGCCGCCGCTCAAGCCAGCGCCGCAACGCCCGACTCGTTTTTTTCCTCGTCGATCAAGCGCTCGATGATCTTGCGCGACTGCACGCCGCCGGCATCGATATTGAGCTTGAGCAGCTGACGCTGCGGATAGTCCTCGAGATTGCGCTGCTGCAGCTCCAGCATCTCCAGGTCTTCGCTGAAGATCTTGTGCTGGCCCTGCTTGATGGCCGCCGTCACCGATGCATCGCCGGGATTGAACTTGCGCGCCATGCCCCAGAAGTACCACATGCTGCCATCGGTCTCGGGCGTGATGAAGTCCACCACCATGCTGTAGACCTTGTGCTCGTCCGCGGCGTCATAGCCGCCCTTGCCGGCATGTGCCACACCCACTTCGATCAGCACATGGCTGGGAGGGGTGAAGCGGCAGACCTGCCAGCGATCCACAGGCACTTCATCGGCCAGGCCATTGCTGCGCAGAGCCATCTTCCAGAACGGAGGCGCCTCGATGTTCTCCATGAAGCGGCTGGTGACCACCTCGCTGTCGCCTATGACCTCGGTCTTGCAGGGCGTCTCGTCGATCTCGGCCTGACCGATGCTGCTGGCATGCACATAGGTCTCATGGGTCAGGTCCATGAGGTTGTCGATCATCAGGCGATAGTCGGCCTTGATGTGGAACAGGCCTCCGTCATAGGCCCACTCGGGGTTGTCATGCCATCGCAGATCCGGGATCAGCGCCGCATCGGCCGCCTCCTTGTCGCCTGGCCAGACCCAGACAAAGCCGTAACGCTCTTCCACCGGATAGCTCTTGATCGCAGGAAAGCCGCGCACGCGCTGACCGGGCATGGCAACCGTCTTGCCGTCGCAGCCCATCTCCAGCCCATGGTAGCCACAGACCAGCTTGCCTTCGCAGACGCGGCCCAGCGACAGCGGCGCGCCGCGGTGCGGGCAGAAATCCTCGACGGCGGCCATCCTGCCTTCCAGGGCGCGGTAGAAAACCATGCGCTCACCACAGATCTGGCGCCCCAGCGGCTTGTCCGTGACTTCGGCAGCCGTGGCAGCGACATACCAGGTGTTGCGAGGATAGGTGGGCTGTGCTTGCTTGCTCATCTTGGGTGTCTCCTTGTATTTATCGTCAGTGTCTGGTGCGGGGGCAGTCTGCTGCGCCGAGCGACGGCCTCGGACCGGCCGTCAGCGGCTGGCGCGAATCAGTTGCGCACCGGGTACGCGCGTGGTCTCGGGCGAGCGCATGGCTTCGCGCAAATTGCGCCGCGCAATGCGCGAGTGCTCTTTCATCAGCGCCTCGGCACGCGCGCCTTCGCGGTGCTCGATCGCGTCTATCACTTCGCGGTGCTGCTCCTGCGCAAGCATCAGGCTGCGCAGGGCGCGCGGCGACTCGGAGTCGGCCACCACAAAGCCCGAAGGGGACGCAAACGGCAGGCGCTTGACCCGCTCCAGCTCGCGCTGCATGAAGCTGCTGCCCGACATCTCCAGCAAGATGTCGTGAAATTCGGAGTTCAGGGCCACATAGGCGGAAAACGCTTCGTCGCCCCAGTTCTGGGCATCCAGCACACGGTCGATGGCATCCAGACAGCGCGTGGCTCGCGCCAGCAGGGCTTCATCCACCCCGCGCTCGGCCGCCATGCGCGCCGCCAGGCCTTCCAGCGTGCCGCGCAGCTCGATGGCGTCCGACACATCGGCCTCGGACAGCACGCGCACCTTGTAGCCGCGCCCGCCAGCCGTGGCTTCCAGCATGCCCTCCTGCTCAAGCCGCATCAGCGCTGCGCGTATGGGAGTACGGGAGATGCCCAGACGCTCCGCCAGCACCAGCTCGGAGATGCGCTCGCCGGCCGCCATCTCGCCGGCAAGAATCATTTCGCGCAGCTGCAACTGCGCCTTCACGACCTGGGAATGGTTTTCTTCCGCTGCAGCAGCGGGGGCAATGGAGGGTGGCATGTCTCGCGGGGTATTTAGTTTTTGGTAGACGGAAGAAATGTATACATAAAAATCAAAAAACAGCGATTTAATTGCAATTACAAGGGTAAACACCTAACAACATGTATACATACAAGCAAAGCCGTCAAAAAAGAAAGCCACCCGAAGGTGGCTTATCAAACGTCTGGCAAAAGGTGACCGCACTCAGGCAGGAATCTCCGATGACTCCGCCTGGTTGAGCTGCATATTCCACATGCTGGAGTAGCGCCCTCCGGCGGCAAGCAGCTCTTCGTGCGTGCCGCGCTCGATGATGCGGCCGCTGTCCATGACCAGGATTTCATGCGCCTCGACCACGGTGGACAGGCGGTGGGCAATGACCAGCGAGGTCTTGCCTTGCGCCGCGCTGCGCAGCTCGTTTTGGATGGCGCGCTCGTTGGCGCTGTCCAATGCCGAAGTCGCTTCGTCGAAGATCAGGATCGGCGGGTTCTTGAGCAGGGTGCGCGCAATCGCCACGCGCTGCTTTTCACCGCCCGAGAGCTTGAGACCGCGCTCGCCCACACGCGTGGCATAGCCCTGGGGCGTGCGCTCGATGAAGTCATGAATGCGCGCAGCCTTGGCCGCTGCAACCACCTGCTCCTGCGTGGCGCCCGGCTGGCCATAGGCGATGTTGTAGGCCACCGTGTCGTTGAACAGCACCGTGTCTTGCGGAACAATGCCCACGCAATGGCGCACGCTGCTCTGGGTCACCGTGCGGATGTCCTGTCCGGCAATGCGCACATGGCCGCCCTGCACGTCATAGAAGCGAAACAGCAGACGCGCCAGCGTGCTCTTGCCCGAACCCGAGGGGCCGACCACGGCCACGGTCTTGCCTGCAGGAATGGTGAAGCTCACATCATGCAATATGGGCCGCGCGCTATCGTAGGCGAACTGCACGTTTTCAAAACGCACCTCGGGCGGAGGATTGGTGATCTGCAAGGGCTGTGCGCCAGGCGCATCGGCCACTTCGCGCTCTTTGTCCATGAGCGTGAACATGCGGTTCAGGTCGGTCAGACTTTGCTTGATCTCGCGATAGATCACGCCCAGAAAATTCAGCGGGATATAGAGCTGGATCATGAAGGCATTGATCATGACCAGATCGCCCAGCGTCAGCCTGCCGTCGACCACGCCCTGCGTGGCCCGCCACAGGATGGCCACCAGCGCTGCTCCGATGATGAGCTGCTGGCCGCAGTTGAGCATGGACAGCGTGGTCTGGCTCTTGAGCCGCACGCGGCGCAGGTTTTCAAGGTTCTCGTCATAGCGCGCGGACTCGAACTGCTCGTTGTTGAAGTACTTGACGGTCTCGTAGTTCAGCAACGAATCAATGGCCTTGGTATGGGCCGCCGACTCCTGGGCATTGGCCTCTTTTCTGAAGCGGGTGCGCCACTCTGTCACGGTAACCGTGAAGCCGATATAGAACACCAGCGCTGCCAGCGTGATGACGGCAAACCAGATGTCGAAACGCACGGCCAGAATGCCCAGCACCAGCGCCATCTCAATCAGCGTGGGCAGGATGGAGTAGAGCGAATACGAGATCAGCGACTCGGTGCTGCGCACGCCGCGCTCGATGTCCCGCGTCATGCCACCGGTCTGGCGCTCCAGATGAAAGCGCAGGCTCAGGGCATGCAGATGCTCGAAGGTCGACAGCGCGATCGAGCGCGATGCGCCCTGCGTGGCCTTGGAAAAGACCAGATCCCGCAGTTCGGTGAACATGGTCGAGGAAAAGCGCAGCAATCCATAGGCCGCCAGCAGACCCACGGGGACCACCAGCACGGCCTGCGCCTGCCCGGGCTTGATATCCAGCGCATCGACCAGATGCTTGAGCAGGATGGGCACGCCCACATTGGCCAGCTTGGCGCAGATCATGAACACCAGCGCTGCCAGCGCATGCCATTTGTAGCGCCAGATATAGGGAAAGAGGCGACGCAGCGTGGCGCCGTCTGACTGGTTTGCCGCTACCGCGGCTTCTTCTGGGGTTGCAGGTAACTGTGAACGCATTGTGGGGCTGTGTCGCCCTGCAGGCAGTCGGAGCCGCGGTAGAGGGCGTCTATTTCTATGACGGGAATCTGGGTACCCGCGAATTCTGCCTGTCCCGTCACTTTTGCGCTCACCCAGACCAGGGTGAAGGGCTGCAGCAACTGTCTGTCATAGGGGCCAGCACCGCAGGCCTTGAAGAAGCTTGCATCGCGCGGCCAGGTCAGAAAGCCCTGCTCGCTGAACTCGGCATGCAGCAGAACCATGCAATCGCGCTGCTCGCTGGCCGACTCTATGGTGCGCAGCCCGCCAGCCCAGCAGACACGCGCATTCAGCGCACCGGCCTGCAGGGCCTGCCTGGGAGTCATTGCAGTGAAAGGACCGGCCAGCGCTGCCGCGCCGGTCAAGGGTTCCGGATGGCAAGAGGGCTGCACGGCCTGCACAAGCGGCTTGAGCGGCGTTGCAGATGTCACAGCGTCTCTGTCCAATATTGGGGCTTTTACCGGATGGCTGCTGCAGGCCGCAAGCACGACACTCAGGCATCCGAAGATCCACCACAAACACCGCTGCATAGTTACCCCCTACTTACTTGCCCGAACCGTCGTTAGTGGCTTTTTCTCGCCAACCTGGTAGAAACCCGATGTTGAGGGACAATTCAATCTTTCCATTCGTGTCACAGATTTCCATGCCCCCCCGTTCGCCCGACCTTCCCAGCGTTGCCCTGCCCGCCGACAAGGAACTGGTTCTCAAAGTCGTGCCCATGCCTGCCGATGTCAATGCCAATGGCGACATCTTCGGTGGCTGGGTCATGGCGCAGGTGGACCTGGCCGGCTCGGTGCTGCCGCAGCGCATCAGCCACACCCGCATGGTGACCGTGGCCGTCAACGAATTCATCTTCAAGCAACCCGTGCGCGTGGGCGACATTCTGTCCTTTTATGCCGGCGTGCAGCATGTGGGTCGCACCTCGGTCGCCGTGGATGTGGAAGTCTTTGCCGAGCGCTTTTCCGACCAAGGCAAATATGTGAAGGTGACCGAGGCTCGCCTGACCTATGTGGCCATTGATGCTACCGGCAAGCCCCAGTCTCTGCCGGATACCGAGCAAACACGTGCCTGGCGTGAAAAAATCCAGGCTCAGGCAGCCGCCAAGAGCTGATACACGTCATCGAGCATGAAAAAAGCGACCCCTGAAGGTCGCTTTTTTCATAGGCTGTGCGCAGAGATTCAGACGACTGCAGCGCTACCCGTCGTTTCGGTGCTGCTGGCCACAGTCCCCACCTGACTGCTGGTGCTGCCGGCACTGCTCTTGCTCCAGGCCGAAGCGGAGGCATTGCTGGCACTGCTGGTGCCGGAACGGGTTCCCGCTTCGATCTGTCCCGTCAGCTCGCCACCCTCTTCGATCACCACCTTGCCATAGCGGATCGTTCCGCTGACCTTGCCGGAGCCATAGATCACCAGCTTTTCACGCACCGTGAGGGTGCCGTCGAACTTGCCGTGGATTTCTGCAATATCGATCTCGGCCGTGCCGTGAAACGCCCCCTGCTCGGCAATCTTGATGACGCGGGAGTTCATGGTCGCCTCGACCGTTCCTTCCACGACCAAGGTGTCGCAGTCCGTGATTTCCACACCCTTGAGCTTGATGTTCGGACCGACGGTCAGCTTGCTGCCTCCGTTTTCCTCAGCAACAGGCGCGGTGGGAGCTGCAGTCGCAGCCGCACGCATGGGGCTGGATGGTGCCGTGCCAAGGCCCGCATTACTCAGGGAGCTGGCGCCCGATGTCGCAGCGCTATTCGCTGTCGAAAGCCCGGTGACGGAACTGCGTGAAGGAAAGTTATCGTTATCGCGTTTGCCGAAGAACGGGTTTTGCACAGCCATGGCAGGAATCTCCTAGTCAGAAAGTGCCATCCTATGCAGCATAAGTAGCAACATTTACCGTCATCTCGCAATAACGGTAAGCAAAGCTTTCACAAGTTTCAGTTACTTGCATGCATTGCCTGATCTCACACAATGAAAGATTTGGCTGCATCCGTGCAGGCGTTCACTTGCCTGTCTTTGAACACTTTTTGCTGCCAGTCCATATTTCGCTGGCGCTCTACGCGCTCGTTTCAGAGATCGTCAAGAGACGATATAGGCCGCTGTGCCGGTAGAGAGCAGTTGGCCATCCTCCGACAGAAACTCCATCTGGGTGTTCGCCACCCGCGAGCCCAGGCGCAGCACTCTGGCAGTGAGCAGAAATTCCCTGCCGATGCCGGGACGCATATAGTCCACACGCAGATCGATCGTGCCCAGTCGGGAAAAACGATGCAGTCTTTGCGCGGGCGTATCGTCCATATGCTTGGCCGCAATGGCCGCCATCACTGCCAGCCCGCCCATGGAATCCAGGCCGGCGCTGATCACGCCGCCATGAATGCGCTGATAGGCCGAATGTCCGATCAGATCAGGTCGCATGGCGATACGCCCCTGCACCAGCGTGGGCGTGATCTCGCCGATCTTGAGCCCTATGGTCTGATTGAAGGCCACGCGCGTTTCAAAGATCTCGCGCAAGCCGGAGATGAACTCCGGCTCGAACTGCACGGCCTCGGCAGCCTCCTGCGCTGAATTGAGGGACGGTACGGGCCTGGATGTCATAGGCAATCCTGAAAAACGGTCAAAGAAAAATCGCCCTGCAACGGGCGATTCTCAGATCGGCACTGGTACAAGCTGGCGAAACTGAGCTGGATTCGGCGCATGCCGAAATCAGGATGACGCTTTGGGTAAAATCGCCACCCATCGCTGCGCTCACCTTGCTGCCGCAATGCCTGACTTCAGCACTGGCTGAAGTCAGGGTGGCGTTTTTCCATGAAGGCCGTCAGTGCTTCCTTGGCCGCAGGCTCGCGCAGCATGCGGGCGAAGACTGCGCCTTCTTCCACGATACGCTCGCCCACTGCCTTGGCCTGGCCGCCCTTCATCAGGCGCTTGGTCTCGATCAGCGAGGACAGGGGCTTGCGCGCCAGCTTCCTGGCCTGGGCCTGTGCCACGGCATTGCATTCGCTGGGCGGCACCACGCGGTTGATCAGGCCTACCTCCAGAGCGGCTTCTGCCATGAAGGGCTCGCCCAGCAGCAAGGCTTCGGCGGCGCGGTGATAACCCAGCATCTGGGGCAAGAGCAGGCTGGATGCAGCTTCGGGGCATACGCCCAGGTTGATGAAGGGCAGCGAGAATGCGGCGTTATCGCCGGCATAGACCAGATCGCAGTGCAGCAGCAGTGTGGTGCCAATGCCCACGGCCGGACCACAGACGGCAGCAATCAGAGGCTTGGGGAAGGACGAGACTTCCTGCAGGAAACGCCACACGGGCGCATCGGCCCCCATTGCACCGGGGGTTGAGGCCTGCTTCAGGAAGTCCGCAATATCGTTGCCTGCGCTGAAGATGGCGATGTCGCCCTGAAACACCACCACGCGCACGCCTGCGTCAACCTTGGCGGCGGCCAATGCATCCGCCATCTGGGTATACATGGCCTCGGTGAAGGAGTTCTTCTTCGCCGCACGGTTGAAGGTGATGGTGCACACGCCCTCTTCGGTGTGCACCAGGATGTCCTGGCTATCCTGGGTATTGCTCATGATCTTGCCTTGTGAATGATGTGAACAGCTTGCCGGTCTCGGCGCGCTATTCCTTGTAGTAAACAATCTGGTGGCTGGTCGCCAGCATCTGGCCGGACTGGCTCCACAGCTGGGCCGTCTGGTCAAAAAAGCCGTTGCGGAACTCCTGCCCGCGCGCCTGCGCCAGCAGCAGTCCGTCGCCCGCCTCGGCCAGTTCCTCGCGTCCGGCATGGAAGTAGACCGTGATGGACACCGTACCCGCTGGCACGCGCTTGGAGCGACGCAGCCACGCCCGCGGAAAGAACACGTCGGAGACCGCAGCCAGCGACGCGAAATCCAGCGGACGCGGCGGATTGTCTCTCACCCAGAGCCGCGTCAGGCTGTCGCGCTCGGCCCCGTCCTCCTCACGCGGCAGGATTCCGTCCACAAATCGCATCTCATAGCGGGTCAGCCACTCTGAGGCCTTGAACAGCGGCGGCACGCGCTCCACCTCGGCGGCAGCCCGGACCTCGGGCATGGGCATATCGCTGACGCTCCAGGTCTGACGGCGTACCGCGGTCACGGCCGTGGCCGTGGTCACGATCTGCGGCTGGCCCTGGGCATCGGACTGGGTAATCGTCAGCAGCCAGTGCTGGGTGGAGCGGTTGGTTCGCACCGGGTTGGCGTCGATCTCGAAAGCACCCGGCCCCACGGCTGCCGCATAGTTGACGGTGATGGACAGCGGATCGCCCAGGCACTGCGGATGTTGCTGAATGGCCTGCACCAGGCTGGCCGCCGTGATGCCGCCGTAAGGGCCGACCATATTCCAGTAATCGGGCGAGGCCGTTCCCTGGTACTGATTGGGCACTCCCGTAGCGCTCAGCGCCACGGCACGATCAAAGGGGTGGAGGTCTGTGCTCATGATTGGCAGTGTTGCCCAAGGGCGGGAATGAAAGCCGTCAAACAGGTGACTCAAGCGGCCCGAACAAGGGTTTGCCTGGGCCACGGTCACCGTCGCGCCAGCTCTGCAGCAATGGCAACAGGGGCTGCCACAGTAGCTCACGCATCTCTTCCTTGAAATACCCCAGATGGCCTATGCGTCCGGCAGGAGCCAGCCTCGGGTCCACTCGCTCCAGCGTGCTGGGCGCACTTTTGTACCAGTCCACCAGCGATTGCACGCTGGCCAGCGACATCATTTCGTCATCCTCGAAATACAGCGCATGCAAGGGGTAGTGGGCTGCCGCATAGGCCTCGGCCGCCCAACGCCCCTCCACCCCCATGGCGTACAGAGGATTCAGGCACCAGCGACGCCATTGCCAGATCACGCCTGCCGGCAGATCGCCCACGATGCCCAGCTTGCGCCCGGGAAACGCGCCGTACAAGGCAGTGACCAGCGGAGCGACGCCCCACCAGAACAGCCGGACCATGCGCTTGGTTGGCGCAGCGTTGTCGCGCCAGTAGCCACTGCCGCTGCCAACGGACAGCAAGCCGTTGATGGGCAGGGGAATGGAGGCCAGGCCCGGCAATTGCGAGCCCACGCTATGACCGATCCAGATCAGCGGCTGCAGGGGAAACTGCTGCTTGAGATGCGCTGCCACCAGTTCGCAGTCCTTGGCCCAGTCCAGCAGGTCGGCCCTGGCGTCGCGCAACGGCACTTGCAGCGACAGGCCATGGCCACGGTAGTCGAAGGTCGTGACGCCATAGCCGTGCTCCGCCAGCCAGCGGGCAAAGGCCTGGTAATAGCTTTGCTGCACGCCCATGGCGCCAGCCACCACCACCTGCGCCAGCGGCGCTGTCGCCCTGGGCTGACACTGGCGCAGCACCAGATGGGCCGAACCCACGGAGATGGGCAAGGCCATCTCCGTCCATTGCACGGCGGCTTGTACCGGAACCTGCACGGAGGCTTGCGACTGGGCGGTCTGCATGGCAGCTGCGGCGTTCAGACGCGCTCGAAAATGCCGGCCGCGCCCTGACCCATGCCCACGCACATGGTCACCATGCCGTACTTGAGCTGCTTGCGTTGCAGCGCATGGACCACGGTTGCGGCGCGGATGGCGCCGGTCGCCCCCAGGGGATGGCCCAAGGCAATCGCGCCGCCCATGGGGTTGACCTTGCTCTGGTCCAGGCCCAGGGTGTTGATGACGGCCAGGGACTGTGCTGCAAAGGCCTCGTTGAGTTCGTACCAGTCGATATCGTCCTGCTTGAGACCCGCATAGCGCAACGCGGCGGGAATGGCCTCGATAGGGCCAATGCCCATGATGGCGGGCGGCACGCCCTTGCTGGCATAGCTGACGAAGCGCGCCAGCGGCGTCAGGCCAAAGCGCTTGACGGCATCCCCGCTGGCAATGATCAGCGCGCCCGCACCGTCGCTGGTCTGCGAGCTATTGCCCGCCGTGACCGTGCCGCGCGCTGCAAACACGGTGCGCAGCTTGGCCAGACCTTCGAGGCTGGTATCGGGGCGCGGGCCTTCGTCCAGACTCACGGTGCGCGTGCTGGCCACGGTCTCGCCCGTGGCGATGTTCAGCGTGCGGTCGGTGACTTCGATCGGCGTGATCTCGGCCGCGAAATCGCCGGCCTGCTGCGCCGCAATCGCGCGGCGGTGCGATTCGAGTGCAAACGCATCCTGCGCCTCGCGCGAGACCTTCCACTGCTGGGCCACCTTCTCCGCCGTCAGGCCCATGCCGTAGGCAATGCCCACATCGCCATCGCGCTCGAAGATGCTGGGCGAGAGGCTGGGCGCATTGCCCATCATGGGCACCATGCTCATGCTCTCCACGCCGGCGGCAACCATCACATCGGCTTCACCGACGCGGATGCGGTCCGCCGCCATGGCTACGGCCGACAGGCCGGAGGCACAGAAACGGTTGACGGTGATGCCGCCGATGCTGGTGGGCAGTCCCGCCAGCACGGCACCGATACGCGCCACGTTCAGGCCCTGCTGGGCTTCGGGAATCGCGCAGCCGCAGACGATATCCTCGATCGCCTTGGGGTCCAGGCCAGGCACCTGGGCCAGCGCCGCCTTGAGCGTGGTGGCCAGCAGATCGTCGGGACGGTAGTTGCGGAAAAAACCCTTGTGCGAGCGACCGATGGGCGTGCGCGTGGCAGCAACGATATAGGCGTCTTGTACTTGTTTCATGACCAAATTCCTTGGTTGTCTCTTAGCTCTTTAACCTGTGTGCAAGGCTTCAATTGCTTCGCGGCGCATATCAGCAGCCAGCGAGCAAGGGCCGCCCCGCGGCGTTGCTGGCGCCCCTTCCCGCAAAGCGAGAGAAGGGGGAAGGCGCGCAGCGACTCAGGGGGATGCTCATATCAATTGCGTACCGGTTTGCCAGTGTTGAGCATTCCGAGAATGCGTTCATGGGTCTTGGGGTGGGCAATCAGATGGCAGAAAGCCTTGCGCTCCAGGCTCATCAGATAGGCCTCATCCACCAGCGTGCCGGCATCGACATCGCCGCCGCAGACCACATTGGCGATCAGGCTCGCAATATGCTGGTCGAACTCGCTGATGAAGCCGCCGTCGCGCATATTGACCAGCGAGCCCTTGATCGTGGCCTGGCCGCTGCGGCCCGCCACGGGGAAGCTGCGCTTGTGCGGCGCACGCCAGCCGCCAGCCGCCATGGACTTGGCTTCGTTGATGGCGACAAACAGCACCTCGTCCTTGTGGGCCACGACGATGTCGCTGTCCAGCAGATAGCCGAGCTTGCGCGACTCCAGCGCGCTGGTCCCCACCTTGGCCATGGCTGCGGCCGTGAAGCCTTCGGTCAGGAAGGGCAGCAAATCCTTGCCGGTGCTGGTGGCGGCATTTTCGGCAGCGCGACGGGCGATATAGGTCAGGCCGCCGGCGCCGGGCACCAGGCCCACGCCGACTTCCACCAGGCCGATATAGCTTTCCATATGGGCCACGCGACGCGCCGAGTACACCGCCATCTCGCAGCCGCCGCCCAGCGCCAGCCCGTGAATGGCAGACACCACCGGCACCTGTGCATAACGCAGGCGCAGCATCAGGTTCTGCAGCTCCTGCTCGATGCTCTCGATGGCGTCCGCTCCACCGATCACAAAGGCAGGCATGGTGGCTTCCAGGTCCGCGCCCACGCTGAAGGGTGCATCGCCGGACCAGATGACCATGGCGTCGAAGTCGCTCTCGGCCGTATCCACCGCCTCCATCAGGCCTTCCATGACTTCGGGGCTGATGGCGTGCATCTTGTTCTTGATGCTGGCGATCAAGATCTTGCCGTCCAGCGTCCAGGTGCGCAGCGCCCTGGTTTCGGCAATCGTCGTGCCAGCCGTCTGCCAGTCGGGCAGATCGGTTTCACCCAGCAGTTTCTCGGGGAACAGCTGGCGCTCGTACACCGGCAGCACACGGCGCGGCACGAACCTGTTCTGCGCAGGACTCCACGAGCCATTGCCCGTATGCACGCCGCCGGCCTCGGCCACCGGACCTTCGAAGACCCATTGGGGCAGCGGCGCCTTGCACAGCGCCTTGCCGGCGTCGATGTCCTCTTGCACCATCCTGGCCACCTCCAGCCAGCCGGCTTCCTGCCACAGCTCGAACGGGCCCTGCTTCATGCCGAAGCCCCAGCGCATGGCCTGGTCCACATCGCGTGCGCAATCGGCAATGGATTGCAGGTGCACGGCGGCATAGTGGAAGCTGTTGCGCAGAATGGCCCAGAGGAACTGCCCCTCCTTGCCCTCGGCATTGCGCAGCAGCTTGAGTCGCTCTGCAGCGGGCTTCTTGAGCATGCGGCCGTAGACCTCATCGGCCTTGCCGCCTGCGGGAATGTAGTCCTCGCTGTCGAGCTCGAACTGGAAGATGTCGCGGCCGACCTTCTTGTAGAAGCCCTTCTTGGTCTTCTGGCCCAGGTTGCCCAGCTCGATCAGCTTGGCCAGCACGGGCGGCGTGCCGAAGCTGCCGTAGAAGGGGTCGGTCTCCAGGCTCAGATTGTCCTGCAGGGTCTTGACGACATGGGCCATGGTGTCCAGACCCACCACGTCGGCAGTGCGGAAAGTGCCCGAGGAAGCACGGCCCAGCTTCTTGCCCGTGAGATCGTCCACCACGTCGAAGGACAGGCCGAAGTTCTCGACTTCCTTCATGGTGGACAGCATGCCGGCAATGCCGATGCGGTTGGCGATGAAGTTGGGCGTGTCATGCGCACGCACCACGCCCTTGCCCAGCGTGCTGGTGACAAAGGCTTCAAGCTGATCCAGCACCTCGGCCTGCGTGGTGGGCGTGTTGATCAGCTCCACCAGCTGCATATAGCGCGGCGGGTTGAAGAAGTGGATGCCGCAAAAGCGCGGCTTGATGGCGTCGGGCAAGGCCTCGGACAGCTTGGTGATCGACAGGCCCGAGGTATTGGACGCCAGCAGCGCATGCTTGGCGACGAAGGGCGCGATCTTGTGATACAGGTCCAGCTTCCAGTCCATGCGCTCGGCAATGGCCTCGATCACCAGATCGCAGCCCTTGAGCAGCTTCATATGCTCTTCGTAGTTGGCCGCCTGGATCAGCTCCACATCATCGGCCACGCCGATAGGCGAAGGCTTGAGCTTCTTGAGATTGGCAATGGCACGCTCTGCAATGCCGCTCTTGGAGCCTTCCTTGGCGGGCAGGTCAAACAAAATGACCGGCACCTTGACGTTGACCAGATGGGCGGCGATCTGCGCGCCCATCACGCCCGCGCCCAGCACGGCGACTTTTTTCACATTGAATCGGGACATGAGCTATGTTCCATTAAGGGCCAGCGGCCTTGCCACGGACAAAACACGGGACTGGGGCGCTGGCTGTTTTTTGTCTTGAGATTTACTGAACGCGAATCCAGGTCTGGGTACGCCAGAAAGGACCGATGGAGCCACGCACCTCCAGCTTCTGGCCTTCATTGACGGGCGTCAGACGCACGGTATAGGTCTTGCCGTTTTCGGGATCGAGAATCCTGCCACCTTCCCAGACCTCCTTGCCCTCGACCTTTTTGACGCCGCTGATCAGCGTCATGCCCACCACGGGCTTGTCCTTGAGCTCGTCCTTGCACTCGGTGCACAGCGCATTCGGGTCTGCGCCCTTGCGCAGCAGGGCCTCGACCTTGCCTGTGACCACGCCGCCGGCCTCGGTGATCTTCACCTGCGCCTTGGGCGTGTTTTCCTTTTCATCCATGCTGCGCCAGGTGCCTACGGGCGACATCTGCGCCCAGGCGGCCGACATGCTGCCCGCTACCAGTACAAGAGCTGCTACCGCTTTGATCTTCTTCATTTCCGAGTCCTTTATATTCAAAACAAGGTATGAATAGGCGCATGAAGCTACTCTTTCGATAGCGAAGCAGCATGCGCCTGCGCAGCATCAGGCCAGGGCCGCGTCGCTGTCCATCAGCGACTGGCTGCCGGCGCGCGCGGTGCGCATCAGCGTCGCCGTCTCGGGGAACAGCTTGGCGAAGTAAAAGCGCGCGGTCTGCAGCTTGCCCTGGTAGAAGGGATCTGCATTGCCGGCCGCGATCTCGCGCAGCGCCACCTGGGCCATGCGGGCAAACAGGTAGCCAAAGACCAGATGGCCGGCCACACGCAGATAGTCCACGGCGGCTGCGCCGACTTCGTCGGGGTTCTGCATGCCCTTGAAACCGATCTCGGTGGTGAACTTGGTCATCTGCTCGCCCAGCACGGCAATGGGCGTGATGAACTCGCTCATCTTCTCGTTGACGCCTTCTTCTTCCACCAACTGGGCGATCAGCTTGCCGAACTTCTTGAGCGTCGCGCCCTGGTTGCCCAGGATCTTGCGACCCAGCAGATCCAGCGCCTGGATGCCGTTCGTGCCTTCGTAGATCATGTTGATGCGCGCATCGCGCACAAACTGCTCCATGCCCCATTCCTTGATGAAGCCGTGGCCGCCGAAGACCTGCTGGCTCAGGGTCGTCGCCGCCCAGCCGT
This sequence comes from Comamonas testosteroni, assembly GCF_014076415.1. Lineage (NCBI taxonomy): Bacteria > Pseudomonadati > Pseudomonadota > Betaproteobacteria > Burkholderiales > Comamonadaceae > Comamonas > Comamonas testosteroni. The sequence goes on from NZ_CP043568.1 coordinate 5,258,464, forward strand.
TGTCGGTGATGAAGGCCTTGACGATGGGCGTCAGCAGGGCCACCAGCTCGCCGCTGTCCTTGCGCACCTTCTCGTCGGGGTGGTGCAACTCCTTGTCCAGCAGCAGGCCGCAGAAGGTGGACAGCGCGCGGCCGCCTTCGGCATAGGCCTTGGCCGTGAGCAGCATGCGGCGCACATCGGGGTGGACGATGATGGGATCGGCCGGCTTGTCCTTGGCCTTCACGCCCGACAGGCTGCGCATCTGCAGGCGATCCTTGGCATAGGCCAGCGCATTCTGGTAGGCCACCTCGGTCAGTCCCAGCGACTGGTTGCCCACACCCAGACGGGCCGCGTTCATCATCACGAACATGGCCTGCAGACCCTTGTTGGGCTCACCCACCAGGGTGCCGATGGCGCCGTCGATATTGATCTGGGCCGTGGCATTGCCGTGAATGCCCATCTTGTGCTCCAGCGCACCGCAGAAAATCGGGTTGCGCTCGCCCAGCGAACCATCGGCCTGCACCTTGAACTTGGGCACGACGAACAGGCTGATGCCCTTGGAGCCGACGGGCGCATCGGGCAGACGCGCCAGCACCAGGTGCACGATGTTGCTGGTGAAGTCATGCTCGCCGGCCGAGATGAAGATCTTGTTGCCGGTGATCTTGTAGCTGCCGTCCGCCAGCGGCTCGGCCTTGGTGCGCAGCAGGCCCAGGTCGGTGCCGCAATGGGGCTCGGTCAGGCACATGGTGCCGGTCCACTCGCCGCTGGTCAGCTTGCCCAGATAGGTCTTCTTCTGCTCCGGCGTGCCATAGGCATGCAGAGCCTCATAGGCGCCATGCGACAGACCGGGATACATGGTCCAGGCCTGATTGGCGCTGTTGAGCATTTCATAAAGCGCCGAATTGAGCACGAAGGGCAAACCCTGGCCGCCATACTCCGGATCGCAGGACAGTGCCGGCCAGCCACCCTCGATGAACTGCGCATACGCCTGCTTGAAGCCCTTGGGCGTGGTGACCTCGTGGGTCTCCTTGTTCAGCGTGCAGCCCTCTTCGTCGCCGGAGATATTCAAGGGAAACGTGACATTGGCCGCAAACTTTCCCGCCTCCTCGACCACCGCGTTGATGGTGTCGGCATCAACCTCCGCGTACTTGGGAATCTGCTGATAGGTCTCGGTGACCTTGAAGACCTCGTGCATGAGGAATTGCATGTCACGCAGTGGCGGGTTGTAGCTGGGCATTTGTCGTCTCCTGTGATGGTTGCGCGTTGAACGGTTTGCTTTTGGGGTTGGAACTGACGCGGGTTGTGAATGGCGTCAGGCGGCTGGCGGCTCGCTGGCATAGCGCGCCAGAATGTTGTTGAAGCCTGCATGAGCCCGCTCTATCGAGCCCTCGCTGTGCAGAAAGCGCGCCTCGTAATGCAGGGCAAGAATCAGGCCGTGAATTTCAAACAGCAACTGGCTGGCATCGGCATCGGCACGCAGATCGCCGCATTCCTGGCTTTGCACAATGGTGCGGCGCATGGCGGCCAGCCAGGTGCCGACGGACTCGGCCAGCGCATCGCGCACTGGGCCCGTGCGATCGTCGAACTCCACCGCTCCGCTGATATAGATGCAGCCGGAGTCGATCTCTATGGAGGTGCGCTTCATCCAGTTGCCAAACAGCGCGCGCAGACGCGGAATGCCGCGCGGCGCCTCGATGGCGGGGTAGAAGACTTCCTGCTCGAAACGGTCGTGGTACTCGTGCACCACGGAAATCTGCAATTCCTCACGCGAGCCGAAATGGGCAAACACACCTGATTTGCTCATGCCCGTGAGTTCGGCAATCGCGCCAATGGACAGGCCTTCCAGCCCAATATGGGTGGCCAGATTGAGCGCAGCCTCGACAATCGTGGCCTTGGTTTGCTGACCTTTTGCGAGTGATCGGCCCGCAGACTTGGTGGCAACCCCCTCCACGGCCTTACTGGGGCTAACCGCAGCTTGCGCCTCGGCGTGCAGCTTGCGAGACTTTGCGCTGGTCTTCCTGCTCGCAGTCCCCCCGCGACCAGCCGGGTGCGCCACATCCCGACCTGCGGGCGAAGTTGAAGAACGGGAAGCGGAGAACGAGGCCATGAAACTCTCAATAAAACGAACGTTCGTTCTATTTTGCACAATTTCCGGCCGGTTTTGAATCCATCAAGGGTAAATACTTAGCCCTTCCTGCCCTGGTTTCTCGCGGACTTTCTCCCGGCAGCCGACCACAAAAAACGCCGCCAGTCCAAGGACTGCGGCGTTCCTGAAGGATTGTCCGGGAAGAGACTCAGACCACGACCATCATGGCCAGGCTGGCATCCAGGTGTTCGGTGGGCAGGCGGCGGAAGCCCGAGCGGGCATAGCGCTGCAGACGTCCCAGCGCAAACGAAGTCAGCACACTGGCCGCCACCGATGCTTCGGCCGTCGGTGCAGCAGAGCCCATGGCGCCTGCGGCAGGGCGCAGGCATTGACGCAAGGTGGACTCGATACGGTCAAAGAACTGGTTCATGCGGGTCTGCAGACGCTCGTGCTCGAAAACAATGGCGTCGCCGACCATCACGCGCACCATGCCGGGATTCTTTTCGCCGAACTGCAGCAGCAATGCCACCACGCGGTTGGCATTGCGCACGCCCGTGACCGGATCATGCGCAGCGTCGGGCACATCACGGCCCACGATCTGCTGCACCAGCGTGAAGACGGACTGCTCGATGAACTCGATCAGGCCTTCGAACATCTGGGCCTTGCTGGCGAAGTGACGGTACAGAGCCGCCTCGCTCACGCTCAAATGGGCAGCCAGGGCCGCCGTGGTAATGCGGTCCGCGCCCGGCTTTTCCAGCATGGAGGCCAATGCCTGCAGGATTTGCTCGCGGCGTTCACCGGGCTTGGGACGCTTGCGCGCAGGAGCCATGGCGGGAGCGGCAGGACTGTCCTCCGCGGGATTTTCAATATTGGAAACAGGCGACAGGACTTCAGACTCAGACATAGGCGACTCAGTATTTATTAGCAATTTTCTCACAGCCAGTTGCACTGTTAAGCACACGACTATCCTTACCGGCAGGCGTCAGGTGCGTCAAACCAACCTTAATAAACAGCAGGCTTGCGGTCTCCACCCCAACTTTCACCCCCCGCTCTCACCAACACGCAAGCGTAACCGAGAAATTAACCTTTGAGAGCTTCAGATACCTCATGACTGCCTTCTGAAACTGATTGAACCGGAATTTCAAGTCTTACTAATAAGCCTTTACCGAAACTTCCATCTGCAAAACTCAGTACACCTTGATGCAATTGCGTTATTTCATCGGCAATTGCCAGGCCCAGACCGGTGCCTTCTTCAATCACCCCCTGGGCGCGATAGAAACGCTGGGTAATCTGGCTGCGCTCTTCCTCGGGCACGCCGGGCCCGTCATCGTCAACCTCGACAAAAGCCCATTGCTGCACACCTGCCATCTGCAGCAAGCTGGCGTCGTCCGTGCCCACGGGCCGGGAGCGCAGACCGCAGCGCAAGGTGACGCTGCCGCCTCTGGGCGTGTACTTGATGGCGTTTTCCACCAGGTTGGAAACCAGTTCGCGCAGCAACCAGCTATGGCCCCAGACCGATGCTGGCTCGACCTCGAGGCCAAAGTCCAGATGCTTGATCGAGGCACGATCGATAAAGGTCTCGAGCATGCTCTCGCAGAGTTCCTTGAGGTCCACCTCCTGCAGTGGCTGCACCTCGGCATTGCGCGCATCGGCACGCGACAGGGCCAGTAGCTGACGCGCCAGCTGGGAGGTGCGCCGGGTTGCATCGCGCAGTTGCTCGATCTGCTCCACCGTGAGCACGACCTGCGCCTGCTCACCCGTACGCTTGGCCAGGCGCCTGGCCTCCTGCCCGCTCAGGGCCCAGGCCTCCACCTGGGTCTGCAGGGCCGCCAGCGGCGTGCGCAGTTGATGGGCCGCATCGGCGACGAAACGGCGCTGGCCTTCGGCCTGGGCATTGACCAGGGAGAACAGGCGATTGAGCGAGCGCACCAGCGGGCGGACCTCGGCTGGCGAGGTCTGCTCGTCGATCGGGCTCAGATCGCGCGGCGAGCGGCGCTCCACCGCCTGAGTCAGCTTGTGCAGCGGCTTGAAGGCCCGGCTCACCGACCAGTAAATGGCCACGGCCGCGCCCGCAATCAGCAGCAGATTGGGCAGCAGCACATGCATCAGCAACTGGCGCACCCATTGCTGGCGCACATCGCTGCTGTCGGCCAGCATGACGACCATCTCGCCGGCGCCATAGGTTTCGGCCTTGAGCACGGCAACGCGATAGGTCACACCGTCGTGCTCCTGGCTATGGAATTCCGCCGTGCCGGTCGCCGGCACATCGAAGTTGATCCAGGTATCGCCTGCCACCACATTGCCTTGCAGATCGCCCACGGCATAGCCTGCTTCATCGCCCTGATTGCGCAGAAAGTCTTCGACGCTTGGCGTCAGCGACACCAGCGGCGGCGTACCGTCCGCAATCGAGGGCGCAAGCACCGAATCGGCCAGGGCCGGCAGCAAGCGCAACAAGCGCTGGTCATGCTGGGTGGAGGCCTCATCCGCAGCGCTGTAGCTGAACCAGCCACCCATGGCCGCCAACAGCATCAGCGGCACCAAAAGCAGAACCAGCAGCCGAAAACGCAGATTGGCAGTCATTAATGTTTATTGAATGAGAACTCGGAGTATTCAATTTTTATAGCTTCAAGCGCTCTATTAATAACCAATTCAGATATATAAATAACCAAACTCCATATCAATCAAGCGCTGACAGCTATCAAATAGAGAATCAAACGGATTCAGGCATCAACTCCAGCCGATAACCGAAACCGCGAATGGAGCGCAGGGCCACGCCATGCGGCTCCAGTTTGCTGCGCAGGCGGGACACATAAACTTCCACGGCATTTGGCGTAATTTCACGGTCCCAACCGGTCAGGGCCTGAAGCAGCTTTTCCTTGCTGGCGGGCTTGGGGGCATTGAGCAGCAGATACTCCAGCACCGTCCATTCACGTGGCCCCAGATCGATGGGCAGCAGTTTGCCTTCGGTTTCGCCTTCCTGCGGCAGCTGGCGTGCGCCGGCGCGGCGGCCCGCCGTATCCAGTTCGATACAGCCAAAGTTCAGGACAGCCGAAGTCGCCGCCTGGGAACGACGCATCAGCGCACGCAGGCGCGCCAGCAACTCGGGCAGCTCGAAAGGCTTGACCATATAGTCGTCAGCGCCCCAGTCCAGGCCTTGCACCCGGTCCTGCAGCGCATCCCGCGCCGTGAGGATCAACACCGGCATGGCCTTGCTTTCCACATCGCTGCTGCGCAGACGACGCGTCAGCTCCAGGCCGTTGATGCCCGGCAGGCCGATATCGATCACCGCCACATCGAACGCTTCCTGGGCCAGCACTTCCAGCGCACGCTCGGCACTGCCCACCCAGTCCACCGCATAACCGGCATCGGAAAGACCCAGCTTGATACCGCTGGCCACCATCACATCATCTTCCACCAGAAGCAAACGCATAAAGTCCTACCTCGCTCAAAAACAAAAGCCGCCCAAAGGCGGCTTGCGGCGGAGTCTTGAGCGCGACTCCACCCGGGAAAGCCCTGCGGCGATGTTAACGCCATATGTGAAAAGTCACTCGAGAAGAGCAACCACATGTCAGGGCCAGACAGGCTCATCAATGGCTGCGAATCATCGTGCCATACGCTTGGTCCGTCAAAATTTCCAGCAGCATGGAATGCGGCACGCGTCCATCGATGATGTGCACCGCATTCACCCCCGCCTTGGCAGCATCCAGAGCACCCGAAATCTTGGGCAGCATGCCGCCGGAAATCGTACCGTCGGCAAACAGCGCATCAATCTCGCGCGCCGTCAGATCCGTCAGCAGATTGCCGGCCTTGTCCAGAACGCCCGGAGTGTTGGTTAAAAGCACCAGCTTTTCAGCTTGCAACACTGTTGCGAGTTTGCTTGCAACCACGTCGGCGTTGATGTTGTAACTTTCGTTCTCCTCACCAAAACCGATAGGGCTGATCACCGGAATGAAAGCATCGTCCTGCAGTGCCTTCACCACACTGGGGTCGATGGCAACGATGTCGCCCACCTGACCCACATCGTGCTCGATGCTCGGATCCTTGTTGTCCAGCATCTTGAGCTTCTTGGCACGAATCAAGCCACCATCTCGCCCCGTCAGGCCCACGGCCTTGCCGCCGGCCTGATGGATCAGACCCACGATGTCCTGCTGCACCTCGCCGGCCAGCACCCACTCCACCACTTCCATGGTCTCTTCATCCGTGACACGCATGCCCTGAATGAATTCACCCTTCTTGCCAAGACGACCCAGCGCCGCTTCAATCTGAGGCCCACCACCATGAACCACCACAGGGTTAATACCCACCAGCTTGAGCAACACCACATCTTCCGCAAAGTCGGCCTGCAAGGCAGGATCGGTCATGGCGTTACCGCCATACTTGATGACCATGGTCTTGCCATGGAACTTGCGGATGTAGGGCAGTGCTTGCGCGAGGATTTCGGCTTTGTCGCGGGGGGCGATCTGGGTGGTGGGGTCAATGGTGGTCATAGATCAAGGCTCTGTCCCATGGGACAATGTTCAAGTCAGATGGGCTGCATTGTGCCGCAAATGCTCTTGGAGACGAGCAAGATGCCAACTTCCCCGAGTCAGCCTCCCACGATATAAAACAATTCCACGTCCACTCACTCCATGAATTCGATTATTTTCTCTGTTCAAGAGTTATTCAGGTACGACGCGTTCCTTGCAGGTCTGGCCTCGTTTATTACCTGCGTGTTGCTGGTTACCACCAAGAAATGGCATGGCAGTCTATCCATGGATACAACAGACGGCTTGCAAAAATTTCATACCAACCCCACACCTCGAATTGGCGGTATTGCGATTGCCATTGGGGTATTCGTAGGCTATGCAGTATCCAGCCACGGTATCGCTGCAGCAGAAAAACGCGCTATTCTCAGTGCCATACTGCTTGCAGGCATACCAGCCTTTGTTTTCGGCCTCATGGAAGACATTACAAAAAAAGTCTCCGTCAAGGTGCGCCTTCTCGCCACCATGGCTTCCGGTGTGCTGGGCTGGGGTATTACAGGCACATCACTGACACATGTGGATATCTGGGGGATAGATTGGCTTTTGAGCTTTACACTTATCTCAGTCATATTCACCGCCTTTGCCGTCGGCGGTGTTGCCAACGCCATCAATATCATCGATGGCTTCAATGGCCTAACCGCAGGTACAGCCATTATTATGCTTGCTGCCTTTGGATTTATCGCACGCCAAGTGGGAGATATCCCACTGGCCTTCACCTGCCTCATTATTGCAGGTGCAGTCATGGGATTTTTTTTAGTGAATTGGCCGGCAGGAAAAATCTTTCTGGGTGATGGCGGCGCCTATTTTCTGGGTTTCATGCTGGCATGGATATCAGTTCTCCTACCCGAGCGCAACACCTCTGTTTCACCCTGGACCAGTCTGTTGATCTGCTCCTACCCCATTATTGAGGTCGGATTCAGTTTTGTCAGAAAGACGATTCGAGAAGGCTACCACCCCAGCCAGCCCGATGGCGTGCATCTTCATATGCTGGCCAACAAACGCTGGGCCAAGAAAGCATTCTCCAGCTTTTCCAAACCTATCCAGAATGGCTTGACTTCACCCTTCCTCTGGATGTATGCGGCCGTACCCTGCCTGATGGCGGTATTAACCTACCAAAACAAATGGCTGACGGCCAGTTGCTTTTTCATTAGCGTTATTTGCTATCTGGCGTTCTACAGCAAGCTGGCCTATTTCCGCTGGATTCGAAAAAAATAAAATAATTATAAAAAATAGCAAGGTTACATAACCTTGCTATTTTTTATAATATAGATCAAATAATCCGTTTTCTAATAGCTGAGAATATATAACAAATCATAAAGAAACAGCTATGAAAAAACGATAAACCGACATTCCTTCTATAAATTTTCCATTGCCAGCTCAGGTTCTTTGTTTTTTTCGCAGACAGAGATGTCTTTTGAACCCTATATTCTGCTATCGGACCATCACTCGGCACAAGATAGGCAAATTGGGCCCTCCTAACCGCCTGCAGCCAAAAAATATAATCCTCATGCCCTTGAGGTAGAAACCTCAAATCCTTGACCAGCTCTCGGCTGACCATTCCGGTCAGATTCCCAATAACATTCCCCATCAACAACCGACGATAACTAACTTGTGCCGGAGGATTAACAACATTCAGTAACTCATGATCAGCAAAACGACGATAAGCGCCATAACTCACAAGCGCATTCGTTTCTTCCATGAATGTGGTCTGCTGTTTCAATTTTCCCGAAAGCCATCGATCATCGCTGTCCAGAAAAGCCAAATACTTCCCTTTAGCTTGTTCCAAGCCTATATTACGAGACTTTGCAACCCCTTGATTATATTGGCTCACAAAAACTTTAACTCTTGCATCCTTTTGAGCCCATGATTTTGCGATGTCTTCCGTCAGATCAGTTGCCGCATCTACTATTATTAATAGTTCCCAATTATCAATTGTCTGCTTTAAAACTGATTCCACAGCCTCATCAAGCGTATTTTGCGAATTATACGCCGGCATGATAATTGACACCAAGGTTTTTATATCAGTCATTGCTAGAAATTCTGTTCAACCGATGTAAATATTCTCCGCCAATCGTCTCTTTCGCATAATTTTTATAATATTTTTCCCATAAATTTCTGGCATTCCTTCCTTTAATACGCAAATCGTCAATATCCAATTGATCTGCCCAATTCAGTAAAGACTCAATCCCTTCAGATAGAGCCCATCCTGTATTTTCATTGACAACTTTATTACCCGGGGGGGTTCCATACGTAGTTAGCAATGGGAGCCCCAAGAGCAAATGCTCATAATACTTATTAGGGGATGCAAAGCGATGATTGGGCACAGTTAAATAGTAAAACCCCACAACACAATGCATTCCTGATAGCTTTTCCATTCCTTGCTCATGGTTCAAGGCGCCATAGAATTTAACATTAGAATAAGATCTTGATTTCTCCAAAATTTTCTCTTCAAGAGGTCCATAACCGGCTAAATGCAGTTCGAATTTTTCACTCCCAGCAAATACTTCCAGTAAATTCTCCAAGCCTCTGTGTTGTTTTTCGAGAACTCCAAAATAACCTATTTTAATAGGCTTATTTTCCTCTACGACCAATTCATTAATTGGCCAAGATACATCAGGAACATTCTCAATAATCATCAAATTCTCAGCAGCCTTTAGAGCATGCTGCTCTAACCGCGCCTCATCTGCAAGTATAGTCAGATCGGCACGTTGCGCCAGTTTTCTCTCAATCAATGAAATAAGTTTTCCGGAGACACCCTTGATATTTCTAGTATCGGCATAGTGGTCATAAATATCAAAAACTATCGACTTATTAAAAATACGGCAAAATATATATGCTGAAATGACACTATCCAGATCAATAGCATGCACGATTGAAATACTTTTTCTCAAACTCATAAGAGTTTTGAAAATAAAAACATTCCAAGCCATCAATGCAAATACATTGCGCCAACGCCCCCCAAGAGCAGCGTTACGCCTAAATAGGAAAGTTCTATCAGGGTCAACATCTGAGGATGTTTGACCACGAGCCCATCCGATATAACTGATGTCAAACTCAGATCGCCTAAGTGCCCTAACATACTTCCCCATACGTGCATCTAAATGAGGTAAAAAAGCTCTAACAAAAACAACATTCATACAGATTAATATCCTAGATATTATTATCAATCAAAATCCAAAGATCTTAACATTGGTTAACTTATCTCCAGATTCATCAATAACTCGAAGATAAATCATATAATAATAAGATGCTGTTCCGATGATGACCAATAAAGCTTTCAGAGAAGCTCTATTGAAAGCACTCAATTTATTGAAAACACAACTAAAGCACACAATAAAATAAGGTAAGAAGTAGGCAAAAATCCGCCCTAAATGTTCACCATAAGGAGAAAGAAATGCATATATCACTCCTCCCGAAAACAGCATTACACAAGAAAATTTTTGCTGCTCACTTTCTATTTTTAATTTTTTCATAACAAATATCAAGGCAGCAATCAATAATTCATAGAATAAGAATATTTTCAATCCTGCATTATCTGACAAGTTCTCAAAGTAAGAAAAATAGTATCCTTCAAATCCAAGAGAAGAAATGTAATTAATTACATATGAAGACATCAAGTACGCAATTGCTGAAAATATCAGAAAATTATAAAAATTTAATATTCCAAAGAAAAACTTTCTTAATTTCTCAAATGAAAAGAAAAAATTAATAAATACTAGAAGAATAGCAGGAAAATGAAACCCAACACCAATAAAGGAGTAAATTATATACTTTACCCTTTTTCTCCAGCTGATATCTCCGACTAGAAGACTTGAGGCAAAGAAAACAATAGCCATTGCAGTATATTGACGCACAATATCCAGCGACCTCAGAAAAAGCAATGGAAACGTTAAAAATACAAAAAGAGATACGCCATCCAAAGAATTGAATTTTTTCAAACCCCAAGACATGAAAAATACAAATATAAAAGAATTAAGTATGAAGAAAATTTGCGGCTCTTCGAGATAATTTGATATATCAATAAATAGTTTTGAAAACCTTTCAATTCGATCCGAGTCTTGCACCCCATTTATCAAATCAACATAATTCCAGTAATCAAATCCAACGTTTACTCTTAGGGCAGAAAAGATTAGCAATATAAGTAACACATAATACAAAAATACTTTATTCTTATCATTATTCGTATCAAAAAATAAACCCAGGACACCTAAGAAGTATATTGCATTGAAATATATCATAAGCAATTATTATTGATATTTTTGTTTTATAAAGTCACATATCCTATAGGACGCTTTACCATCGCCAAATGGATTGCATATTTTCCTGAACAGAGTTAAATATTCAGCATCATCCATAATATTTTTTGCGCAGTCGAAAATTCGATCAGGATCTGTTCCCACAATTATCGCGGTCCCTGCATCAACGGCCTCAGGTCTTTCAGTCGTGTCCCGCATTACAAGAACAGGCTTACCTAAAGCCGGCGCTTCTTCCTGTATCCCTCCTGAGTCCGTTAAAATCAATGTACTTCGGAGCATAAGGTAAACGAATGGAAGGTAATCTTGTGGCTCAATCAAATGAATATTTTGCTGATGCGATAGCAATTCTTCGACAGGCTCCTTCACTTGAGGATTGAGATGGACTGGATAAATAAAATCAACATCTTGATAGACATTTGCCAACTTAGAGATTGCACTGCAGATTTTTCTGAATCCATCTCCAAAATTTTCCCTTCGATGCCCAGTGATTAAAACCACTCGTCTTTCAGGAGATAAGAACTTAAATGACTCACTTAGCTCTCTGCTCAACACAGTATCTAGTTCTATTTTCCTCTTAACTTCAAGCAATGCATCAATAACAGTGTTTCCAGTTACCACAACCCTATCGCCCGGAACTCCTTCATTGAGCAGGTTAATTTTTGCTTGCTTTGTAGGTGCAAAATGAATATTAGCCAGATTCCCTGTTAAAACTCTATTAGCTTCCTCAGGCCAGGGAGAATAAATATTCCCAGTTCTAAGACCTGCTTCCACATGGCCAATATCTATTCTTTTATAAAATGCGGCTAATGATGCTGAGAATGCTGTCGTCGTATCTCCATGAACCAAAACCAGATCGGGACGCCATTCTTCAAAAACCTTACTCATTCCGAGAAGGATTTTGCTTGTTATCATTTCCAGCGTTTGATTAGGTTGCATGATGTTCAAATCATAGTCAGGTTTAATATTGAACAGAGATAGCACCTGATCCAACATCTGACGATGTTGACCCGTAACACAGGTTTTAATTTGAAAAGAACTACTCTTTTCAAGAACTTTTATTAAGGGTGCCATTTTTATGGCTTCGGGACGCGTACCAAATACAGTCAATATTTTCATATAGTTAAACAATTAATTAAAGATATAAGACATCATCGGCTCAATAATATTCCGATTTTTTTCTGAAATAAAATTCTCATTTTATTTTTTACACCAAGATCACAGAACCATATTATTCCATCTTTCTTAGCATCTACGGATATACATCTTTCGACAATAGCGGTGACCAGCTTTCTATTCATTTTATCGCGATCTTTAAATCTGCTGGATATTTGAGATGCGTGTAAGCCAGCAAACCCCCTGTAAACTGAAAACTCAGTATCCACATCAAACCCATTATCAACGCAATTTTTGATGATATTTATTTTTGAGTAAATGTTCTTCAAATTAATAAATGCCGAACTATTCAGATAAAATAAGTATGTAGGAACATACTCATCCATTAGTCCCGAAGAAAAAGAGAATTCACTCTTTCCATAAGGACCAACCAATATTGATCCACCCATAGAAAAATTCAGAGATTTATTTATTTTTTCTGAAAACAACTTCATCAAATGAGAACTTCTATGCTTGTTTGAAATAGTATCATTAATAAAAATACATCCCTCAACTGAAGAATCTATTTTCTCAAATCCTGCCGAATAACCGCCAAAATCGAAGTATGTGTCGTCGAAGAATTCAAACTCAAAATCAGTTCTATTCTTTTCATTCATCTTCATAATATCTTCAGCCTTGCAATTCCCAGATGATGAAATCATCACTATCGTTGCAGTTTCGGAGGTGAGATTGCCATTTACAAGTAGTAACGCCTGATATAGGAATGCCAATCTCTTCTTATCATGAGCTACTGCAACTATTTTAATCATATTAAATCTCTATATATGGGCGCCGCTTTTTTTCTAGAATATAGAGTGCTACGAAATCAAAAAAACACCTTACGCTCCATGAAACAGCAGCACCTATTACCCCAAAATTCTTTAATAGAAAATATAAAAATGGAAAATAGAATACAAACTCAGCCAAATGCAAAAGTGCAGTACTTCTTGCATCACCTGATGCCTGGATAGATGCATAAGGAACCATGGCAGCACTATTAAAAAAAACACCAATAACCAAAATACAAAAGACGACCCAAGAATTTTCAGAGAAGTCTCGCCCCAGCCATACATAAAATCCAAATTTTGATCCTAAAACAAGAAACAAACAAACAGGTAGCATCAAAATAATCAGAAATTTAAATGATTTTTTATATATTTCTACCGCAGTCTTGGGATCACTGACAAAAGCAGCTGCCAACCTTGGGAAGAGTGCTGTAGTCAACGCAGTCGGCAATAATAAAACTCTGCTTATAATCTCATAAGGGATTGTATAATATGCAACCAGCCCAGCCCCTAAAACAGATGAGATCACAAACCTATCTGCAGTCACCATTAATGGACTCACGATATTTGAAACGGTCATCCAGGCCCCAAATGACATCAAACTTTTCAGGCTGTTTTTATTAAGCTCTCCTTTTATCCATTTCGAGGACATTTTTTTATTCACAACCCACAAATGGGCGAACATCGAAAAAATTCTGGCTACGATTAAAAGAACCACCATCGCAGCCAATGATTTCCCAAAAAAAATTACACTCAACGCGGGAAGGCCAAAGTTCGCCATTCCTAGAGCAATTCTTAAGATATTGACAATCCTGAAGTCTTCATAGGCCTCAACAACCCCCCTAAGACCTGTGGTTAAGGTTGCGATAGGAATGCCAATAGCTGCAATCATTAAAGAGCAGAAAGCATCACTCTGTAAATCTGGACTTAGCTTCAGCCAATGAAATGCCAAAGGATCTGATATAAGAAGAAGAATTCCTCCGCCAAAAACCCCTGTAAAAAGAGTGAAGAACAATCCAGTTTTAGTCAGTCGATGTAATTCTTTTTTTTCATTAGAGGGCAATATTTCAGCAATTTTCTGAGTTAGAGCCCTTCCCAACCCAAAATCAAAAAGACTAAAGTATCCAATCAATGCCCATACCAGAGTCAAGACTCCAACGCGCTCGACTCCTACAACCCTCATTAGGTAGGGTATTGTTACAGCAGCAAGAAGAAGAGGCAAGCCTGTCCCAATGAGATTCCATAACGTATTCCGCTTTAATGACATGCAATCTAACCGTTTCCTTACCTAGTCTATTAATTAGATGCATATTGCATCCCTCGGGACATTTCGCTTCATATCCTGATGGATACTTGGTTTTAATAAAGCGATGTCTAGCTACTTGCAGTGAAAATAAGCTAATGGCTTCAAACGGATGGGCCCACATGCAGAACCCATAGGCCAGCAGAGAGTTCACAGCCTTTATCGATCAATAATTTTGAAATCTTTATATTCCCAATCTGGAAACTGAAAACTATCCGCTTGGATTTGATATGAATCAGAGCCCAGATGCGAAGAATATCCCCAATCAGGTAACTAATCATTATCTGCATCGTGCCACCTGCGATAGCTAATTCGCATGCATATATGTGGATTTTTATGGATTTGCAGGGCTATGTGATTCAGCGAGAAGGCTGGGCCGCCTGAGCTATTGCGACACCGATACATCCTCAACATCTTCTGCGTATGCTGTAAAAAATAATCTTGCATGCAATTTCACTCCTCCACAGATAGACGATCTACCTCTTCGAGTCATGGTGCATGGCCTGGCTTGTGCGCATACTCGGGAAAATTAGTGTGCCTATCATATGCAGATATGCACCATAATTCCCGGTTGACTGCATTAACTGCCGTGTACAAGCAGAAAATCACGAGCCAGGAACCGATGAGTAGCAAGTAGCAGCCTATGCAATCATCAGGATTGCTGCCATTAAACAGCTAGCTTCGCCAAATCCGCCACCCGGTTCATGGCCTCATGCAGCACCGCCAGCAAGCCCAGTCGATTGGCCCTGAGCGCAGGATCTTCGGCATTGACCATGACCTGCTCGAAGAACGCATCGACCGAGACACGCAATGCTGCCAGGGTTTGCAGACTGGCGGTGTAATCACCTGCTGCAAACTGTTGCTGGGCTTTGGGCGCCACCTGCTGCAGCACGGCATACAGATCTTTTTCAGCTTGCTCCGCCAGCAGCGCCTGGTTCACCTGGGGCTGAACGTCGGTTTCCGCCTTCTTCAGGATATTGCCCACACGCTTGTTGGCTGCGGCCAGGGCCGGAGCTTCGGGCAGCGCCGCAAAGGCACGCACGGCCTCCAGGCGTTTTTGCACGTCGGACAGGCGCTGGGGCTGCAGGGCCAGCACGGCCTCCACTTCCTGGGCGCTGTAACCTTGTTCGCGGAACATATTGGCCAGGCGGTCGTAGATGAATTCGACCAGTTGGGGCGTGGCGTCCTGGATCTTGTCACCAAAGGCAGGCAAGATGCTGACCAGCAGGGTTTCCAGATCCAGCTCCAGATCCTTTTCGACCAGCATGCGGATCACGCCCAGTGCATGACGACGCAGGGCGAAGGGGTCGCGGTCGCCGGTGGGAAGGTTGCCGATACCGAACATGCCGACCAGGGTTTCGAGCTTGTCGGCCAGGGCCACGATGACGCCGACATCGCCGCGCGGCAGTTCGTCGCCGGCGAAGCGGGGCTTGTAGTGGTCTTCGATGGCATCGGCCACGGCCAGATCCAGGCCGTCGTTCTGGGCGTAGTAGCGGCCCATGATGCCTTGCAGTTCGGGGAACTCGCCCACCATGTCGGTGACCAGATCGGTCTTGGCCAGCATGGCAGCCTGGTCGGCCAGACGGCCCAGCTCGGAGTTGCCCAGTTGCTGGGCAATGCTCTTGGCGATGGCGCGTACGCGGGCGATGCGCTCACCCTGCGTGCCCAGCTTGTTGTGATAGACGACCTTGTCCAGCTGCTCGACGCGGCTGGCCAGGGTCTTTTTGCGGTCCTGGTCGAAGAAGAACTTGGCGTCCGCCAGACGGGGACGCACCACACGCTCGTTGCCGCCGACCACGGCCGAAGCGTCCTGGGGCTGGATGTTGCTGACGATCAGGAACTGATGGGTCAGCTTGCCATTGGCATCCAACAGCGGGAAGTACTTCTGATTGGCCTTCATGGTCAGAATCAGGCATTCCTGGGGCACGGCCAGGAATTCCTTTTCGAATTCGCAGACCAGCACATTGGGACGCTCGACCAGGGCTGTCACCTCGTCCAGCAGGGCTGGGTCGTCGATGGGGCGCACGTCGCCGCCAATGCGTTCGGCAGCCGCCTGCAGCTGGCGGGCGATATCGGCCCGGCGCTCGGTGAAGCTGGCGATCACGGCGCCCTCTTCGCGCAGTTGCTCGGCATAGCTGTCGGCGTTCTGGATGACCACGGGGTCCACAGCAGCTTCAAAGCGGTGACCATGCGTGGCAGCGCCGGCGGTCAGGCCCAGGGCCTTCACGCCGATCAGCACCTGGGTGCCATGCATCACGACCAGGCCATGGGCCGGGCGCACAAAGTGCACGCTGGTCCAGCCGTCCTGCAACTGGTAGCGCATGACCTTGGGGATGGGCAGCTTGGCCAGCGCTTCGTCCAGCGCCTTTTGCACGCCATCGGTCAGCAGCACGCCCTTGGCCGTGGATTCGTAGAACAGGGCTTCGGCCTTGCCCTCGCCCTGGCGCTTCAGGGAGGCCACGGCGGATTCGTCGGCCCCCAGGGCCGCCAGCTTTTTCAGCAGTGCAGCCGTGGGCTTGCCCTCGGCATCCAGCGCCACGGAGACAGGCATCAGCTTTTGCGAGACAGCCTTGTCTTCGGCCTGGGGCAGCACTTCGGTGATGTGCGCGGCCAGACGGCGGGGAGAGGCGTATGCGGTCAGGCGCGACTCGGTCGATGCCAGCAGTCCCTGGGCCTTGAGCTGCTCGAAGATGACAGCGGCAAAAGCGTCGCCGAGCTTTTGCAGCGCCTTGGGCGGCAGCTCTTCGACAAACAGTTCAACCAGTAGATTCGATGCGTTCATGATGATTTTGATAGCAACCAGCACTTTCTAGATCAAGGCTGGCCGCTGAAATTTTGGGATATGGGTCGAAATGAAGCCTGAAGCCGCTTAAGCAGCCTTCTTCGCTGCCTGCTCTGCGGCCTTGGCCAGTTCGGCCAGCACCTCGTCGGCGTGGGCCTTGGGGGCCATGGGGAAGCCCAGGCGCGCGCGGCTGTCCAGATAGCTCTTGCCCACGGCGCGCGCCAGGTTGCGGATGCGGCCGATATAGGCAGCGCGCTCGGTCACCGAGATGGCGCCGCGGGCGTCCAGCAGGTTGAAGGTATGGGCGGCCTTGAGCACCTGCTCGTAGGCGGGCAGCGCCAGCTGGGCGTCGATCAGCTGATTGGCCGAGCCTTCATGGGCCGCAAAGGCACTGAACAGGAACTCGGCATTCGAATGCTCGAAGTTGTAGGTGGACTGCTCCACCTCGTTCTGGTGGAACACGTCGCCATAGGACAGGCCGTCGGTATAGACCAGGTCGTACACCGATTCCTTGCCCTGCAGATACATGGCCAGGCGTTCCAGGCCGTAGGTGATCTCGCCCGTGGCGGGCTTGCAGTCGATGCCGGCGACCTGCTGGAAATAGGTGAACTGGGTCACTTCCATGCCGTTGAGCCAGACTTCCCAGCCCAGGCCCCAGGCGCCCAGCGTGGGGTTTTCCCAGTCGTCCTCGACAAAGCGGATGTCGTTCTTCTTCAGATCGAAGCCCAGGGCTTCGAGCGAGCCCAGGTAGAGCTCCAGAATATTGTCGGGTGCGGGCTTGAGCACCACCTGGAACTGGTAGTAGTGCTGCAGGCGGTTGGGGTTCTCGCCATAGCGGCCGTCCTTGGGGCGGCGGCTGGGCTGCACATAGGCAGCCTTCCATGGCTCCGGGCCGATGGCGCGCAGAAAGGTCGCGGTGTGCGAGGTACCGGCGCCGACTTCCATGTCATAGGGCTGGAGCAATGCGCAGCCCTGTTCGGCCCAGTAGGACTGCAGTTTCAGAATGATTTGTTGGAAGGTCAGCATGACTTGTATACGTTCGCGCGTCAGCAATCACTGGCGATTGCGGGCGGCATCTTCATTAAGAGGTGTTCTGGGCGGTATCGACCGCATAAGCGGTAGATTCTAAGTCTGTGCCACTGTTCACGGGCGTAGTCTGTCTGCGCGGCCCCACAGCGGGCATTTTCAAGAAGCGGCCCGGGCCGGTGATTTCAAAATGTGAAAAGCAAAACGCTAGCGCTTACCGCCGATGAATAGACAGATGCAGCATCAATTGCCCCTGAAACTATTGGATATCGGGCGTAGTACGCTCACTTTTTAACAATTTCCGCGCAACTGCCATGCATCCCGGAACCGGCTGCCGCGGTTTGCCTCCTAGAATGATTCCTTTCCCGTCATCCTCTTTCGGAGCTCGTCATGGATTTCATGAAAATCATCACCAAGCAACTGATCGAAATCATCGAATGGACCGATGATTCGCGCGACACGCTGTCGTATCGCTGGCCCGATGAAGACAAGGAAATCAAGAACGGCGCCCAGCTCATCGTGCGTGAATCGCAGCAGGTGCAGTTCGTCTCCGAAGGCCAGTTCGCAGACCTGTTCAACCCGGGCCGCCATCTGCTGACCACGCAGAACATCCCGGTCCTGTCCACCCTTCGCGGCTGGAAGTACGGCTTCAACTCGCCCTTCAAGTGCGATGTCTACTACATCAACACGCGCTTGTTCACGGGCAACAAATGGGGTACCTCCAACCCCATCATGATGCGCGACAAGGACTTTGGCGTGATCCGTCTGCGCGCCTTCGGTACCTATGACTTCCGCATCACCAACGCCGCCCTGTTCCTCAAGGAAGTGGCGGGCACGGACCAGAACTTCCGCATCGACGAGTTTGCCGACACCATGCGCTCGCGCATCGTCAGCATCTTCTCCGAAGCCCTGGCCAAGGCCCAGGTGCCGGCACTCGATGTGGCCCAGCGCTACAGCGAGCTGGGCGACGCGCTGCTTCAGCTCATCAACCCGGCCGTCAGCGAGAAATACGGCCTGGAAATCACCAGCTTCCTGCTGGAGAACGTTTCCGTACCGCCCGAGGTGGAGCAGGCCATCGACAAGCGCTCCAGCATGGGCGCCATCGGCAACCTCAACGACTATGTGAAGTACCAGATGGGCCAGGCCATGGCCAATGGCGGCGAAGGCGCTGCGGCAGCCACCATTCCGGCCACCATGGCCATGGGCTTCGGCATGGCCCAGGAAATGATGAAGGGCATGCAGGGCGGTGGCGCTGCAGGCGCCCCGGCCGCCGCTGTGGCAGACCCCTTCTCGCCGGCCGCGGCGCAAGCCGCACAGACACCTGCCGCCCCGGCTGCCGCTGGTCTGCAGGTGCTGACTCCCGCCCAGGCGGCCCAGGTGCTGGGCGTGGCCGAGGCCGACGTACTGGCCGAAATCCAGGCCGGCAACCTCAAGGCCCGCCAGATCGGCAGCCAGTGGCGCATCGCCCAGGCTGCGCTGGACGAGTTCCTGCGCGGCTGATTCGCAATCCATGGCATCGGGTGCACGTCATGAATGAACACAAACCGGTTTTCATCAGCACCACTCCGGTACTGGCATCGCTGGACATGGCGCGCACCGTGGCTTTCTATGCCCGCGTCCTGGGCGCCAGAACCGTCCACGCCCAGCCCGGCGAGTACGCCATCGTCTCTCTGGGTGGACTGGAGCTGCATTTCTGGGCCTGCCAGGACCCGGAGATTCCCAGGCAGACCAGCTGCCGCATCCAGGTGGCTGGCATTGCCGCCCTGCATGCGCAGTGCCTGGCCGAGAATGCGGTTCACCCCAATGGCGGTCTGCGCCAGCAGCCCTGGGGCACCCTGGAATTCAGTCTTCTCGACGAGGATGGCAACTGCGTGACCTTCTACGAAACCCATCCCGCCGCTGCTGCCGCCTGAACCCTTTTTTGCCGTGGCCACACCCGCTTCCTCCTCTCCCTCTTCCGGATCTGCATTCACCCCTGTCTCCGAGACGGCGCCCCCCTCCATGGTGGGCCGGCATGTCTGCCCCGAATGCGGCGGCAATCTGGAGTGGAATGCCAAGGCACAGTCGCTCAGATGTCCATACTGCGGCACCGTCGTTCCCTGGAGCGAGCAGACACAGCCCGAGCTGGGACGTGCCGTGGTGGAGCAGGATCTGGCCGAGGCCTTGCGCAACCCGGCCAGCGGTCGCGGCTGGGGCTCGGACGAGCGCTACGAGGTGCAGTGCCAGAACTGCCGCGCCATCTCCGTGTTTCTCGGCAAGAACGTGGCCCAGCGCTGCGACTTCTGCGGCTCGCCGGCCATCGTCGCCCATGAGGAGCGCAGCGACGCCATCACGCCGCAGAGCATCCTGCCGTTCAAGATCAGCGACGGCCAGATTCGCGACAAGATCCGCCAGTGGTATGGCAGCCGCTGGTTTGCGCCCAGCAAGCTCAAGAGTGCCGCGCTGACAGACACGCTGCACGGCGTCTATCTGCCTTACTGGACCTTTGACGCCCATGCCAGCGCCCAGTGGTGGGCAGAGGCCGGTTATTACTACTACACCACCGAGTCCTATCGCGACGGCAACGGCAATCTGCAGACCCGCCAGGTCCAGCATGTGCGCTGGGAGCCGGCCTCGGGCAGCCTGCAGCATTTCTTCGACGATGAGCTGGTACCCGGCACCGTGGGCGTGCACGCCCATCTGCTGCGCCAGGTGGAGCCCTTCCCGACCACCACCGATCTCAAGCCCTACAGCCCGGAGTTCGTACGCGGCTGGACGGTGGAGCGCTACCAGGTGGACCTCTCCAAGGCCGCCAGGATCAACGAGGAAGATATGGACAGCCAGCTGCGCAGCATGTGCTCGCGCGAGGTGCCGGGCGACACGCAGCGCAATCTGCAGGTCCAGCGTCAATACTCGGGCCGCAGCTTCAAGCACACGCTGGTTCCGGTCTGGCTGGTCGGCTACACCTATGGCAGCAAGACCTACCAGATCGTGGCCAATGGCTATACCGGCCAGATTGCGGGCGAGCGGCCTTACAGCTGGGTCAAAATCCTATTTGCCGTACTGGCCGCCATCCTGCTCGTCATGCTGATTGCACCGCTGTTCGTGCAACAGTGATCGCCTGCCATACCTGCCAGAGACGCTGAGCAAGGGCCTGAGCCGGCCACGCCGCCCCCTCCCGCGTAGCGAGAGAGGGAGAAGCGGTGGGGCCGCCCAGGTGGGGCCGCCCAGGTGGGGCCGCCTAGGTGGGGCCGCCTAGGTGGGGCCGCCCAGGTGGGGCCGCTCAGGGAGTGACTACCAATTTCCCCAGACTTCCTCGGCCAGGCCAAACGCCGTGCTTGCGCCCGAGCCGCTGGTCACGGCCACCATGCGTGTCGCTGCATCAGGTGCTTTGACAAAACAAGGGGCTTCGGCACTGGAGGGGTAGATGCCCGTCCAGCGCTCCACGACCTGGGCCTTGTCGATATGCAGTGCCTCGTTCATATGTCGCAGCATGAGCCGGTCGACGGCTTCGCTGGCAAAAGGCTGGGGCGCGCTGCCGTAGTGGTGCGAATCGCCCACCACCAGCGAGCCATCGGCGCTCTGAACGGCAATCAGGTGGATGCCGTGCTTCAGGCTTTGCGCCTCCTCGCGCTCCAGCTGAGCGCGCAATGCAGCGGCTTCGGGCAGCGCGCTATAGCCCTCGTAGCGCACCAGGCTCAGATCCCCCATGACCGATCCCTCAAGCTTGAAGCCTGCTTGCGGCTGCACGCGCAGCATCTGCAACTGGCACAGCTGCACCTGGTTGTCAGTCCATTCACTGGCGAACAGCCCGCCTGGATCGGCGTTGTTGCAGACCACCACGCGTTCAGCGTGATAGCGGCCACGCGAGGTGGTGACGCGCGGCGTTGCCACCTCCGTCACGCTTTCACCAAAGCGGAAATCCACTCCCAGTGCCTGCTGCAGCCACAGTGCCAGTTGCGGGATGGCCGTGCGCGACTCCACGCGCAGCTCATGCGGGCTGTAGAGCACGGATTGCAGCCCTTCGGTGCGCAGCGCCGGATGACGCGCTGCGGCCTGGGCGGGCGTCAGCAGCTCGCAGCCCGCGCCCATCTCGGTTTGCATGAATGCCTCAAGCACCGCTGCCGCAGCAGGGCGGCGCGCCGTCAGCCACAGGCCGGCATGCAGGACATCGATACCGGCCTTGGGTGCAATCTCGGCCCAGACATCGCGTGAGCGCATGGCGCGCCGCCAATGGGCACCGGCGCGCTGGCCCGTGATGGTGACAAAGCCGAAGTTGCGAATCGAGGCGCCCAGGCAGGCACCGTCGCGCTCTATCACCAGCACGGAGCGGCCGCGCGTTGCTGCGGCATAGGCATGGGCCAGGCCGACAATGCCGGCGCCGACGACGATCAGATCATAGTTTTTCATAGCGTTACAGAAAAAGCAGACAAGCCAAGTCCCTGCCGCAGCGCCAAGGCGATGCAGCGAGAGACGTTCGGAGAATCAAGTGATGTGGAGAGCGCCTCAGCGGTGGCGCCAGTGCTGGGTACGCCGCTGCAGCCAGGCATCCAGCAGCGCAATCAGCAGGCGGCCGGCGGCTGCGGTCGCGAAGATCAGCGTGGCCATGGCCGCGGCGGGAGCGATATCGCCCGCGTCATCCATGGCCAGCACGGCCACCGAGGCCAGTGTGGTTTCGGGCGAGTACAAAAAGACCACTGCCGACACCGTGGTCATGGCATTCACGAAGAAGTAGCCCGCCACCTGCATCACTGCAGGCAGGCACACAGGCAGGTGCACGCGCCACAGCAGCGTCCAGAAGGGCACGCCCATGGAATCAGCCACGCGCTCGTATTCGGCGTCCAGTTGCTGCAAGGCTGTGAGCTGGGTGATGTGCGCCACCGAGAAAAAATGCGCCACCGAGCACAGCACCAGAATGCCCATGGACCCATACAGAAAGTGCAAGGGATTGCTGCCCGCATTGAAGAACAGGATATAGCCCAGACCCAGCGCCAGCCCAGGCACCGCCATGGGCAGCGTGGCCACCGCGTGCAACCACTGGCGCGCGCGGCCCCAGCCCGTGGGCCTGGCCACCAGATAGGCGCTCAGAAAGCTCAGCACCGCGCCCACCGCCGCCGTGGCCACGGCCATGGTCAGCGAGTTGGCATAACTGGCCCAGCCACCACCATCCATCAGGTCGAACTGATAGTGCTTGAAGCTCAGGCTCAAGTTGTAGGGCCAGAAGCTGACCAGGGATGCCAGCACGGCCACGCCCATCACCACCAGCAGCGCCAAAGCCAACAGGCTGCAATACACCAGCAGCGCGCCGTCGAGCGCTGCGCAGGGCTGCGGCACCAGGGGCACGGCCCTCACGCTCATGGCAGCGGCCTGCCGGGCCCGCAAATGACGCTCGGCCGCAAAGGCCAGGCCCGCGGGCACCAGCAGCAGCATGGCCACCACGGCACCCATGGACAGGTTTTGCTGGCCAATCACCTGCTTGTAGATATCGGTGGCCAGCATCTGCGTGTTGCCGCCGATCACCTTGGGCACGCCAAAGTCGGTGACCACCAGGACGAACACCACTATCCAGGCAATCATCAGCCCATAGCGGCTGGCTGGCAGCGTGACCTGACAGAAGCTGCGCCAGCGCCCCGCGCCCAGGGTGGCGGCGGCCTCATACAGGCGCGCATCGCCCGAGGCCAGCGTGGTGCACAGAATCATCAGCGCATGCGGAAACGTCCACAGCACCGAGCCAAGAATGATGCCAAACGGCCCGTAGGCCGAGTCGCCCGGCAGCCAGCTCTTGAGCAGTCCCTGGGCGCCAAAAAGATAGATCAGGCTGATGGCCATGAGCAGCGACGGCGCCAGCAGCGGCACCAGGGCAATGGCGCGAAAGAACCTGGCCAGCGGCATGCAGCTGCGCATCACGCCATAGGCATAGCCATAGGCCAGGGCCACACACAAGGTGCTGCTGACGGCGGACAGCCACAGGCTGTTGAACAGCGACTGGCCTACGCCCGGTGTTTGCGCATAGGCAAGGTATTGGGCCAGGCCCGAGAACTTGCCATCGGCCGACACAAAGCTGCGGCCCAGCAGCGCCCCCACGGGCAGTGCGATGGCCACCAGCAGCGCCCCCAGCAGGCCCAGCACCGACAGGCCCAGCCACAGCTTCTCCCAATGGAAAAAACGTGTTTGCCGTGGCGCCGCAGGGCCGCTGCCTTGCTGCCGGCGTGCTGCCGCTGCGGGCGCATAGCCCCCCACGCGCATCGCAGAAGAAGAGGCATCCATGCTTATGCCGCCTTTCGCAAGATCTCTGGCGCTGCCAGCGACTGCAGCGCAGCAGCTGGCAACTCAACCAGCACCTCGCCCTGCAGCCAGTCGGGCAGGCGCGCGTCATGGCGCAGCGGCCATTGCACATCGATCTGGCATTGCAGCGTGGGGCTGAACACTCGCACCAGCACCAGCGAGCCCAGGAATGAGGTCTCAACCACCCGTGCGCGAAACAGATTGGGCAGTGCTGCAGGCTGAGCCGGGTGCAGCACCACGCTTTCAGGTCTCACACCTACCAGCAAGGGATCACCGGCCTCAAAGCCGGCAGTACAGCACTCAAGCCGCCCCTCGCCCACGCGCACCGCATTGCCCGACTCGGCCACGGCGGGCAGCAAGTTCATGCGCCCCACAAAACCGGCCGCAAAGTGACTGACGGGTCGGGCATAGAGCTGCTCGGGCGAGCCCTGCTGCTCGATACGACCCTGGTGCATCAGCACCACCCGGTCGGCCATGGAGAGCGCTTCTTCCTGGTCGTGCGTGACCATCACGCAGGCAATGCCCAGCTGACGCTGCAACTGGCGGATTTCGCTGCGCAGCTCGGTGCGTACCTGGGCGTCGAGCGCGGACAGCGGCTCGTCCAGCAACAGCAGACGCGGGCGCGGCGCCAGTGCGCGGGCCAGCGCAATGCGCTGCTGCTGGCCGCCCGACAGTTGCGCCGGGTAGCGCTGCGCCTGCGCGCCCAGGCCTACCAGAGCCAGCATCTCCTGCACCCGGGCCTGCACTTGCGCCGCAGGCTGGCCCATGAGACCAAACGCCACATTCTGGGCCGCCGTGAGGTTTGGAAACAGCGCGTAGCTTTGGAACACCACGCCAAAGCCCCGGCGCGCGGCGGGCCAGCGCGTGATGTCCTCGCCCTGAAACAGGATGCGGCCCGCGTCGGCCTGCTCGATGCCGCACAGAATGCGCAGCAGGGTGGTCTTGCCGCAGCCCGAAGGGCCCAGCAGGCTGACGAACTCGCCGCCCTCCACCAACAGGTCAATGTCGCGCAGCACCGGGGTGTCTTTGTACTGCTTTGCGATATGTTCTATGCGCAGCATCTGCAATCACTTTCAACGTGCAAAAAATTCCAGAGACCTGCTGCGTAGAACTGGCGCTGACCCCGCTCAGAACTGCCGAACCAGGGCCGCCCCGCAGCGAGGGCAGTGTCCCCCTCCGGCGCGCAGCGCCAGAGAGGGGGAAGCGGCGGCGCCGCCCAGGCAAAGCCGCTCAGGGGGTGATTACTTTCTTTCCGCCTTGGCTTCGTACCGACGCGACCATTCGGCCAAGATACGATCGCGGTTAGCCGCTGCCCAGTTGAAGTCGTTCCTGGCCAGGCGCTTTTCCAGATCGGCCGGAATGAACTCGTGCTTTTCCTGGGCCTCGGGCAAGGCCAGCACGGCAAAGTTGGCGGCGTAGAGCTTGTTGGCATCGGGCGTCACCGCCCAGTCGGCCAGGGCCTTGGCCGCGTCCTGCTTTTTGCTGGTCTTCAGAATGGCCGTGGCTTCCACATCCCAGCCCAGACCTTCCCTGGGGAAGACGATGTCTATGGGCGCGCCATCCTTCTTGGTCTTGTTGGCCCGGTATTCAAAGCTCAGGCCCACGGGGAACTCGCCCGCGCCGGCCTGGCGGCAGGGCTTGGAGCCGCTGTGCGTGTAGACGCCGATGTTCTGGTGCAGCGCATCCATATAGGCCCAGCCCCTGTCCTCGCCCATCATCTGCAGCCAGGCTGCCACCATCAGATAGCCCGTGCCGCTGGACGCCGGGTGGGGCATGGTGATCGCGCCCTTGAATTCGGGCCTGGTCAGGTCGGCCCAGCTGGCAGGCGTGGGCAGCTTGCGCTTTTCGCCTTCCACGGTGTTGAAGCAGACGGCGGACGACCACAGGTCCATGCCCACCCAGGTCGGCGTGGCTGCCGCATCGCGCATGGTGGAGCGCACCTTGGTCAGGTTCCTGGGCGCATACGGCTGCAGCATGCCTTGCTTGTCCAGCAGCATCAGCGAAGTGGCGGCCACGCCCCAGATCACATCGGCCTGAGGGTTGGCTTTCTCGGCCAGCAGGCGCGCAGTGATGATGCCCGTGCTGTCGCGCACAAACTTCAGCTCGATCTCGGGATGGGCTTTTTCAAAACCCGCCTTGTAGGCCTTGATCTGGTCGGCCTCCAGGGCCGAATACACCAGCAGATCGGTCCTGGCCTGGGCAGCGGAGGCCAGGCCCAGCAAGGCCGTGGCAAAGGCAATCAGGGTGAAACGGCGAGTGGCGGGTACAAAAGCGTGGCGCATGGATAACAGTCCCTTGGATTGATCGTTGCCGCCCGACCAACGCGGCCGTTTGCGACATGAGGGAACTGTAGAAACTCACTGTGAAACGCTGGTGTCACAGAACTGAAATCTGCCAAGGATGTCATCAGCAAACTTTGTAGTCATCGCGCCGCGCCAGCGTCCGACATCGATATGCTATTGATTCGAAAGCATATTGCGCTTTATCTGCGTCATATTCATAGAGAAAACCATCTAGATACAACCGCATATAAGCGCAAGACGCTATTGAAATTAAAGCAACTCATCCGCATTACCGGCTGCAGCGTTCATGTTGAAATCCGGGTACAGCTTTCTTGAAGACTTGCTCATGTTTGCCACACAGCTCAAATCCTTTTTCTGGGTCGCCCGCCTCGGCAGCATCACCCAGGCAGCACGCCAGCTGGGGCTGAGCCAGCCCACGGTGACGGCGCAGATCAAGGCCTTGGAGGAGCAATATGAGGTCGAGCTGTTCACGCGCCAGAGCGGCAGGCTGGCCATCACCGATGCGGGCCTGAAGCTGCTGCCGGGGATAGAGAAGCTGCTGCTGCAATCGGCCCAGATCGAATCGGCGCTGCGCCAGTCGGGCCATGTCAACCAGGGCCAGCTGCGCATAGGCGCCACCGCCCCCTACTATGTTCTGGACATCGTCAAGCGCTATCAGCAGCAATATGCGCAGGTGGAGGTGAGCATCGTCAATGGCAATTCGCGCCAGATGATTCAGGCACTGGCCGAGTACCAGGTGGATCTGGCAACGTCTTCGCACCTGGACACCGATCCGCGCCTGCTGCGCCTGGAACTGGGGCGCGACCCGCTGGCCCTGGTCGTGCACCGGCAGCATGCGCTGGCCGCGCAGAAGGCCGTCGACATCAGGGATCTGGCAAAGAACACGCTGATCCTGCGCGAGCGCGGCTCCATGACCCGGCAGATGACCGAGCAGATGCTGGAAGCCGCCCAGGTCAGCCCGCAGCGGATTCTGGAAATTGCCAGCCGCGAGTCCATACGCGAAGCCGTGATCCGTCAGATGGGCATCAGTGTTTTTGCGCGGCACGAAGCATCGGCCCACCCTGAACTCGTCGTTCTCGATCTGGAAGGCGAGGTGCCTTGCCTGCCCGAATACCTGTACTGCCTGCGAGAGCGGCGCGATGCGCAGCTGATTCAGCCATTTCTGCAGCTGGCCGCATCAGACCAGACTTAATCGAAAAGTTCGGCCTGCTTGAATGCGGGCTGATTCCGGTCCTTTTCGGACAAGGAAAAATCGATATCGAGCTGGGGCCACGCAATGGCTATATCCGGGTCACTCCAGAGCAGACCCCGATCCGACTCCGGCGCGTAATAGGCCGTGGTCTTGTAGACAAAGTCCGCCGTGTCGCTGAGCACCACAAAGCCGTGGGCAAAGCCCGGCGGAATCCAGAGCTGGCGGTGATTCTCGGCACTCAGCTCCGCTCCCACCCATTGCCCAAAAGTGGGCGAGCTGCGGCGGATATCCACGGCCACATCAAACACCGCGCCAGAGATCACGCGCACCAGCTTGCCCTGGGCATGAGGCGGCAGCTGGTAGTGCAACCCACGCAGCACGCCCTTGCTGCTGCGGCTGTGGTTGTCCTGAATGAACTCGTGGTTCGTGCCCGTGGCCTGGTTGAAGAGATCCTGGCGAAAGCTTTCCAGAAAAAAGCCGCGCGCATCCCCAAACACCTTGGGCTCGATCAGAAAGACATCGGGAATGGCCAAAGGCGTGAACTTCATATGCGCACCTTTTCCTTGAGCACCTGCAGCAGATATTGTCCGTAGCCATTCTTGACCAGAGCCTGGCCCAGCTTTTCCAGCTGAGCGGCATCAATCCATTTCTGGCGATAGGCGATTTCTTCCGGGCAGGCCACTTTCAGGCCCTGGCGCTGCTGCAAGGTGGCAATGAATTGCCCCGCTTCGAGCAGACTGTCATGGGTGCCGGTGTCCAGCCAGGCATAGCCTCGGCCCATCAGCTCGACATTGAGCTTTCCTTGCTGCAGATACATGCCGTTGAGATCCGTGATCTCCAGCTCGCCCCGCGCCGAAGGCTTGACCTGCTTGGCCAGCTCCACCACCTGCTCGTCGTAGAAGTACAGGCCGGTGACCGCATAGTTGCTCTTGGGCTGCTTGGGCTTTTCTTCGAGCGACAGCACCTTGCCGTCGACATCGAACTCGGCCACGCCATAGCGCTCGGGGTCTTGCACATGGTAGGCAAACACCGTGGCGCCGTTCTGCCGCGCATCGGCTTTTTTGAGCAGCGGCTGGAAGTCGTGGCCGTAGTAGATGTTGTCCCCCAGTACCAGGGCGCTGGGAGCGCCGTTGAGGAATTTTTCGCCAATCAGGAAGGCCTGCGCCAGGCCATCCGGGCTGGGCTGCACCTCATACTGAAGATTCAGGCCCCACTGGCTGCCGTCGCCCAGCAACTGCTCGAAGCGCGGCGTGTCCTGCGGGGTGCTGATGATCAGAATGTCCCGGATGCCCGCCAGCATCAGCGTGCTCAGCGGGTAGTAGATCATGGGCTTGTCGTAGATCGGCAGCAGCTGTTTGCTGATGGCCAGGGTGGCGGGGTGCAGACGGGTGCCGGAGCCGCCAGCCAGAATGATGCCTTTGCGCTGTGTCGTCATGATGAATCAATGGATGGCTTCAAACGCCTTGCAGATAGGCAGCGAGTTATTGGAAAATTACAGAATTTCGCGCAGCATGCGCTCCACGCCTTGCTGCCATGCGGGCAGATGCAGTTGCATGGCCGCTTGCAGCTTTTGCGTATCCAGACGCGAGTTCAAGGGCCGCGCGGCCGGTGTCGGGAAGGCCGTGGTCGGCACGGCAGCAATGCTTTGCACCTTCCAGTCCAGATCCGGTCGCAGGCTTTGGGCGCGCTCGATCACATGGCTGGCATAGGCATGCCAGTTGGTCTCTCCTGCCGCAACCAGATGGTAGAGACCGCCATCGCCTTCATGAGCGCTCACATGGCGCACGGCATGGGCCGTGACATCGGCGATCAGATCGGCGCCGGTGGGGGCACCCCATTGATCGTTGATCACGCTGAGCGCTTCACGCTCCTGCGCCAGGCGCAGCATGGTCTTGGCAAAGTTGCCACCACGCGCTGCATAGACCCAGCTGGTGCGAAAAATCAGATGGCGGCAATGCGTGGCCGCAATCCGCTGCTCGCCCTCCAGCTTGGTGCGGCCGTAGACCGATAGCGGCCCGGTCGCATCACTCTCCTTGCGCTCCGCACTGCCGGAGCCGTCGAAGACATAGTCGGTGCTGTAGTGCACCAGCAGGGCGCCCAGGCTTTTGGCCTCCAGCGCCATGACCTCAGGGGCTTCGGCGTTCAGGCGCAAGGCCAGATCCGGCTCGCTCTCGGCCTTGTCCACTGCCGTATGCGCTGCGGCATTGACGATCACATCCGGGCGCACGCTGCGAATGGTCTGCGCCAGTGTCTGCAGATTGCCGATATCGCCGCACAGGCCATTCCCATCCACATTCACGCTCTGGCGGTCCAGCGCAATCACCTCGCCCAAAGGCGCGAGACTGCGCTGCAGCTCCCAGCCGAGCTGACCGTTCTTGCCCAGCAGCAGCAGCTTCATGCCAAAGCCTCGCCGGTGTACTGCTTTTGCACCCAGTCACGGTAGGCACCCGACTGCACATTGGCCACCCACTCGGGGTTGGCCAGATACCACTGCACGGTCTTGCGAATACCGGTCTCGAAGGTCTCGGCCGGCTTCCAGCCCAGCTCGCGTTCGAGCTTGCGCGCATCGATCGCATAGCGGCGATCATGGCCGGGGCGGTCGGTCACA
The DNA here is from genome assembly GCF_014076415.1 of Comamonas testosteroni. Lineage (NCBI taxonomy): Bacteria > Pseudomonadati > Pseudomonadota > Betaproteobacteria > Burkholderiales > Comamonadaceae > Comamonas > Comamonas testosteroni. The sequence continues at coordinate 5,288,723 of NZ_CP043568.1, forward strand.
TAGGTGATCTGCTCGGCATAGGCCTTGCCATCGGCGCGCGGACGCAGCTCGTCGAGCAAGCTGCACACGGTCTTGACGATATCGATATTGGCCTTCTCGTTCCAGCCGCCCACGTTATAGGTCTCGCCCAATTGGCCGGCCTCGAGCACACGGCGGATGGCGCTGCAATGGTCGCGCACATACAGCCAGTCACGCACCTGCATGCCGTCACCGTAGATAGGCAGCGGCTTGCCGGCCAGCGCATTGACAATGACCAGCGGGATGAGCTTTTCGGGGAAATGCAGCGGGCCATAGTTGTTGCTGCAGTTCGTCGTCAGCACCGGCAGGCCGTAGGTGTGATGCCAGGCTCGCACCAGATGGTCAGAAGCCGCCTTGCTGGCCGAGTACGGGCTGTTGGGCTCGTAATTGTGCTCTTCGGTAAACGCGGGGTCCGTGGGTGCCAGCGTGCCATAGACCTCGTCGGTGGAGACATGCAAAAAGCGAAAGCCGGACTTGGCCTCGCCCTCCAGGCCATTCCAATAAGCGCGCACCGCCTCCAGCAGGCGGAAAGTGCCCACCACATTGGTCTGGATGAAATCCTCGGGGCCATGAATGGAGCGGTCCACATGCGACTCGGCCGCAAAGTTCACCACGGCGCGAGGCTGGTGCTGTGCCAGCAGTTGCGCCAGCTGTGCACTGTCGCCGATATCGGCCTGCACAAACACATGGCGGGCATCGCCCTTCAGGCTGGCCAGATTCTCCAGATTGCCCGCATAGGTCAGCTTGTCGATATTGACCACGGGCTCATCCACATGTGCCAGCCAATCGAGAACAAAGTTGGCGCCGATAAAGCCTGCACCGCCAGTTACAAAAATCATGGAAACAGCCTCAAATCAAAATTCGAATCATCGCGAGGAGCAATGCACTCAAGCCCAGCGCTTTTCAGCCATCACCAGCAAGCCATCAAAGATCAGGTTGTTGATCAGCTCGAAAGGCCTGGTCATGCTGGGAGACATTTTCCAGCCGGCACCGCCAGCCATGATGCACATGGGTTCTGCGCCGCAGTGTTCTGCCAGATGCTGGTACATGCGCTCCACCGCACCTGCGATGGCATAGGTACCGCCGCTGGTCAGTGCATCGCTGGTGTTCTTGGGAAAGCATCGGACTTCACCGGTCGGCACATGCAGGCCCGCAGTGCCGCCTTCCAGGGCCCTGAGCATGATGCCATGCCCAGGAATGATCAGGCCGCCCAGAAAATGACCTTGCGCGTCCATTGCATCGACCGTCACTGCGGTGCCCACCATAACCGTGATCAAAGGCCTGGCCTCGCCCAATTGCAACATGTGGTGACGCGCACCAATCATTGCCACCCAACGGTCCGCACCTAGCCTAGAGGGGTGGTCATAGCCATTGGTCACCCCTGCTTCTGCGATGGAGGGGACTACCCATTGAGGCTCGAGATTCCAGCCCAGCATGAGTTCGATCTGCTCGTGCACACGGCGTCTTGCCGTCTCACCGGCAACCACGCAGCCCAGCATGCGCTCTGGGGCCGGCAGTCCGGCCCAGGCACCTTCTGCCAGGCGCTCGATATGCTCCAGGAACTCCGCTCCATGGGCCAGCAATGCAGCACCTGGGCGATGATCTTCATACATGGCCCACTTCAAACGGGTGTTGCCAATGTCTATGGCCAAAAATGTCATGCGGCGGATTATCAGCACTTTTCCCCGTGCCAGACAGCCTCTTGTCACATTCATTACAGGCGGGCAGGAAATTGTCAAAGAAAGCGCAGAGTCCATATCCTGCAAGGATTCATTTCGATTTCCCGTTAAAGTGGACCGCTTTCTTCCACTACTTTTGAGGAGTCGAAACCATGGGTCTGTTCAGTTTCATCAAGGAAGCCGGAGAAAAACTGTTTGGCGGCAGCGACGCACATGCAGCGGCACCGGCCGAAGACTTGAATGTCAAGGCAGCTCAGGCGATCGCCAGCTATATCAATACCCAGAATCTGGGCGTCTCCGATCTGCAGATTCAATTCGATGCTTCTCAAGGCAAGGTCACAGTCAACGGCACAGCTCCCACTCAGGCTGTCAAGGAAAAAGTGACACTGTGCTGCGGCAATGTGGCCAATGTCCAGTCCGTGGACAACCTGATGGCGGTCACCAACCCCGAGCCCGAAGCCCAATACCACGATGTGGTGCGCGGCGACACCCTGTCGGCCATCTCCAGGAAGTACTATGGCGACGCCAACAAGTACAACGTGATTTTCGAAGCCAACAAGCCCATGCTCAGCAACCCGGACAGGATCTATCCCGGCCAGAAGCTGCGTATTCCGGCGCTGTAAATACGGCCCTGTAAATACAGTTACGCATAAAAGCGCTCCGAGGAGCGCTTTTTTATTCACGAAAAAGCTAGACTGCAGCTTATGAAAACTCTGCTCACAGGCGGTGCCGGCTATATCGGCAGCCATACAGCCATTGAACTGATCAGTCACGGTCATGAAGTCGTGATTTTTGACAACTTCAGCAATAGCCACCCTGAAGCTGTTCGTCGTGTGGAGAAGATCACAGGACGCACCATCCCCGTGATTGACGGCGATGTACGCGATCAAGCTGCACTTGAGAAAGCCTTGCAGGAGCACGGCATTGACAGCGTTGTGCACTTTGCCGGTAAAAAAGCGGTGGGCGAGTCCGTTGCCCAACCTGTGGACTATTACGACAACAACGTCAATGGCACCCTGGTGCTGCTGCGCGCCATGAAAAAGCACAATGTGCGCAATCTGGTGTTCAGCTCTTCGGCAACAGTCTACGGTTCACCACAATATTTGCCTCTCAATGAGGTGCACCCTACTTCGGTCACCAATCCCTACGGCCGCAGCAAACTGATGGTGGAAGAGATTCTGTCGGACCTCTATCACTCCGACTCCCAATGGTCACTGGCCGTGCTGCGCTACTTCAATCCCATTGGTGCCCATGCCAGCGGTCTGATTGGTGAAGACCCTTCGGACATTCCCAACAACCTGCTGCCTTTTGTGGCACAGGTCGCAGTGGGCCGTCGTGAAAAGCTGCAGATCTTTGGCGGCGACTACGACACCGTGGACGGCACCGGTGTGCGGGACTACATCCATGTCGTTGACCTGGCCCGAGGTCATGTCAAGGCACTCGAGAAGCTGGCCGGCCTGGCCAAGCCCGAGTTGCTGACCATCAACCTGGGCACAGGCAATGGCTACAGCGTGCTCGAAGTGCTCCATGCCTTCGAAAAAGCCTGCGGCAAGCCCCTTCCCTATACGATTACAGACCGCCGCCCAGGGGATGTGGCCAGTTGCTACGCCAACCCCGACCACGCCCTGAAAACCCTTGGCTGGCAAGCCGAGCATGATCTGGACACCATGTGTGCCGACACCTGGCGCTGGCAAAGCCAGAACCCCAACGGCTATCGCTCGGCCTAGAAGCTACCGACCAAGCCCTGCGCATTACTGATGCCAGGGCAGGCCGCGCTTGCGCCAGCCACCCAACAGGCCTCGTTGGCCGTTGGCATCAACGTCGCCCTCAAAACCTTCAAGAATGTTGTAGGCCTCGATTCCCAGGCCCGCAGCACGCTGGGCTGCAGCAACAGAACGCACACCGCTGCGGCATAGCAGCACCACTTTCTTGCCCTCGGGTACCGCTGCTCGCAACTCGGCGTCAAAGTTCTGGTTGGCAGCCATGCCGGGCCACTGCTTCCAGGCCACGGCAACAGCGCCTGGCACCTTGCCCACCCACTCGCGCTCGGCATCGGTGCGCACATCGACCAGAACCGCTTCACCAGCCTGCAGCCATTGCCAGGCCAGCTCCGCCGGCACATCGCCAGCATAGCCGGCAGCGGGTTGGATTTGGGTTGTATTGCTCATTTCATTCCTAGTCTCGATCATTGCCGCTATTCCCAAACCGGCAAAGGCCTGTCTCTCAATGCTCTGCGCAAGTGCTTCCAGTCGGGCAGCACCTGAGCCACCACAGCCCAGAACTGCGGGCTGTGATCCATATGATGCAGATGGGCAAGCTCATGCACCACCACATAGTCGATGATTTGCGGGCTGTGCTGCATCAACCGCCAGTTCAGACGAATGATCCCGCTGCTGTTGGCACTGCCCCAGCGCGTGCTGGCACTTGTCAGGCGCAGCGCATTCCAGCGCACGCCCATGAGTGCGGCAAAGTGCAGCATGCGGGCCGTGAAATAGCTGCGTGCCTCGCGCAGTATCCAGGCCTGAACGGCAGCGCGCACCTGGGCTGCCGGTGCCTGCGGCGGCAGGGGAAGATGCAGACTTTGCGACCCATCGATCCCCTGCTCTCGATGCGTCTGGCGAGTAGCCAACGGAGGTGATGCCCCTCCTGTCAGCCGCAAGGTCATGGGCTGCCCCAGATAGTCCAGCACGCCTCCATCCTGCCAGAGAATGCGCGCTTCCTGCTTGATCTGCTGTCGCTGTCCGGCTTCCTGCAGCTTGCGCACAATCCAGCCGGCCTTGGTCTGCAGCGCTGATTCGATCTCGCACATGGCCACCCATTGCGGAGCGGTGACTTCAAGCCCTTGCTGCCCTACGCTGAAGCCGATGCTGCGGCGCGCCGAACGGCGCAGCAGATAAGCCACCTCACACCCTTGCAAGCGGGCGCTGTGGCTGGCTTCTGGATGTACCAGAAGTGCGGGCTCTGCAGGCAGCTCGTCCTCTTCAGAATCAATAGCGCCCACCGAAATACTGACGGGCGCTACAGGCCGACTATTCTCAAATTCCAGCTCGGATTGATCCAAACGCCGTTCAATGGCTTCAGGGCCGCTGGGCCGGCGCTTGCGCGGCACCAACCCGCCCTGCCTATCCCCCACCACAGGCGGCACCAGCCATTGCCAAGCTTGCTGCAAGCTATCGCCTGTGGACATGGGCAGTTTTGCCTTATTTGCGGTAGGCCTCGGGGTCCAGGCGCTGCATTTCGGACTCGATCCAGGCCTCGACCTCGACCATCAGCTCGTCATGCTTGCGGCCCACCGAAGAAATGGGCTTGCCTATGGAAACATCCACCACGCCGGGCCTTTTGATGAAGGCCTTGCGCGGCCAGCACTTGGCCGAGGTAACAGCAATCGGCACCACGGGCGCCCCCGTCATGATGGCCAGACGGGTGGCGCCGGTCTTGTACTCGCCCACCTCTCCGCGATTCACACGTGTCCCCTCGGGAAACATGATGACCCAGATGCCTTGATCGAGCAGGCGCTTGCCTTGCTCCACCACCTTGTGAAAGGCGCGCGAGCGCTGGGCTCGGTCGATGTGGATCATGTCCAGTGCACCGATGGACCAGCCGAAGAATGGCACCTTCAGCAGCTCCTTCTTGAACACATAGGCCAGCGGGCGCGGCATGATGGCAGGCATGAGAAAGGTCTCGTACGTGGACTGGTGCTTGACCAGCAGCACCACCCCCTGACTCGGGTCCGCAGGCAGGTTCTCCATGCCCTGCACCTGATACCGGACCCCCATGATCACGCGGGCGCTGTCCACCGAGAGCTTGAGCCAGGCGCGGGCAGCGCTGTATGCCTTGGCCGATGAGCCGCTGGTCCACTTGGCCAGCAGCACCGCGATAGTGTAGGGAATGACGGTAATAGCCATCCACAACATGTGGAGGACGGAGCGAATCAGGGACATGACAGCAATCGAATGACGTGAGCACAGACCTGAAGCCTGGCCCATTGATTTGGCACGGTTATCAACAAGAAACATAGCAGCTTGCGCCGCTCTTTCCTGCAGTTGAGTCTATTTTGACCTGAAACCCGGGCTCAATGCGGGGCAGGCGCCGAATCCAGGGGTTGAGCATCCTCACCGCCTCCCAGCGGCAGCAGCATATTCACCACGGCCTCCAGATCTGGATAGCGCTCGCTGCCTTCAGGCAGGTCGGCGTCGCTGCTGCACTCGGGCCTGGCGGTGGACTCCACAAACACCAGGTGGGCGCCCAGAGCCTTGCCCGCCTGCAAATGCTCGACGCCGCTGCCAATGGCCCAGATTTCATGGCCTTCCGCACCGTAGCGATCGGCAATCTGCTCGAACAACGCTACGCCTGGTTTACGGCACTGGCAGTCTTCATCGGGAGCGTGCGGGCAAAAAAACACTGCCTCCACCCGCGCGCCGACTGCAGCCATCTCCCTATGCATCTTGGCGTGCACGGCGTTGAGCTCGATCACATCGAACAGCCCGCGACCCAGCCCAGGTTGATTGGTGGCGACCACCACATGCCAGCCGGCACGGTTCAGGCGCGAAACGGCCTCCAGCGCACTGGGGACAGCAACCCATTCATCGGGCCGGCCAATGAAGCCTTGAGCGCCCCACTGGTTCAGGGTGCCATCACGGTCAAGAATTGCGATCTTCATGGGGGAGACAGTAGTCGACGACAGAAAAAAGCCCGCTTACCTCAAGGCCAAGCGGGCTCGCGATCCAAGACTCCGGCGCTTACTGCCCTTCCCAGCGCTTGAGCACCAGGGAGGCATTGGTGCCGCCAAAGCCAAAGCTGTTGGACAGCACGGTCTTGAGCTCGGCATCGCGGGTCTGGGTGACCAGAGGCATATTGCCCAGCAGCGGGTCAGGCGTGTCCACGTTCACCGAGCCGGCGATAAAGCCCTTGTTCAGCATGATCAGGCAGTAAATTGCTTCCTGCACACCGGTCGCGCCCAGCGAATGGCCGGTCAGCGACTTGGTGGACGAAAACGGAGGTACCTGGTCACCGAACAGCTCGCGCATGGCACGCACTTCCTGCATATCGCCCACAGGGGTCGATGTGCCGTGGGTGTTGATGTAGTCGATGGGCGCATCCACGGTTTCCATGGCCTGCTTCATGCAGGCGATTGCGCCGTCGCCCGAGGGAGCGACCATGTCTTCGCCGTCGCTGGTGGCACCGAAGCCCACCACTTCGGCCAGGATGTTGGCACCACGCGCCAGCGCGTGCTCCAGGCTTTCCAGCACCACCGCACCGCCGCCGCCGGCGATCACGAAGCCGTCACGGTTGGCATCGTAGGCACGCGATGCCTTTTCGGGCGTCTCGTTGTACTTGCTGGACATGGCACCCATGCCGTCGAACAGCAGCGACATGCCCCAGGACAGCTCTTCGCCACCGCCGGCAAACATCACATCCTGCATGCCCCAGGCAATCTGCTGGGCTGCTGCACCGATGCAGTGGGCCGAGGTGGAGCAGGCCGAGGTGATGGAGTAGTTGATGCCCTTGACCTTGAAGTTGGTTGCCAGGCAAGCCGACACCGTGGAGCTCATGCAGCGTGTGACCTGGTAAGGGCCCACGCGGCGAATACCTTTTTCACGCAGCGTATCGGCTGCCTCGATCTGATTGGCCGGCGAGCCTCCGCCCGAGCCCATGATCAGACCGGTGCGCGGGTTGCTCACCTGTTCGGGCGTGAGACCGGCTTGCCTGATCGCGTCTTCGAGAGCGATCTGCGAATAAGCCGCAGCATCGCCCATGAAGCGCAACTGCTTGCGGTCGATACGCGCCTCGATATCGATCTCGGGAATGCCTGCCACCTGCGAGCGCATGCCCAGCTCCGTGAACTGGGGCATGGCCTTGATGCCGCTCTTGCCCTCGCGCAGCGAGGCCTCCACCGTTGCCAGGTCATTGCCGATGCACGAGACAATGCCCGCGCCGGTGATCACTACCCGCTTCTTGCTCATGCTGCCGTTCCCTTGGCATCACCTTCACGCAGGAACAGACCCACGCGCAGGTCATTGGCCACGTAAATTTCCTTGCCGTCGGCCAGCAGGCGTGCGTCGCCGATGGCCATGTTCAGCTTGCGCTTGATCACTCGCTTGATATCAATTTCATATGTCACGAGTTTGACATCGGGACCCACTTCACCGGTGAACTTGACTTCACCCGCACCCAGGGCTCGACCGCGACCTGGCAGACGCAGCCAGGTCAGGTAAAAGCCGATCAACTGCCACATGGCGTCCAGGCCCAGGCAACCGGGCATGACGGGGTCGCCCTGAAAGTGGCAATCAAAGAACCACAGATCGGGCTTGACGTCCAGTTCCGCAACAATCTTGCCCAGACCGTGGGCACCGCCGTCCTCGGAGATATGTGTGATGCGATCGAACATCAACATGGGAGGCAGGGGCAGACGTCCGCTATCGGCACCAAACAGCTTGCCTTCGCCGGACGCGATCAGTTGTTCGTAGGAAAAAGATTCAGCCATTCTCTCAATTGCTCCGCGGCAGCCTGTGCAAGCTACCTGTTACTCTGTATTTTGGGTGACGGGACCCGCGCCCGCTGCGCGCGCCCACTGCGGGCGGTACAACCTGGGATTATCAAGGCTCGCGCCCCTACCCGGGACACAATACCCGTTTTCAGGCCCAAGACTCTGCCACAAATGCCACAGCCGCTGATGCCGACGTGGCTTATTCCGTGCGCGCCACTACGCCTTCCCCGGCCTTTTCGAGGACCGCCAGGCCAGCGCACAAAGCGCCAGGCACAACAGCGTCAAAGGCAGCAGGCCCAAGGCATGTACCCAGCGCGCATAAGGTGTCAGCCCGTCGCGCCCCTGCACCCGGCCCTGCAACACTGCACGTTCGAAAGGTGCCAGTGCTTTCACCACTTGCCCTTTGTGATCGATCACCACTGTGGCTCCGGTGTTCGTTGCGCGCAACATGGGACGCTCGAACTCCAGCGCGCGCATGCGGCTGATGGACAAATGCTGATCGATGGCCACGGAGTCGCCAAACCAGCCGATATTACTCAGATTGACCAGCACCGTGGGTGCCGTCGCCGCATTGCCGAAATGGGCCGCCAGCTCTTCGCCGAACAAATCCTCGTAGCAGATATTGGGTGACAGGCGCTCGCCCGCCCAGCTCATGGAAGGCTGGCCCAGTGCGCCGCGATTGAAGTCGCCCAGCGGAATATCCATGAGCTCGGTGAACCAGCGGAACATGGGTGGAATGAACTCGCCAAACGGCACCAGATGGTGCTTGTCGTACTGATATGCCTGAGCCTGCCCTGGCAACCAACCTTCGACCGTATTGGTAAATCCCTGGTCCCAGTTGCCCAGCGGAAGGCCCACCAGAGCCGCACGGCGGGATTCCTTGGCGACAAACGGTGCGCGCACAAAGTCCAGATAGCCTTCAGGAAGCTGCTGGGGCAGCAGTGGAATCGCTGTCTCGGGCGCCACCACCAACTGGGCGCTGGCGTCATGCAACTGCTGGGCATACCAGCGCAGTGCCACCACCACGCCCGAGCCCATTTCAAACTTCTCATCCTGAGGAATATTGCCCTGCAGCAGCTCCACGCTCATGCCGGGCTGCTGACCAGGTGCTTCAATGGCAGCATCACGCGACCACCACAGCCCGCCCCAGACCAGACCCAGTGCCACCGCAGATGCAAGGGCCTGCTTGAATTTCAGCAATGCCGATCTGCTCTGCATGCGCCAGACCAGCAGCGCCAGCCAGGCTGCAGCCCAGGCCGCCACAAACCCCGCTCCGTAGACGCCAATCCAGCGCGGCAGCACGGCCAGCGGGCCTTCCACATGGGCATAGCCGCCTGCCCCCCAGGGGAAACCGGTCCAGAGCCAGCCACGCGCCAGCTCGGCCAGCGTCCATAGTGCAGCAAAGACCATCGCCGACAATGCATCCGGCGCCTTTGCCAAACGCTTGAAACACCATGCAGCCACGGCGTAATAGCCGCCCAGAAAGCCCGCCAGCGCCAACACGGCGGCCACCGCCAATGGCGCCGCCAATCCGCCATAGGTGTGCATGGAGATGAAGAGCCACCAGAAAGTGGCCGCCAGCCAGGCCGTGCCGAACAGCCAGGCCCGGCCCGCCGCCTGAGCGGCGGTACGGGCAGCCAGCAGCGCATGAACCAGCACCGCCAGCGACAGGATCTGCAGCCACCACAGCGGACGGCCATAGCCTCCGACCAAGCTCAGCCAGCCGTCGCCCTGGCCGCGAGCCCAGGGCCAGGCCAGAGAGAAGGCCTGCAGTCCGCCTGCAATCAGCATCAAAAGCCAGCTCATCCAGCCTTTAGGCCTGGCAGCAGCGGTCTGAACGGTAGAGGCAGTGTTGGTCATAGGAATCAGCAGGCACTAACAAAACACCCAACCGGGCGGTTGGGTGAATTCAAGCATACGAAGTATCGCCAAGACTTGTGAAAACCAAGAGGCACAACCAGTATTTCCACCGGCATCACACCAGGCCTGCCCCGAATTTGCGCAGGTCGCGATCAGTTGCGAACCAAGCTGTCTGACGAAGGATCGCGCACCACCTTGAACCAGCGCACCGCGCCGCCCTTGGTATGGAGCACGGTGAACTCCAGCCCGCCCAGATGAATCTGCTCGCCGCGCTTGGGCACATGGCCGATTTCATGGGCAATCAGTCCACCAATGGTATCGAACTCGGCATCGGGGTCGCTGGCATGCAGCGAAGTCTCGAACTCCTCGCTCACATGCTCGATGCTGGCATCGCCCGCAACACGATAGCTGTTGTCGGCCAGAGCAAAGATATCGCCCTCGTCCTCGGGGATGTCGAACTCGTCCTCGATCTCGCCGACGATTTCCTCCAGCACATCTTCAATCGTCACCAGGCCGGCCACACGGCCAAACTCGTCGATGACGACGGCCAGATGATTGCGATTGGCGCGGAACTCACGCAGCAGGTCGTTCAGGCCCTTGCTCTCGGGCACGAAGACGGCAGGGCGCACCAGAGCACGAATGTTCAGGGTGGGAGAGCGCTGCAGCTTGAGCAAATCCTTGGCCATGAGAATGCCAATGATGTTCTCGCGCTCGCCCTGGTAGACCGGAAAGCGCGAATGCGCCGTGGTCAGAACCTGGTGCAGGATTTCTTCATACGGAGCGTCGATATTGATGAGATCCATGCGTGGCGCGGCCACCATGACTTCTCCGGCGCTCATGTCGGCCATGCGAATCACGCGCTCCAGCATGACACGCGACTCGGTGCCGATGACCTGATTGTCTTCGGCTTCGGCCAGGGTTTCGATCAGTTCATCGGGAGACTCCGGTGCTGGATGGATGAACTCAGCCACCTTTTGCAGGAAGCTTCGCTTGTCTTCCTTCTCGGGAAGTCGCGCAGGATGGGGGTCAGACACTGTCTTGGAGTGCAGGACGTGCGGTAGTCGAACAAGTCACCAAGAATAACGGATTGTGTTGACAGACGGCTTGCTAGCTCACAAAAGCCATGAGCGGCTGTCACCGAGCACACTCAGTCAAAGCTCTTTTGATATCTGCTTGCGCTTGTCTTTATTGGGCTGCAGCCTTGCCGGCTTCACCAGACGACTTACTCGCCTGATTTGTGCCGGCCTTCCTGCACGCCCTTGCGCACTTCCTGCACACCGGCCAGGAAAGCCCAGAAATTGACGGCCTGCTTCTTGAGCTGATAGTCCATCTCGCCCAGATGCTCGGTCACCAGGTCGCTGACATGGGTCTCGAAGTCGGCAGGCGGCAGCTCCAGATAGGCTTCGGATTCCGAACCTTCTCGCTTGACCGTGGCACCCGCATTGCGCGCAATCTTGAGCATGGCCGTGTTCTCGGACAGCGCATGGATGAACATCATGCTCACGTTCTTGCTGCGCGCATGCAGCACTGCACGTGCAAACAGACGTGCCCCCAGTCCCTTGCCGCGCGCACTCTTGAGCACGGAAACGCCAAATTCTGCGCATTTCTCATGCTCGGGGTGGCCGGCAAAGGCCAGATGCGCCATGGAGATCAATTCCAGGCGGCGGTTGAAGATGCCGAAGATATCGTCGCGCTCGAAATCGAGCTGCTCGACATAGCGGCGCACCTGCTCGTCGTTGGCCGCATAGCCAAAGCGCAGATAGCGATCACGCGCATCCAGCTTGAGCAGATGCTTGGTGATGCGGTCCCGGTGGCGCGGGCTCAGCGAACGGATGGGGACCAAGGACGGCGAGCGACGCTCGGCGCCATGGGACTTGCCCATGTCTCGCAGCCAGCCGGAGCCGGCCTGCCAGGGCGATGTCAACCAGTCTTTGGGGAGGTTCATAGCCTGAAATATAGGTAAAAACCCGAGGTTTCACAAGCCACATGTTGCATTGCAACAATCCTGTAAGGATTTTCCGCTAATTCAACACCTTAGCGTCTGTTTCCGGCTAGGTCATGGTCCGAATGAAGGACCTCTACGAAGGCCTAGAGCGGCACCGCCGTCGTGACCTTGACCCGGTCCATGACAAAGCTGGTTTTGCAATCCTGCACACTGGGGTGTTTGAGCAGCGTGTCCATGATGAAACGACTGTAATGCTGCATGTCCGCCACCACCACCCGCAGCAGATAATCCATCTCGCCAGTGAGGGAGACGCACTCCACCACCTCGGGCCAGGTCTGCACGCTGGCGCGGAACACATCCATGGGATTGCGCTTGCTGGTTTCGGTGTATTTTTCCAGACGCACATTGATATAGGCTGTCAGCCCCAGGCCCACGGTCTCGGGCTGCACCAGAGCCACATAGCGGTCGATGACACCGTTTTCCTCCAGCCGCTTGACACGGCGCAGCACGGCGCTGGGCGACAGCCCAACCTGTTCCCCGATGACGTCATAAGTTTCTCGGCCATTGGCCTGCAAACGGCGCAAAATCGCCTTATCCAGTTTGTCGATGGTGTGCATGGAACTCATGGCGGCAGATTATAAAAACAGCGCAGTTTTTATTAATGGTTAACCCTTGATAACCATTTAAATTGCACGAAATCAATTTTTTACGCAATTTTCATGCAATGAGCTGTTTGCAGCCAAGGCATTTTTGCATGAAGCTTGTCCGCGCCCTGTCCTACAGTGCATCCATCGTCGACACCTGTTCTTCATGTGTTGCACCCCTACCCGATGGAGACCTCTGCCATGAACGCCCCGCTGACCCAAAGCAACGCCAGCCAGTTCCAGACCTGGGACAACCCCATGGGCACGGACGGCTTCGAGTTCGTCGAATACGCGGCCCCCGACCCCGTGGCCATGGGTCAGTTGTTCGAGCGCATGGGCTTTCAGGCCATCGCCAAGCACCGTCGCAAGAACGTGACCCTGTATCGTCAGGGCGAGATCAACTTCATCATCAATGCAGAGCCAGACAGCTTTGCCCAGCGCTTCGCGCGTCTGCACGGCCCCAGCGTCTGCGCCATCGCCATCCGCGTCAACGACGCCAAGTACGCCTATGAGCGCGCCACTTCGCTGGGCGCCTGGGGCTATGCCCAGCAGGCGGCCCCCGGCGAACTGAGCATTCCCGCCATCAAGGGCATTGGCGACTCCCTGATCTATTTCATCGACAAGTGGCGCGGCAAGAATGGCGCCAAGGACGGTGACCTGGGCAATATCAGCTTCTTCGATGTGGACTTCGAGCCTCTGCCCGGTGCCGACCTGCACCCCGAGGGCCTGGGCCTGACCTATATCGACCACCTGACCAACAACGTCTACCGCGGCCGCATGGCCGAGCTGGCCGAGTTCTACGAGCGCATCTTCAACTTCCGCGAGATTCGCTACTTCGACATCGAAGGCCAGGCCACAGGCGTCAAGAGCAAGGCCATGACCAGCCCCTGCGGCAAGATCCGCATTCCCATCAACGAGGAAGGCAACGACAAGGCTGGCCAGATTCAGGAATATCTGGACATGTACCACGGCGAAGGCATACAGCACATCGCGCTGGGCTCGACCAATCTCTATGACACCGTGGATGGTCTGCAGATGAACGGCATCAAGCTGCTGAATACCAGCGAGACCTATTACGAGCTGCTGCCCAAGCGCATCCCCGAGCTGCAGGAGCCCATTTCCGAGCTGCTGGCGCGCAACATCCTGGTGGACGGCCAGCCCGGCGAGCTGCTGCTGCAGATCTTCAGCGAAAACCAGCTGGGCCCGATCTTCTTCGAGTTCATCCAGCGCAAGGGCAATAGCGGCTTTGGCGAGGGCAATTTCAAGGCCTTGTTCGAGACCATGGAACTCGACCAGATGCGCCGCGGCGTGCTCAAGACCTGAGCCACATCAACGAAGAGCCTGCCATGCGCCACCTCGGCCTGCACCCGCCTCATCTGCTCGCTTGCAGGATGGCCGGCGTGGGCTCCGGCGCTACGCAATACATCAAAAAGATACCAATGGTTACCACTCCATCGAACGGACTATGTGGCAGCCGATTTCCGTCCCTATACTTCCCGTCATGCTGCACTGCCGCATCCACGCCTGGCGTGAGGCGTTGCAGCCAGCTTCAACGCCCGGAAGGATCCAGTGTCGCGACCACATCAGCCACCCGCTACAGCCCCAGAGGACTGCAGATCGCCGGGGATGGACGCGCCTGCCGACACCTGGCGCCTTTCCCGCCGCCAGGCCATGTCCCTGGCAGTGGCCTCAGCGACCTCTCTGATCGCGGACAGCGCGCATGCTGCCAGGGATGCGAGCGCCCTGCCAGCGAATACCAGCCGCAGCCGCAACGAACTCTCGCTGGTAGTGCCCTATGCTGCGGGCGGGCCGCTGGATCGGGCGGCGCGCAAGCTGACGCAGGAAACCACGGTCCTGGGCAATATCAATGTGCTCAATGTCGCAGGAGACGGTGGTGCCACGGGTGCAGCCATGGTGGCCAGAGCGGGAGCGCGCGATCCCATGCTGCTGATGGGCGCCGTGGCCACACATGCCATCCTGCCCTGGCTCAACCCCCAGTTGCCCTACGATCCGCTGCGCGACTTTCAGCCGCTGACACTCGTGGCCCGCATGCCCCATGTGCTGGTCATGCGCAGCGAACTGGCCATGCAGTGGCGCATCTACACACCGGAAGATTTGCTGCGCTTCATGTCCAAGCACCGGCAGCCTCTGCGCTATGCCTCGGCGGGCAACGGCAGCATCGGTCACATCGCGGGCCAGTGGTTCCAGTCGCTGACCCAGGTTCCGTTGCAGCATCTGCCGTTTGGCGGGGCCAGACCGGCTCTGTCGGCCCTTCTCGAGGGCACGGCCGATCTGATGTTCGACAACATCGCATCGGCCCTGCCTCATCTGCGGGCCGGCAGGCTCAAGGCCATTGGCGTGACCTGGCGCTCGCCGCTGCCGGCTCTGCCGGAAGTGCCCAGCCTGGACGACAGCATCAAGGGCATGAATCTGACCACCTGGTTCGGCATCTTTGCCACTGCCGGCATCACGGACAGCCAGGCCAAGCGCTGGTCGGAGGCTTTTGCCCAGACGCTGCAAAGGCCCGATATACAGCAGTACTTCGACGCCATGGGCGTGGTGCGCGACGACCTGCGTCTGCAGGACTTTGCCCGTCTGGTGCAGGCCGAGCATGCGCGCTACGGCCAGCTCGTCAAGCGCGCCCAGATACAGATGCACTGAGCCAACGCCCGGCTCGCATCTCCTTTTCCCTGCTGCGCCCCGGCCACGAGCTCTGGCTGCAGCCTTCGCGACCCCTCATCTCAGGGAGTGCCCTATGAACAGCATCCAGAACAACACCGCCATGACCGGCGGCATCGGCGCGGCCCCCGTCGTCTATGGCCAGTCCGATCGCCCGCCACGCGGCGACTACACGCGTGCCCATGCCGACTACACCTGCACACAGGACTATGCCGCCTATACCGAGGCCGAGCATGACACCTACCACCGCCTCTACGAGCGCCAATCCGCGCTGCTGCCGGGCCGCGCCAGCCAGCATTTCATCGACGCCCTGCCGTCGCTGGGCGCAAAGGAACGCATTCCGCGCTTCGAGGAAGTCAACGAGCGACTGTTCAAGGCCACGGGATGGGAGATCGTCGGCGTTCCGGGTCTGATTCCCGAGGTACCGTTCTTCTCGCTGCTGGCCCAGCGCAAATTCCCGGTCACGGACTGGATACGCAAGCCCGAAGAGTTCGAATACATCGTCGAGCCCGACATCTTTCACGATCTCTTCGGCCATGTGCCGCTGCTGTTCAACCCCGTCATGGCCGATTTCATCCAGGCCTACGGAAAGGGCGGCCTCAAGGCCGCCGAGCTCGGCGCCTGCGAGATGCTGTCGCGCCTGTACTGGTACACGGTGGAATTCGGTCTGATCCGTGAGAGCGGCGGTGTGCGCGCCTATGGCGCAGGCATTCTCAGCTCCGTGGGCGAGCTGGAGTACAGCGTCAACAGCCCGCAGCCGCATCGTCTGCCGCTGCAGCTGGAGCGCACCATGCGCACGCTCTACAAGATCGACACCTATCAGCAGACCTATTTCGTGATTGACGACATGCCCCACCTGCTGAACCTGGCCGATGCCGACTTTGCGCCTCTGTACGAGCAGCTGCGTCAGCTGCCCACCATTGGTGCCAAGGAGCTGCTGCCCGGCGAACAGCTGATTTAGTCAGCGGATGTATACCGGAACGGGCCCCGGCAAGCACGAGGTCAAGAGCCGAATTTTCAGATGGAAATTCGGCTCATGTCCTTTTCCGGAAAGCGCATAAAGCTCCATTTTCAATAGCAATCAACGCAGAATATCCAGGCTGCAAGCCCTGCATGACTTGGCTGCGACCTGAAACCCTGACCGCAGCATTGCACCTATAGTGAGCGCCAGAGGCAAACTGCCGCCCACTCACTTCTTCACAATGCAATACCGCTGCAACCAACTGCTGCGCTGGCTTTTAGCGCTCCAACTTTGCATAGGTCTGGCCGTAGCGGCCGAGCTGCCCGCCAATGGCGATATCCAGACCACGTCCATCGCCCAGATTCAACAAGCATCGAACACCCTGGACAAGGTACGCCAGTCGCTCGATGACGCCGACACCTCCGAGACGCTGCAGGCACTGTCCGAAAAAGCCCTGCAGTCCAAACGAGATGCCGACAATGCCGTCACGGCGCTGGAGCCGCTGCTCAAGCAGCTCGACGCTCGCATTGCCCAGCTGGGGCCGGTGGCCGAAGGCAGCGAGGAATCCCCCGAACTGAGCCTGCAGCGCAAGGATCTGGCGCAGCAGCACAGCGAGCTGGACTCCGCGCTCAAGCGCGGCAAGCTGTTGTCCATGGAGGCCAAGCAGACCACGGACAGCATCGAGAAGATCCGCACCCAGCAGTTCAACGCACAGATAGCCCGCAAAGTGGCATCGCCGCTGTCGCCTTCGCTGTGGAAGCAGTTTGCCGAGCATCTGCCGACTGACCTGCAACGCATTGCAGCCCTGGCACGCCAGGGCCGTATCAGCTTTACTGCAGCCATTGCCGAACATGGCTGGTCGGCGACGCTGACCGGCATCGCCCTGGCACTGTTTGTGATGTTTCCGCTGCGCATCGGCCTGCGCTATGCGGGCCGCAAATTTGCGGCCTCCGAACGCGCGCCCAACGGGCGGTTGCGCCGCACGGGTCTGGCCGTCTGGATGCTGGTAGTGGGCACGGCACTGCCCGGCCTGGCCAGTCTGGTATTCATCGAGAGCCTGCGCTCCATAGACGCGATTGCACCGCGCCTGCAGACCGTGGCCGATGCCTGGATTCAATCCTCATTTGTCGCCGCCTTCTTCCTCTCCGTCAGCGCCTGCCTGCTGGTGCCCAAGCGTCCGACCTGGCGACTGCTCAACATCGACGACATCGCCGCCCCTGCGCTCACACGCTTTGCCTGGGGAGCCGCCGGTCTGACCTGGTTCTCCATGATGCTCAACGCGGTGGACATTGCCGCACGCACCAGCGCCGTCAGCAGCGTGGCCCTGGACGGACTGATTGCGCTCGTCTATGCCTTGCTCATCATGTCGGTGCTGATGGTCATCAACAAGCAACGCAAGCGCCAGCAACTGGCCGAGCGTGAGAAAGCCGCTCACCATGGTGACGATTACCGGCCTGCGACAACCAGCCGCTGGCTGATGCTGGCCTGGCTGGGCGGGCATCTGACGGTGCTGGCCGCGCTCATCGCAGCGCTGATCGGCTATCTGAACTTCTCGGTATTCGCAGCCACGCAAATGGTCTGGATCACCGTGGTGGTTCTGGCGACCTCGCTGCTGATGAAGTTTGCCGACGACCTCTTTACCTGGCTGTGCTCCAACGAGAGCCGTATCGGCCAGGGCTTCGCTGCCGGCACGGGGCTCAGGCCTTCGCGCCTGGAGCAGGTCGGCGTGCTGCTGTCGGCCTTCACGCGTGTCTGTCTGTTGCTGCTGGGGCTGATGGCGCTGATCGCTCCCTTCGGCAACTCCAGCAGCCTGATCGTGCTGGCCGATACGCTGACCAACGGCCTGCCCGTGGGCGACTCCTTCCTGCGTCCCATGACGATTCTGCGCGGCCTGCTGGTGCTGGTGGCGGGGCTGACGCTGTTTGGTGCCTTGCAGCACTGGCTGGTCGAGACCTTTCTGCCCAAGACCGAGCTGGATATAGGCGCACGCAACTCCATCAGCACCGTGGCCCGCTACATGGGCATTTTGCTGTCCGGCCTGTGGACACTGGCGGCCCTGGGCATAGGCTTCGAAAAAGTGGCGCTGCTGGCCAGCGCCTTGTCCGTCGGCATCGGCTTCGGTCTTCAGGCCATCACGCAGAACTTTGTCTCGGGCCTGATTCTGCTGGCCGAGCGTCCCGTGAAGCTGGGGGACCGCGTGCGCATCGGCGATCAGGTCGGCGACATCCGCCGCATCAGCGTGCGCGCCACCGAGATTCAGACCGATGACAAATCCACCGTCATCGTGCCCAATTCGGAGTTCATCACCAAGTCCGTGCAGAACCTGACCATGGATGGCGCGCTGGGCCGCATCTCGATCGCGTTCTCGGTGCCGCTGAACACCGATATCGTCAAGCTGCGCGAGGTGCTGCTGGGCCTCTATGCCGAGCATGAGGCCGTGCTGAGCACCCCGGCCCCTTCAATGTATGTGGACTCCATCAATGGCAGCGTGGTCAACATCACCAGCTTCGGCCATGTCTCCAGCTCGCGCAATGTCTACAGCACGCGCAGCGATCTGCTGTTCGGCCTGCTGCAGCGCTGCGCCGAGCAGAAGATTGCCCTGGTTTCCGCCACCGACATCCACCTGATTCAGGACCCGCAGGCCCGCGCACCCGCATCGGCTGCTGAGGCCCTCCCCTCGGCAACCTGATGCTGCCGCTGCCGCGCCGGCGGTCGCCCCTGCAGTTGCGCCTGCAACTGCAGGCAGTGCTGCCAGACCCGAGGATCAAACAGCAGTTGCATATGCGCTGCATCGTCGACCTGATGACATTGCGCATTCGGCAAGATAGCAAGTTCGGAGGGGAAGACGATGTTGTCGCTGCTGCTGCACCAGCAGCTGAATGACACATCCTCGGGCGGCGGCCCCAGTTGTTGCAGCCAGTCGCTTCCCTCGCGCATGTCCACGGCCGGCAGGCGCTGCGCAAACCGGGCCAGCCAGGCGCCGCCATGCGGCGTGGCCACGGTGACCACATGGGCTGCATGGCGCGCACGCTCGTCGGCATCCAGGCGCTTGAGCCAGGCCCGCACCACCAGACCGCCCATGCTGTGCGCGACCAGAAGCGGCGCGCGATGCGTGCGCTGGACAATCTCCTTCACGCATCTGTCGAGATCGTCCACCATGGCATCGACAGGACTGCCATGCGCAGGCTCCAGCGTCATGGCCATGCAGGGAATGCCGCGTGCCTTGAGCCTGCGCAGCCAGACGGCCCACACGCCACGGTTGCAGAAATAGCCGTGCACCAGTACCACGCCCACCTGTCCTTGCACCTGCTCGCCCTCTCGATCCTCAGGCGCTCCATCGGGCTCTGCATGTTCGCCAAAAGGAATCTGCCAGCCGAACAGCCGCCAGGCCCAGCGCCACTCCGACAGCCAGGCCCGCAGCACGACCATGGCGGGCGGCAGCGGCAATCCACGGCGGCGCAGCACCGCACGCATCATCAGCATCTGCGTGCCCAGTTGCAGCCCGGCCCCGCTCGCAATCAGGCCCGCGCCCAGCAGTGCCACAGCAACTGAGCGCGACCACCAATAGCTGCACCAGAGCAGCAGCGCCAGCCAGCTACCCATCACCACACAGCGCCAGAACCAGGTATTCAAAGCGGCACCTCCTAACGCGCAGCGTAGCAAGCATGTCGTTCAACGCCTAGGACAAGCCCCCGTAGACCCTGACAGAGCGCATCCGCAGAATCAGCCGCAGCGCAGGTTTTGCACGCTGGCCTTCTTTGTTCAACCCGCCGCCCGCTTCCCAGGACGACGTGCGGCTTATGCAAGGTACCTCTTCTATGGACGCTGCCGCTCCCTGGTTCAAGAACTATCCGCCCAATGTGCCGCACGATGTACAGCCCGAGCAGTACCGCTCGCTGGTACACCTGCTCGAGGAAGCCTTTTCCCAGCATGCAGAGCGTCCGTTTTCGGTCTGCATGGACCGCTGGATGAGCTATGCCGAGCTGGACAAGCTATCCGCACAGATGGGGGCCTGGCTGCAGAGCCTGGGCCTGGAGCCAGGGGCACGCGTGGCCATCATGCTGCCCAATGTGCCGCAGTTCGCCGTCAGCATGGCCGGCGTGCTGCGCGCAGGCTTTACCTGCGTCAACGTCAACCCGCTCTACACCGCGCGCGAGCTCGAGCATCAGCTCAAGGACTCGGGGGCCACGGCCATCATCATCCTGGAGAACTTTGCCCACACCCTGGCCCAGGTGCTGGAGCGCAGCCATATCCGTCATATCTGCCTGACCGGCATGGGCGATCTGCTTGGCGGCCTGTATGGAAACTGGATCACCTTTGCCGTGCGCCACCTGGCCAAGATGGTGCCGGCCTTTGACCTGCCCCTTGGCTCGGATTCAGGCGCAGGCAGCCAGCAGCGCCAGGTCACCCAGTTCAGCAAGGCGCTGACCGAGGGCGCTGGACGCAAGCTCATCCCCAGCACGGCCACGCTGGACTCGATTGCCTTTCTGCAATACACGGGCGGCACAACAGGCCTGTCCAAGGGGGCAGTACTGACCCATCGCAATATCGTCGCCGCCACGCTGCAGGCCCATACCTGGTTCACCCCTGCGCTGGAAGGCAGGGTCAAGGCCAATGAGACCCACATTGTTGCGGCCTTGCCGCTCTATCACATCTTCGCGCTCACCGTGAGTCTGTTCGCCATGCGACTGGGAGGCAGCCTGAGCCTGATCCCCAACCCGCGCGATATCCCGAAATTTGTGAAGGTGCTCAAGAAGCGGCCCTTCCATGTGCTGCCTGCCGTGAACACCTTGTTCAATGCGCTGCTCAACAACCCGGATTTCCGCCAGCTCGATTTCTCGCAGCTGTTCATCTCCCAGGCCGGCGGCATGGCGGCGTCCGAAGGCACGGCGCGTCAGTGGCAGCAGACCACGGGCTGCGCCATGATCGAAGGCTGGGGCATGAGCGAGACTTGTGCCATAGGCACGAACAATCCCGTGACCAACAAGGAGTTCACAGGCACCATAGGCCTGCCTCTACCCGGCATCTCGGTCGCCATCAAGGACGAGGAAGGCCGCAACCTGCCCAACGGCCAGGCCGGCGAGCTGTGCATCAAGGGCCCCAACGTCATGCACAGCTACTACAACCAGCCGGCAGAGACCGCCAAGGCCTTCACGGCCGACGGCTATATGCGTACCGGCGATATCGGCGTGCTGGACGACGAGGGCTACACCCGCATCATCGACCGCAAAAAGGACATGATGGTGGTCAGCGGCTTCAACGTCTACCCAAACGAGCTGGAAAACGTCATCTCCATGTGCCCCGGCGTGCTCGAATGCGCAGCCGTGGGCGTCAAGGACGATCAGCAGGGCGAATCCATCAAGGTCTATGTGGTGCGCAGCGACCCCTCGCTGACGGAAGACCGGGTCATGCGCTACTGCCAGGAGCAGCTGACAGGCTACAAACGGCCACGCTATATCGAGTTCCGCGACGAGCTGCCCAAGACCAATGTGGGCAAGATCCTGAGGCGCGAGCTGCGGTCGAACTGAGTTTTTTCAGAAAATTTACGAGTTTTCCCGAAGGTCTCCAAAGTTGCTGCTAGAATTGCGGTCTTCGGGTGATTAGCTCAGCGGTAGAGCACTGCCTTCACACGGCAGGGGTCACATGTTCGATCCATGTATCACCCACCAGTTATTGCGTGATTAGCTCAGCGGTAGAGCACTGCCTTCACACGGCAGGGGTCACATGTTCGATCCATGTATCACGCACCAGACAAAGCCTCTTGAGACAAAGTCCCAGGAGGCTTTTTCTTTGGCCGGCCACATTTAGCGGCCCATTGCATAATGGTTCTTCTGCAGCGGGCCCCGCCTGACAACAAGAAGATCACTATGAGAGAGACACCCACCCTGGCCTGGAGCGACGCACTGCTGATGGGCCATGGCGCCATGGACGAGATTCACGAGGAGTTCGTGCAACTGGCGGGCCGGCTCGAATGCGCCAGCGACGAGCAGTTGCCCGGATTGCTCCAAACCATGGAGGCCCATCTGCAGCACCACTTTGCCGAAGAGGACCAGTGGATGCTGAGCACCGGCTTTCCTCCACGCGATTGCCATATCGACGAGCATGCGGCCGTGCTCAAGTCCGTGGCGGAAGTCCGCGTCAAGCTCGCCGAAGGCAATGTCGCGCTCTGCCGCGATCTGACCAAAGCCCTGGTGGACTGGTTTCCCGGCCACGCTACGCATCTCGATTCGGCCCTGGCGCACTGGCTGTCCAAGCAACGCTTTGGCGG
Organism: Comamonas testosteroni; assembly: GCF_014076415.1. Lineage (NCBI taxonomy): Bacteria > Pseudomonadati > Pseudomonadota > Betaproteobacteria > Burkholderiales > Comamonadaceae > Comamonas > Comamonas testosteroni. Next base: position 5,311,264 of record NZ_CP043568.1, read on the forward strand.
CAAACCCGTGGTGATTCGCCGCAACATCCTGTCTTCGGCCGAATCGCACTGATCAGCACTGAGCAGCCCGTCCGCGCGACAGCTGCATGATGAGCGGCCTGCTAGGCTTGAGCAAAACACAAAGCACCGCACAGGAGACCAGTTCGATGAATGCATCCCCGGCAATGCATGTCCCACTGCCACCCGGCATGACCGTGCTGGAGCGCGGCTGGCTGTCGGCCAACAACATCGTCTTTGCCGCGCAGGCCGGCGATGCCGAAGGCGCTGCCGTCATCGATACCGGCTATGTCACGCATAGCGCGCAAACCCTGGCGCTGATCGAAAGCACACTGGCAGGTCAGCCGCTGACGCGCATTCTCAACACCCATCTGCACAGCGACCATTGCGGCGGCAATGCCGCACTGCAGCAGGCTTATCCACAGGTGCAGACCTTGATCCCTCCGGGTCAGGCCGAACAGGTACGCAACTGGGACGAGGCCGCCCTCAGCTATGCCCCCACGGGCCAGGAATGCCCGCGCTTTGCCATCACCGGTCTGCTGCAGGCCGGCAGCACGGTGCGCCTGTCGGGCCGCGACTGGCAGATCCATGCAGCCCCCGGCCATGATCCGCATTCGGTGATTCTGTTCGAGCCCGACAGCCGCATCCTGATCTCTGCCGATGCACTATGGGAAAACGGCTTTGGCGTGGTCTTCCCCGAGATCGAGGGCATTGCCGCCTTTGACGAAGTCACCGCCACCCTGGACGTGATCGAGCGCCTGGAGCCCCGCCTTGTCGTGCCCGGACACGGCGGCTTGTTTGGCGATGTGCAGGCGGCTCTGGGCATTGCCCGCAAGCGGCTGGCCAGCTTTGTACAGGCACCGGAGCGCCATGCCAGCTATGCCGCCAAGGTGCTGCTCAAATACAAGCTGCTGGAGTGGCAAAGCATCAGGGTGCAAGAGCTGAAGAACTGGGTTCATGCCACCCCCTATTTCGGCACCCTGCACCAAAACTACTTCGATGCCCAAACGGCACAGCAATGGCTGGACAGCCTGATCGAGAGCCTGGTGGCCAGCGGCGCGGCCGAGCTGCGGCGCGATGCAGCCGGTACTCCCATCCTGCTCAACCGCTGACGCGGGTCGGATGACGCACGATCAGTGACGCTCGATGGCGGCAGGAAGAGCATCGAGTGCTCGGCGTCCCAGGACTGCGGATCAGGAAGGCGGTTGCCTCCTCAGTCATTCGCGCTCAGTTCCTCGTGGTGGGCGGCCTCGCCCTGCTTCCAGTAGGACGCAATCCGCATGCGCTTGGGATTGGCACCGGACTTGGCCAGAATGCGCTTGCGCAGATCGGCCATGGCACGATTCTCGCCCGCCGCCCAGACAAAGCCGTCTCCTTCGGGCAGTTCCAGCGCATCCACCGCATCGGCCAGCGAACTCACCCACTGCAGGTCCAGCGCAGCAGCGCTGCTCCAGCGGCGCTGGTCTGCCGGGTTGCCGATCTGCACCCGCACGATGGCGCGGCTGCCGGCCGGCAATTCCGCCAGGCGGCGCTCCATGGCGGGCATGGCGCTTTCATCGCCCAGCAGCACATGCCAGTCCAGATCGGCGGGCACGACCAGGCTGCCGCGCGGGCCGGCCAGACCCAGCCACTGACCGATGGGGGCTGTGCGCGCCCATTCCACGGCGGGGCCAGAACCATGCTCGGCGAACTCCAGCTGCAGCGTGTTGCGGGCGGCGTCGTAGTTCAGCGGCGTGTAGTCGCGCATGGTGGGGCGCTCGCCGGCTATGTGCGGGCGACCGTCGACCATCTGCGGCAGATTGGGCCTATCCATCCCGGCCTGAGGCAGGATGAGCTTGGTGTGGTCGTCAAAGCCCGCGCTGACAAAGCCTGCCAGTTCGGGGCCGCCCAGGGTCAGGCGGATAAAGCCGGGGCTGAGCTGCTCGCGCGCCAGCAGCTGCACATGGCGGGAGCGGAATTCGTGGCGTACACGCTGCATGATGGACACTGTCTCGTTGTTGGACATGATTTTCATTAAGTTGATAAAGTCCACCAAATATCCCTTAATAAGTTGACTAAGTCAACAAACAACCTTTCCCACCATGAGTTCATCCATCGCCGCCGATGTGTTTGAAGTGCTGCACGATCTGCTGCACCTGTTTCGCGCGCGCCTGCTTGAGTCGCTTGAAGCAGTGCAACCGGGGCTGACCTTCAACGAATTCCGCATCCTCATGCACACCGGTCGCCACCCCGGCATCACGCAAAAGGAACTGGTCGAGCACAGCCACACCGACAAGGCCCAGATGGCGCGTACCCTGGCCCAGTTGCAGGACAAGGGCTGGCTGGAGCGCTCGGCCAGCGAAGCCGACAAGCGCGTGCGCTGCCTGCAGCTCAGCGCCCGGGGACAGCAGTTGTTCGATCAGCTCAGACACCGGCGCGAGCAGATAGCCACCGAGCTGCTCAGCGACTTTCCCGAAGCCCAGCAGGGCTTGCTGCATGGGCTGCTGCTGCAGGCCAGGGACAGCGCCCAGGCGACGCGACCGTAAAGACTTTCAAAAAAGGAAGCAGCCAGCGCATGCTGCTCCATGATTTCAATGCTCTAGCACCTTGAAATGCATATAGGAAAGGCGGCAGTAGCTCTCATATCCGAAGTGAAGCGAGTGCCCGCCTACCCCGACCATGTTGCTGTGCAACAACGCCAGACATGATTCTCCGTAAATTTTCGCAAAGTTTTATTAAGAATCATTATCATTCAATGAATTCGTACCCGAGTACGCTTTAGCCAGCCAGGACTTCGCCCGGACGCCACCCGTGTCTGCGGTCGCATCACAAGTGCAGACAGCCCGTACCAGCCAGCCATCTGTCTTCACTCCTAGTCCTTTCAACATGGCTCAATCCAACATCTATATCCAAAGCCGCAAGCATTCCGCAGGCCGCTTGCCTTCCTCCGCCGGCCTGGTCGCCTGCGCCACCGTGCTGGCCGGTGCCACCCTGGCACTGCCGGCTCTGGCCCAGTCTGCGGAAACCGCACTCAAGGAAGTCAAGGTGGAAGGCAATGCCGACACCGGCTACACACCGGGCCAGCTGTCCTCGCCCAAATTCACCCAGCCGCTGGTCAACACCACCCAGACCGTCAACGTCATCAAGGAGCAGCTGCTGCAGGAGCAAGGCGCCACCACGCTGACCGAGGCGCTGCGCAATGTGCCCGGCGCCGGCACCTTCTACGCAGGCGAGAACGGCAACACCAGCACGGGCGACGCCGTCTATATGCGCGGCTTCGACAGCTCCAGCAGCATCTATGTGGACGGCGTGCGCGACATCGGCTCGATCTCGCGCGATATGTTCAACATCGACCAGGTCGAAGTCACCAAGGGCCCGGCCGGCACGGACTACGGCCGCAGCGCGCCCACCGGCGCCATCAACCTGGTGAGCAAGCAGGCCAATCTGAACAACAGCTTCGGTGGCTCGCTGGGCCTGGGCTCGGCCAGCTACAAACGCGCCAGCATCGACCTGAACCGCGTCGTCAATGCCGAGACCGGCACGGCCGTGCGCCTGAACGCCATGGCGCAGGACGCCAATGTGGCGGGCCGCAACGGCATCGAAAACAACCGCTGGGGCATTGCACCTTCGATTGCCTTCGGCCTGAATTCGCCCACCCGCGTGTTCGTGAACCTGCTGCACATCAAGCAGAGCAATGTGCCCGACGGCGGCGTTGCCACCATCGGCCTGCCCGGCTACACCTCGCCCGACGCTGCAGGCTATGCAGGCCGCCGCGCCTTTCTGGATTCGGCAGCACGCGTCAACAGCAAGAACTTCTACGGCACGGCCTCCGATCACGACGATGTGACGGCCACCATGGCCACGCTGAAGGTGGAGCATGACTTCACATCCACCACCAAGCTGCGCAACACCACGCGCTGGGGCGAGACCAAGCAGGACTATCTGCTCTCGGCCATCATGGGCCAGGGATATTCTGTGGGCGGCGTGCTCGGCAGCAATGGTCTGCAGACTCCCAACCCCGCCGATCCATCCACATGGTCGATGGCGCGCCTCATCAACACCAAGGATCAGGTCAACCGCATCCTGACCAATCAGACCAATCTGAGCACCAGCCTTGCCACCGGCAGCGTGCTGCATGATCTGAGCCTGGGCCTGGAGCTGACACGCGAGGAACAGACCAATTACGGCCTGGCCGCCTCGGGCTCGGTACCCAGCCGGGTCAGCGTGTACAACCCCGACGCCAGCGTCACACTGCCTGCCTATGTACGCAACGGCGCCGACAGCAAGGGCAAGACCGACACCGTGGCCCTGTATGCCTTCGACACGCTGAAGTTCAACGACCAGTGGCAAGCCAATCTGGGCCTGCGCCTGGACCGCTACAAGACCTCGTACAACGCCATGGCGGTCTGCACGGCCACCTCGACCACCCAGCCCTGCGGCAGCAAACCTGTTGGCACCGTGGTGCCCACCACCTCGGACGGCCTAAGCAAATCCGGCACCTTGCTGAGCTGGAAGGCAGGCCTGCTCTACAAGCCCGCCCCCAATGGCAGCGTGTACATGAACTACGCCCTCTCGCAGCAGCCCCCGGGCGGCAGCAACTTTGCGCTGTCGGCCGCCGTGAACAATGCCGCCAACCCGAATATGGACCCGCAGAAGGCCAAGACGCTGGAGCTGGGCAGCAAATGGGAGCTGATGGAAAAGAATCTGATGCTCAGCGGCGCGCTGTTCCGCACCGAAGTAACCAACGAGATCGTCACCAACTCCGACGGCACCGTGGGCCAGACCGGCAAGAAGATCGTGCAGGGCCTGGAGCTGGGCGTGATCGGCCAGATCAACAAGGCCTGGGGCGTGAGCGCGGGCTACACCGTGCAGAACACCAAGGTCGACACCGGCGCCCTGGTGGCAGCCGACGCCAGCAACGGCCTGACCTATACGCCCAAGAATGCCTTCAGCCTGTGGAGCACCTACCAGCTGCCCTTCGGCCTGACGATCGGCGGCGGCGCGCGCTATGCGGGCGGCCTCAAGCGCGGCACCGACGGTGCCGTGGGCACGCCCAACCACACGGACGCCTACTGGGTGTTCGATGCCATGGCCAGCTACCGCGTGAACAAGAATCTGGACATCCAGCTCAATGTCTTCAATCTGTTCGACAAGGACTATGTGGCAGCCATCAACAAGAGCGGCTACCGCTACTTCCCCGGCATTGCACGCTCGGCCCGTCTGACGGCAAACTTCAAGTTCTGATTGGAAGTTCTCCCCCTGAGGCGCTCCGCGCCTTCCCCCTCTCTGGCGCTGAGCGCCGGAGGGGGACGACAGCCTCGCTGCGCGGCGGCGCTTGCTCGCTGTCTCTTGCCTGGATCGCGCCGTCTTCAGCGACAGCGATCCACTTTCCGACTTGCAGCCTCGCCCAAGCGGGGCTTCTCCATTTCAAAGAATTCTCACCATGATGCTGCATATCCCCCATGTCCTGAGCCGCGAGCAGGTCGCCAGCATGCGTGCCGCCATCGATGCCGCGGACTGGGTCGACGGCCGCGCCACCGTGGGCAGCCAGGGCGCCCAGGTCAAGCGCAACCGGCAACTGCCCGAGCACTCGCCCGTGGCCCAGGAGCAGGGCCGCATCATCTTGCAGGCGCTGGCAGCCAGCCCGCTGTTCTTCAGCGCCGCCCTGCCCGCGCGCACCATGCCGCCGCTGTTCAACCGCTACAGCGACAGCGAAACCTACGGCCTGCATGTGGACGGCGCGGCACGCCGGGTCGCGGGCTCCGAGCAGTGGCTGCGCACCGATGTGTCCTGCACGCTGTTTCTCTGCGAGCCCGAGGACTACGAGGGCGGCGAGCTGGTCGTGGTCGACACCTACGGCACGCACGAGGTCAAGCTGCCTGCGGGCGATCTCATCCTCTACCCCTCCACCAGCCTGCACCGGGTCGAGCCCGTGACTCGCGGCGAGCGGGTCTGCTCCTTTTTCTGGGCCCAGAGCATGGTGCGCGACGACGCGCGCCGGGCCCTGCTGTTCGAGATGGATCAGGCCATCACCGGCCTGCGCGGGAAATTCGGCGAAACCGGGGAGACCGTGAGTCTGACCGGCCACTATCACAACCTGTTGCGGATGTGGGCCGAAACCTGAGAACGTGTTCTAGAACCGGCTGAACTGCTCAGGGCTTGTGCTTTTCGGCGCAGCCGACCAGGTGGTTGTGCATGCTGGTCATGCACTGGTACATATCGCGCGAGCGTCCCGTGGCGGCCTTGCAGTCGCTGACCGTGGCCTGCGAGCGCAGCTTCACGAAGTTGCCCGCCGAGCTGTCGTACTGGGCCTGGGTGATATAGCCGCCCCTGAGATTTTTCTGGCCGTTTTCCAGCATGGTCTCGATCTGGCTGCGGATGTTGTCCACCGCCAGCGCGCAGTTCAGCGCCACTTCCTTGCCATCGACCTTTCTCAGGCCCTGGGCCAGACCGTCGGCCATTTCCTGAGCGCCCTTGGGCAGCTTCCTGGTGCCGTCTGGATTGCGAGTCTCAGGTCCTTCGCCAAAGCGCCCCGCGCCCGCACCCGAGCTGCCGTTGGGCGAGACCTTGACCCGCGATGCATCCGCCTGCTGCGG